>NZ_CP044549.1:6057500-6325781 GCF_009859475.1 Hydrogenophaga sp. BPS33
TCGGTGCGCGCGAGTACCTCGCTGCCCCGGTTCTCCAAACTGGCCCCTTGCACCTTCAAGGCCCCGCCAGCCATGATCTCGCTGTTGTGGTTGAGCAGTTGGGTGTTGGCGTTGAGGGCCATGTCCCCACCCGAGACGATCTGCCCCGGCGCGCTGCGCACCACACGCGGGTTGAAGTCCGTGCTCTGCGCATCGATCACCACCCAGTCGACCAGGGTGCGCGCGGCCACACTGGCGTTGTAGGCGCCGATCTTCTGGTCCAGCGCGTCTTGTTGTGCGCGCTTGTGCGCGTTGTACTGCGCCATCTGCTGCTGCCAGGCCGGGTCTTCGGAGCCGCCCTGGGGTGGCGGCTCGGGCGGCGGGCCGAACGGTGCCACACCCAGGCGTTGCCAGATCGGGTGCTCGGGTGCGTAGGTGTCCCGATAGGTCGGGTTGCAGTCCGAGCCCGGGCAGGGCTCTTCGGTACGGCTGGCTTCGAGCTGGAAGCTGCCGCTCCAGCCCCCCAGGGGAGCGGCCCACTGCGCGGCCAGTGCCGGGTATTGGCTGAAGGGGTAGTCCCCCGAGGGCAGCAGCACCTGCCATTCGGATTTGTCCTCGTACCGGTCCAGCCGGTCGAAGTTCATCCCCAGTTCTTCGGCCTTGTAGTCCACCCCCTGGTGCCTCAGGCGCAGGTAGCGCTGGCCGGGCTGGGCCACGAGCTCGGTCTTGAAGTGGTCGTTGGCGTTGACCAGGACCGGGGTGGTGATGGCCAGATCACCCTGTGCTTCGATGCGCGCTGAGCGATTCTCGATGCGCTCGGTGGCGGTGAGCGCCATCTTGCCCAGGCTCAGGAGTTCGGCGCCTTCGGTGTTGTGGATCTGAGCGGCCTGGATGTTCAGGCTCTCGCGCGCGGCGATGACGCCGCCTTCCTGGTTGCGCACCTCGCTGGCGTTGCCGATCTGGACGTCCTGCCCATAGATCCGTCCCTGGTTGATGAGCTGGCCGTTGGGCAGCAGGGTGAGTTGGCCCTGGCTGGCGAGGGTGCCGCGGTGGTTCACGCCCAGGCCGTCTTCGCTGCCCACCAGGAAGATCTTGCCGGCGTACATGCCACCGATGGCGGCCGTGTCGAGCCAGAAGACGGGTTTGGGGATGCCGGGGGCTTGGGGGTCGGGGGCGATGGGGGTGGCAGAAACTTCCGGGGTAGTGGTGGCCGAGCCTTGTCTGACGCGCACCTCGGCCGCACCGCCCACCACGCTCAGGTACTGGGCCCAGATGGCGGCGTTGACTTCGATGGCGCGCGCCAGGATGGCGGCGTGGCTGGCACCGCGCATGTCCAGCCCCAGCCCGTCGACGTTGATCTGGCCACCGCGCACGCGGAAGGACTCCAGCGAACCGCTGTTCATCACCGGGGTGCCGGTGGTGAGCGTGACGGCCGAGGCGTTGATGAAGCTGCCTCCGTTGACCTGGATGCCTGCGGGGTTGGCAACAATCACCTCAGCGCGCTGGCCAGCGACTTCGATCGGGCCTTTGAGGTACGAGGGGTTGGTGCTGTTGACTTCGTTGAGGATGATCCGCGCACCACCTGTGGCCAGCCACGGGTTGCCGGGTACCCAGCCGCCGAGTTGGGTTTGAACGTTGGTGCGGCTGTTGTTGAGGATGGCGCCCTGGCCATTCACGTCGAACTGGCGGTAGGTGTTGCGGGAAACACCGGCGGCGCTCGGGGTCTGGATGTTCACCAGGGGCACGCCGTTGGGGGCGCTCAATACCGTGGGGCGCTGGCGACCCGGAGCGTTGGGATCGGCCACGATCTGGGCTTGGGCGCAGACGATGACCAGCAGGCTGCAAAGACCCGTGGCCGTGGCAACGGCTGCGCGCCGGTGGTGCTTGTTCATGAAGGACTCCCTGGAAGTGCTTGTGGTGACCGGGCGAGATCACAACAAGCGTCGGCGTCAAAGTAAATCGGTCAAAGGCACGGCCTGTGGCGGCAAACGCACAAGACCCAGGCCTGGCCTTTGTGCGGTCAGATGCGCGCGGACCGACAGGTCAGAAACTGGCGGCGAGCCAGAAGCCAACCGTCATATGGGCCGTGCGAAAGCCCTCGGGCTTGTGCAGCGGCCAACCGGCGAAGACCTCGTACTGCGCCGGTCCCACGCCGCCTCGAAGGCCCAGAACGGCGCCGGTGAGGCGCTTGCCCACCAGGAAATCCGCCGACGGGCCGCTCACCTCGCCGTGGTCCAGTCCGATGAAGGCGCCGTGTCCGCTCGTACCCAGGGGGGTGGCAAGTTCATTGCGCAAGAACCATCCGCGCTCGGCGCTCAGGTTGTATTCGCCATCGAACCCCCGCACGCTGGTGCGCCCGCCGATGGCAAAGCGCTCCTGCGGCGACAGCGGCGTTCTGTTGATCTGACCTCGCCATTGGCCGCTGTAATGCCAGGCACGTGCGCCCAGGCGAAAAGGAAACTGCCAACGCGCGTCACCCTGCACGAGCGCGAAGCGGGAGGTTCCTTCGCCAAAGGCTTCTTCAGGCGCGGCCAGGGCTCCCAACGCACCGGTGCCGCGCCGGACATGCAGACCCAGGTCGAGCGTGCCGCGGTTCACCAGAGCGCGGTGCTCCACACCCAGTTGCCAGCCGCCCACCTGACGGCGCTGCACCTCGATCTCGGTGTCGTCGATGAAATTGCGCGACTGGCGTGCGAAGCCCTGCCATTGCAAGGTGGTGGTGTGAAGCACGTTGCGGTTCAGCAACCGCGACACGATGAGCGTCTGCGAAGCGCTGCGGCCACGGTACACATAGTCCTGCGAAAGCCCCGCCACGCTTTGCAAGTAGCTGTGTTCGTTCAGGTCCAGGGCCAGCAGGTATTTGCCCCAGGGCAGGGAATAGTGCAATGCGTTGCCGTGGGTGCCGCGCCGGCCCGGATCGCCGCCGCCCAGATCGCCTTGCGTGCCCAGGTTGAGCAGATCGTTGAGGCCGAAGGGGTTGTCCAGGCTGAGTGTCGCGCTGGCCTGGTAACGACCCGTACCGTGCGTGCCGCTGTCGTCCAGGCTCAGGTTCAGGCGCAGCGGCCGCGGCTGGCGCCAGCGAATGACCAGGTCGCTGTCGTTCGACGAGCCCGCGGATTCGATTCGAATGTCGACATCGGCGCTCGGCACGCGGTTGAAGTTGTCCAACGCCTGCTCGATGTCTCGCAGGTTGAGCACATCCCCGGGACGCGCGGACCATGCCGCCCGCCATGACGGGGCGCTGGCCGCCCGAGGGTCGGCATAGCGGATGTGTCGAATGCGCCCGGGGATGAGCGTGAACACGAGTCTTCCCTGTGCCAGGTTCTGGGGCTCCACCATCACGCGGCTGGTGACGAAGCCCTGTTCGCTCAAGGCCGCTTGCGCGCGCTGCGCCAGCACACCAATGCCTTGCTCGCCGAGGCAGCGCGGCAAAGGACTGTTAAGACCATCGACGCCGTTCAGGTGGTCCAGCACCCAGGCGAAGCGCTGCGCCTCGGGGCCGTTCAGTTGCAGCTCATGGATGACGTGGCAAGGCTGTTCGTCCTGCGGCAGACGCTGGGCGTGCGCCGCGCCCCACAACGCGACCCCCACGGCACCCCACAACACCCGGCACGCCACCGCACGGCGCACCATTCCCCGCGATTCTTTCGACGCCATGCGTCCCTCCCCTTTTCAAACCAAGACTGAAAACCAAAAGCCGCAGATTGTTCTGCGGCCTTCGATTCATCTCAATACTTTGTTTGCGGTATTTTGGGGAGAAGTCCAGAACCTTAGATCTCGACCTTCGAACCGAGCTCAATCACCGCATTGCTCGGCAGGTTCAGGAACTCGGCGGCGGCACTGGCGTTGTGGTGCATCTGGGCGAAGAGCTTTTCGCGCCACGGCGCCATGCCGCTGCCGATGGTGGGCACGACGACATCGCGCGAGAGAAAGTAGCTGGTGGTCATGGGGCCTACTTCGCAGCCCCGACCACGCAGGGCCGAGAGAGCCTCGGGCAGGTCCTGGTCGTTCTTGAAGCCGTAGTGCACGATGACCTGCCAGCAGTCGTGCCCCAAGGCATCGATCTCCAGCCGCTTGTTCAGGCCGATCCAGGGCACTTCGTGCGCGCGCACGGTGACGAACAGGTTCTGCGCGTGCAGCACCTTGTTGTGCTTGAGGTTGTGCAGCATGGCATTGGGCACGGTGCCGACGTCGGCGGTGAGGAACACCGCCGTGCCTTCCACGCGCGCAGGCGGTGCGACGAAGAGGGCATCGAGGAAGGTGTTGAGTTCGATCGACTCGGCGTGTTGCTTCTCCAGCATCAGCTCGCGGCCACGCTTCCAGGTCATCATGAGCGTGAACACCGCCCCACCGATGAACAGCGGGAACCAGCCGCCGGCCAACAGCTTGAGCAGGTTGGAGCTGAAGAAAGCCAGATCGATGAGGAAGAAGAAGCCGGTAGCTGCAATGCACACGCCCAGCGGGTACTTCCAGCTGTAGCGGATCACGAAGAACGTAAGCACGGTGGTGATCAGCATGTCCAGCGTGACCGCGATGCCGTAAGCGGCCGCGAGGTTGCTGGACGACTTGAACATGACCACCGCCAACACGATGGCGGTGAACAGGCCCCAGTTGACGAAGGGCATGTAGATCTGGCCGGTGTGCCGCACGCTGGTGTGCAGCACCTTCAGGCGCGGCAGATAGCCGAGCTGGATGGCCTGCTTGGTCACGCTGAAGGCGCCCGTGATCAGAGCCTGTGATGCGATCACCGCGGCCATGGTGGCCAGACCCACCAGCGGCAGCAGCATCCACTCGGGCGCCATGTTGAAGAACGGGTTCTTCACCGCCGCCGGGTCGGCCAGCAGAAGCGCGCCCTGGCCGAAGTAGTTCAGCGTGAGGCAGGGCATGACGATCAGGAACCAGGCCAGGCGGATCGGCCGCTTGCCGAAGTGGCCAAGGTCGGCATAGAGCGCTTCGGCGCCCGTGACGCACAACACCACCGCGCCCAGGATGATGAAGGAGATGCCGGGAAACAGCCACATGAAGCGCAGCGCATGCAAGGGGCTGAGCGCGCCGAGGATTTCGGGGTGGCCGATGATCTGCGCCACGCCGAGCGCGGCGATGGTGAGGAACCAGGTCAAGGTGATCGGGCCGAAGAAGCGCCCGATGCCGCTGGTGCCGCGCTTTTGCACCGCGAACAGCACGAACAGCACCAGCAAGGTGGTGGGCACGACGTAGTGCCGGAAGTGCGACGAGATCACCTCCAGGCCTTCCACCGCCGAGAGCACCGAGATCGCGGGGGTGATGACGCCATCGCCATAGAAGAGCGAGGTGCCGAAGATGCCAATGGCCAGCAGGAGCTGGCGCAGTGCGGGTTTGTCCTTCACCGCGGTGGAGGCCAGCGCGAGCATGGCGATCAGTCCCCCCTCGCCGTTGTTGTCGGCACGCAGCACGAGCACCACGTACTTGAGCGAAACGATGACGGTCAGCGTCCAGAACAGGATGGACAGGATGCCGTAGACATTCGCATGCGTGAAGGGCACGTGGCCGGAGCCGAAGATCTCTTTGACGGCGTACAGCACGCTGGTGCCGATGTCGCCATAGACCACGCCAATGGCGCCCAGGGTGAGCGCCGCCAAGGACGATTTGGAATCTGCAGACACAAAACAAACCCCGCCTGAGAGCGCGGGGTTCAGTTGTCGAGGGAACGCAATTGTGCGCCTGCCAAAGGCACCTTGTCTGTCGGCTCAGCGCACCGCTTGCCGCAAATGTTGCACTGCAGCAACTTACTCGTAGACCTCGGCGTCCGGGTCGGTGGCTTCCAGCTCGTAGCTGGCCGAGAGCATGGCCAGGCGGCCGATCACACCGTACATGTAGAAACGGTTGGGCACGCTGGCGCCGGGCTTCTGCCCGGGCTGCGGCAGTTGGGCACTCTGCTCGAAGGCCAACGGCACATAGCCGGAACCGGGAGCATTGAGGTTTTCATCGACGCCGCGCGTGGCGTGCACGCGGTAGAAGCCACCCACCACGTAGCGGTCCATCATGTAGACCACCGGCTCGGCCACCGCGCTGTTGATGCGCTCGTTGGTCAGCACGCCTTCCTGGATGATGACCTCGTGCACCTCCTGGCCGGCCTGCCCCACCGCCATGCGCGCCTTGGTCTTGTCCGACAGGTTGTCGATGTCCTTGGCATCACGCACCGTCATGATGCCCATGCCGCCGGTGCCGTTGTCGGCCTTCACGACCACGAATGGCTTTTCGTTGATGCCGTATTCCTTGTACTTGCGGCGGATCTTGCCGAGCAGCGCATCGGTATTGCTGCGCAGGCATTCCAGGCCTTCATCGGCGTTGAAATCCACCTGCCCGCACTGGTTGAACATGGGGTTGATCAACCAGGGGTCCATGCCCAGCAGCTTGCCAAAGCGCTTGGACACCTCTTCGTAGGCCTTGAAATGGTGGCTCTTGCGCCGTGTGGGCCAGCCCCCGTGCAGGGGCGGCAGCAGGTACTGTTCGTGCAGGTCTTCGAGAATGCCGGGCACGCCCGCGCTCAAGTCGTTATTGAGCAGGATGGTGCAGGGGTCGAAGTTCTTCAAGCCGAGGCGGCGCTTGCTGCGGATCAGCGGCTCCAGCACCACCTTGTCGCCGCCGGGCAGCTCGATCGTCTTGGGCGACTTGATGTCGTTGGAGAGCGAGCCCAGGCGCACGTTGAGCCCGGCCATGTAGAAGATGCGCTGCAGTTGTGCGAGGTTGCTGAGGTAGAAGGTGTCGGTGGTGTTCTCGGGCACCAGTAGCAGGTTCTTGGCCTCGGGGCAGATTTTCTCAATCGCCGCCATCGCTGCCTGCACGGCCAGCGGCAGCATCTCGGGCGTGAGGTGGTTCCAGCCGCCGGGGTACAGGTTGGTATCCACCGGCGCCAGCTTGAAGCCGGCGTTGCGCACGTCGACCGAGCTGTAGAAAGGCGGGGTGTGTTCCATCCACTCCAGGCGGAACCAGCGCTCGATCACCGGGGTGGACTCCAGGATGCGCTGTTCGAGCTCGTTGATGGGGCCGGTCAGGGCGGTGACGAGGTGCGGGACCATAGGAAGGAAGGCGGGGGTATGGGGAGGCAGCCAGTGTAATGGGGTCGGATGACGGGGTTTTCAAGGTGCTCCCGGTGGCACACCACACCACCATCGCGTTCAGAAAGGACGTTCACATGGCGTTTGTGGCATTCATCACCGCGCTCGCCGCGTGGTTCACCGTGCTGAGCCCATCCAACAGCGATGCCGTGCGGGTGGTGTGAATGGTGGTGTTTCTGCTGCTGGGGCGCTGTTCGCGCTGTCGGGCGGCTTCGCCTGGTGGTGGGACAGCGGCATGCAAGCCAGCAACGCCAGTCCCTGGCTGGTGATCTGGGGTCTGCTCACCCTGGCCTCTCAGGATGGCAACCTGCTGCGCGCGGTGTTCGAGGGCGAGGGCGGCACCGAATGGCCCGGACGGCGCTGAGATCGAGGACGATGGAGCGCGAAATTACTTCACGCTCACCATTGAGCGCAAGGTCAGCAACCACGCGTCCTTGGGCAGTGCCAGCAGGTCCTCGCGCAGGCGCGCCTCCATCTCGGGCGTCCATTGCGCGATCGGAGTGCGCGCCAGTTCCTCGGGCAGCGGCGTGGCCACCGGCCGGTTCCACCGACCCGTCGTGCTTTCGTGCAGCCATTGAAACGCCAAGGTCTTGCCCGTCTTGCAGTCCATCAGGGACACCGAGGTCAGCAAATGCAGCATGGCCGGGGCCCTGCGCGCGGTATAGACGCCGGCGCCGTACACGAACTGGTTAGTCTGGCTGAACGGATCGGCCGATTTCTGCCGCGCCGCCACGAGCACCGCATCCAGCTTGTGCGATGCGCACAATTGCTGAACAGGCGCTTCTATCGAATCCCAATGCGGACCCCAATTGGCCGGCACATCCCAGCCCGTCTTGAGATCGTTGACGCGCGCGAAATCGGCGACGGGGTAGTCGACTTGAACCACGGTCGCGTTGAACACCTGTCGAGCGGCAGCGGCCATCTGCTCTTCATAGGCCTTGTCGAGCTGCCAGTCGGTGATGTTCTTCTTATCGAGCTCGTTGCCGAACACGGTCACGCCGACGTACTTTCGGATGAATTCGCCACCGGTGGCGGAAACCACCGCCAACCGCTGGATGCCGGAGGCCACATCGGGCGCCAAGGTTTTCGGGCCTGTCGCGCATCCCGTGAGGACGACGGAGAGCCACACAGCGCTGAAGGCAAAGAAACGTTTCATGCGAACACCCAGGGGACGAAGAGTTCGCGCATTGTGCCGGACCTGGTGGACCGGGTCGCTGTTCCCCTGACGCCTCAGTCCGGCGACCCGAACCGAGCCACCGACCGTGCCTTGGCCTTCATGGCCTCCACCTCGCGATTGCGTGGCGCGGCGCTGGTGTGCAGCGAGGCGATGAGCTCGCGAGCCGTGACCGCCACCTGCGCCACAGCCAGGTCGAACGCGGCCTCGTTGACCTGCGACGGTACGTTGAAGCCGCTGAGCTTGCGCACGAACTGCAGCGAGGCATCGCGGATTTCCAGCTCGGTGGCCGGAGGTTCGAAGTTGAAGAGGGTCTTGATGTTGCGGCACATGGTGTTCACCTCCTCTGCGTTGCGGCGCTCAGCCGCGCACTTCGCCCTCGCCCAGCACCACATACTTGAGCGAGGTCAGGCCCTCGACGCCCACCGGCCCACGGGCGTGGAACTTGTCGGTGCTGATGCCGATTTCGGCGCCCAGGCCGTACTCGAAGCCGTCCGCGAAGCGTGTGCTCGCATTCACCATCACGCTGGCCGAGTCGACTTCGCGCAGGAAGCGCTGGGCGTGCATGTGGTTGGTGGTGAGGATGGCGTCGGTGTGGTGGCTGCTGTAGCGGTTGATGTGGGCAATGGCCTCGTCCACGCCCTCGACCAGTTTGACGCTGACGATGGGCGCGAGGTACTCCTCGGACCAGTCGGCCTCGGTGGCGTCTTTCAGGTTCGCGCCGGGCACCGCCTTCAGGATCGCCTGGCTTTCTGCGCAGCCCCGCATCTCCACGCCCTTGGCAGCGTAAATGGCGCCGATCTTGGGCAGGAACTCGGCAGCCACGCCGCGCGCCACCAGCAGGCTTTCGGTGGCGTTGCAGGGGCTGTATTTCTGGGTCTTGGCGTTGTCGGCGACCTTCACCGCCATGGCAATGTCGCACGGGTCGTCGACGTAGGTGTGGCAATTGCCGTCCAGGTGCTTGATGACCGGCACCTTGGCCTCGGCGCTGATGCGCTCGATCAGGCCCTTGCCACCGCGCGGGATGATCACGTCCACGTACTGCGGCATGGTGATGAGCAGGCCGACGGCGGCGCGGTCGGTGGTGGGCACGAGCTGCACCGCGTCGGCCGGCAGACCGGCATCGGTCAAGGCGCGCTGCACCAGCACAGCCAGAGCGCGGTTGGAATCGATGGCTTCGGAACCGCCGCGCAGAATGGCGGCGTTGCCGCTCTTGATGGACAGCGAGGCGGCTTCGATGGTCACGTTGGGCCGGCTCTCGTAGACCATGCCGAAGACGCCGATGGGCACGCGCATCTGGCCCACGCGGATGCCGCTGGGCATCTGCTTCATGCCCGTGATCTCGCCAATGATGTCGGCCATGGCGGCGAGTTGCTCGCAGCCCTGGGCACAGATCTCGATCACCTTGGGTGTGAGTTTGAGGCGGTCCACCATCGGTTCGGAGAGGCCGTTGGCGCGGGCGCGCTCCAGGTCTTTCGCGTTCTCCACCTGCAGGGCCTGCACGTTCTCGCGCAGCAAGGCGGCCAGCCCGCGCAGCGCGGCGAGCTTGGTGGCCGCGTTGGCCTTGGCCATGAGCGCCGAGGCCGCCTTGGCCTGCAGCCCCAGGGTGTTCATGAGTTCGGTGGTGTTGGTCGCGTTCATGCCCGGGATTTTCGCAGAGGCGTGCGCCCTTGGCACCCGCGGGGTCAAGCCGTGCCGCCGGCCCCGTGCGCGCTCAGCACATGCGTGGCCACCATGTCCAGGCTGGGGCGCACGATGCCCTGTTTGTCCGTCCAGACCTTGGGCGTGAGCCCGCCGCTGAGCGTGAGCGACTCGCCATCGCGCAAGGCCACCAGTGCCTTGCCCGCTGCTTCGTCGAAGGCGATGACGTTGACGATGAATTCCTCGTCGGCCCGGTTGCGCGCGAGCACACGCGCCACGATGTAGCCGCGACCGGCCTTGTCCACGCGGCGCGAAGCCTCGCCCATCAGGCGTCCTGCGATCAGGCCGTCGATCATCGCGCTGGCTTCTCGAAGCCGCTGGCGATCCAGGCCTGCGCGCTGTCCACCGTCAAGCGGAAGTTGGGCGGCACCGGCACACGGGCCAGTTCGGCGTCATACGGGTCCCAGGCGCTCAGGGTCGCGGTGGCGCCCTCTTCGTCGGGCACGATGGCCAGGGCGACGCGGATGCGCTGCCCATCCACCGTCACGCTGACGTTCTTGTTCAGCTCGGCGTGGCGCTGCTGTTCGGAGCGGCGGATGAACTCCTTGGCGGTTTTCACCAGGGTGTTGAAGGCGGCGCTGTCCAGCGGCTTGGGGTTCTTCTTGTCGCGGCCCATGGTCCAGGGGCCGACGAGCGCGGGCTCGGCCTGGCCATCGAGGTACATGGCCACGGCCCAGCCGTCGTCGTCTTCGTTCTTGATGACGCGGGCGGTCCAGGGGTCGTCGCGCCACAGGCGGTCTTCTTGAATGGGTGCTTGGGTATCAGAGGTCATGGTCACCGAGGGTACAGGGATTCGGGCGGGCGACAATTGGCCACATGCCCACTGCACCTCTGCCCCTGCTCTACAGTTACCGTCGCTGCCCTTATGCGATGCGGGCGCGCATGGCGCTGCTGGTCGTGGGCGTGGCGTTCGACGCGCACGAGATCGTGTTGCGCGACAAGCCAGCCGCGATGCTGGCCCTGTCGCCCAAAGGCACGGTGCCAGTGCTCGCCTTGCCCGACGGCCGCGTGCTGGAGCAGAGCCTGGACATCGTGCAATGGGCCTTCATGGCCCACGGCGACCCGGTCGGCTGGTGGGCGCGGGCGCAGAGCGCCGAAAACCTGGCCTTGCTGTCGGCGTGTGATGGCCCGTTCAAGCACCACCTGGACCGCACCAAGTACCTCGAGCGCTTCGCAGGTGAAGACCATCTGCTGCACCGCGAACAGGCGGTGGCGGTGCTGCTGGCGCCGCTCGACGCGCGGCTGGCGCGCGCCGAGCACTTGGGCGGGCAAACACCCTGCGCTACCGATATGGCGATCTTCCCTTTCGTGCGCCAGTTCGCCGCCATCGATCCGCCCTGGTTCGCGCAACTGCCGCTGCCATCGCTGCGCCGCTGGTGGGCGCACTGGCTGGCGCACCCCTTGTTCGACGCGGCCATGGTGAAACTGCCGGTGGACGAAGTGGTTCGGTTTCCGCGCGCCTGGCCTGAGCCTTCCTGAGCGCTCCTTCCAAAGACAAAGACCACCCGAAGGTGGCCTTTGTCTTTCAGGCAGGGGCCGGATCAGCGGCTCACACCAGATCGAAGCGGTCGGCGTTCATCACCTTGCTCCAGGCGGCGACGAAATCGCGCACCAGGCGTTGCTGTCCGCCCGCGCTGGCGTACACCTCGGCGTAGGCGCGTAGCACCGAGTTGGAGCCGAACACCAGGTCGTTGCGCGTGGCGGTGTACTTCACCTGGCCGCTCTTGCGGTCCTTGCCTTCGAACAGCTCTTCATCGCCGCCCTTCGTGCTCCACACGGTGTTCATGTCGAGCAGGTTCACGAAGAAGTCATTGCTCAGCGCGCCAACCTTGTCGGTGAACACGCCGTTGCCGCCACCGTCGAAGTTGGCGCCGAGCACCCGCAGACCACCGACCAGCGCGGTCATCTCGGGCGCGGTCAGGGTGAGCAACTGGGCCTTGTCGACCAGCAGGGCTTCGGTGGACGCGCTGCTCTTGCCATTGCGGTAGTTGCGAAAGCCATCGGCCTCGGGCTCGAGTGGCTCGAAGGAGTCGACATCGGTCTGGTCCTGCCGGGCATCGACGCGGCCCGGTGCGAACGGCACCTCGACCGACACGCCTGCGGCCTTCGCACCTTGCTCCACACCGACCACGCCGGCGAGCACGATCACGTCGGCCAGCGAGGCTTTGCCGGAGGCCTTCTGGATCTCGACCAGCTTGGCCAGTGCTTTCACGGCGCGCTGGTTAACGGCCCAGTCCTTTTGCGGCGCCAGCGCCAGGCGCGCGCCATTGGCACCACCGCGCTTGTCACCGCCCCGGAACGTGGAGGCCGACGCCCAGGCCACCGAGACCAGCTCACCCACCGGCAGGCCCGAGGCAGCGATCTTCGCCTTGAGGTCGGCGATGTCGGCCGGCGTGGGCTGGTGCGTAGCGGCCGGCAGCGGGTCTTGCCAGATCAGGTCTTCCTTCGGCACTTCGGGGCCGAGGTAGCGCGCCTTGGGGCCCATGTCGCGGTGGGTCAGCTTGAACCAGGCGCGGGCGAAGGCCTCGGCAAAGGCCTGCGGGTCTTGCAGGAAACGCTGCGAGATCTTGCCGAACTCGGGGTCGAAGCGCATCGTCAGGTCGGTGGTGAGCATCTTGGGCTTGTGCTTCAAGCCCGGCACGTGGGCATCGGGGATGATGTCCGGCGCGTCCTTGGCCACCCACTGCTTGGCACCGGCGGGGCTCTTCTCCATCTCCCATTCGAACTTGAACAGGTTCTCGAAGAAGTTGTTGCTCCATTGCGCCGGGGTCGTGGTCCAGGTGACTTCCAGGCCGCTGGAAACCGTGTCCTTGCCGAAGCCGCTGCCGAAGTTGCTGGTCCAGCCCAGGCCCTGGGCTTCGATCGTGCCGCCCTCGGGCTCCTTGCCCTTGTGCGATTCGGGTGCTGCGCCGTGCGCCTTGCCGAAGGTGTGGCCACCCGCGATCAGGGCGACGATTTCTTCGTCGTTCATGGCCATGCGGTAGAAGGTGGCGCGGATGTCTTTGGCGGCGGCCATGAAGTCACCGCTGCCGTTCGGCCCTTCGGGGTTCACATAGATCAGGCCCATGTGCGTGGCGCCCAGGCCCTTGACGAGTTCGCGGTCGCCTTCGAAGCGCTTGTCATCGGCGAGCCACTTGACTTCGGCGCCCCAGTTCACGTCCATGTCGGGTTCCCACACGTCTTCGCGACCACCGGCAAAACCGAAGGTGCGGAAACCCATGGATTCCAGCGCCACGTTGCCGGCGAGGATCATCAGGTCGGCCCACGAGATCTGCTGGCCATACTTCTGCTTGATCGGCCACAACAGGCGGCGCGACTTGTCGATGTTGACGTTGTCGGGCCAGGAGTTGAGCGGCGCAAAGCGCTGCTGGCCACGTCCGCCGCCGCCACGGCCGTCGGTGATGCGGTAGGTGCCGGCCGAGTGCCAGGCCATGCGGATGAACTGCGGGCCGTAGTGGCCAAAGTCAGCGGGCCACCAGGGCTGGCTGTCGGTCATGAGCTTGTTCAGGTCGGCTTTGAGGGCCCGGTAGTCGAGCTTCTTGAATTCTTCGGCGTAGTTGAACGCCTCGCCCAAAGGGTTGGACTTGTCCGAGTGCTGGTTGAGCACATCCATGCGCAGCTGGGTGGGCCACCAATCCTTGTTGGCGGTGCCGACGCCGGAACCGTGGTGGAAGGGACATTTGGCTTCCGTGGATGCGTCTGTGGGGGCGTTGGTCGTGGACACGGTTTCTCCTTGTTTGGGGTGGGTTGAACGCACAGCGCCACCGCGCTGATCCATCGCGAAGTCCGCAGCTTACGAAACCGGCTGCGGGTCCGCCATTTGATTGTCGGCATCTTCGGCATAGGCAATGTCTATCCCCTGGACCGGCCTCCTTGCCGACTTTTACACCACGCGCGTGTCGCGCAGCCGTCAGCGCAGCGGGATGGTGGTGGCGCGGTCCACCGACACCACGGCCACGGAGTTCTGGGGCGAACCTTCGATCACGCGGTCGGAGTAGGTGAGGTACACGAGCGAGTTGCGCTTGGCGTCGACCATGCGCACGATGCGGATGCGCTTGAAGATCAGGCTGGTGCGCTCGCTGAAGATTTCTTCCTGCGCCCGGATCGGCTTGGGGATGCTGATCGGGCCGACTTGGCGGCAGGCGATGGAGGCTTCGGACTTGTCCTCGGCCAGGCCGAAGGCGCCCTTGATGCCGCCGGTCTTGGCGCGCGACATGTAGCAGGTGACACCACCCACGCCCGGGTCGTCATAGGCCTCGACGACGATCTTGTGGTCCGGGCCGATGAACTTGAAGACCGTGTCGACGGAGCCGATTTCATCGGCGCGGGCGGTGGTGGCAAGAAGCAGCAAGAGGGGAAGGATGTGGCGGCGCATGGTGAAATCAGTCTACCGAAATCCGTCCGTCCATGGCGTTGTCGGCGACAACGCGCGGCAAGGCTTTACGCGCCGGGCGCCTTCAAATCGCAGCCCAGGGCCGAATTGAGGTATTTGCGCAACTCGCCCACGCTCTCAAGCTGCATGTGCAGGGACATGAACAGCGCCGGATCCATGTCCTCGAATTGCCCCAGCACTTCCCGGATGTGCAGCTTGTGCTCCACGTTGACCGCTCTCACGACCACCGACAATCCACAGGCGCCTTCAAACCCTGGCCAATGGTTGGCCAGCACACCCTCGACGCGGAAGCCCCGGTACAGATCGTTGTCATCGGTGGCTTCGAAGTAGCGGTAAAAATCGTATTGGTTGACCTCTACCCACAAACCGAATCCAACGCCCTTGCCCAGGTCGGTCAAGGGAAGGGTGGCACGGGTGTGGATGAAGAAGCGCTCATCCCGCCAGGAGCAGGCGAAACCGGGTTCGTAAATGACATCGGCGGGCAACTCATCGTGTTCTTTGAAATAGGCCGCCAGCTCTTCCGGAAAATCGCAAACGATGTCGTGTGGGATGGCCTGGGTGTTCATTCTTGTGTCGCCCTCACGCGAAGAATCCGGGCACATCTTCGGGCAAGGCCCCGTGCTCCTGGACGTAGAGCGCCAGATCGTCCGGCAAGTCGCACACGATGTCGTCCGGAATGGGCCATTCGGTGGCGGGAGCGGTGGGTTTGGGGTGGGCATTCATGCTGGAACCGAAACGGGTTAAACGGGGCGCTATCGTTCCACAGGGCATGGCATTGCCCAACAGTCCACATGGCCGGTGCGCCCCCGTCTTGCCACCGTGCTTCGTGCTCAGGAGCAGCTTCCCCGGAAGGTGGAGACGGCGCAAATCCCAAACATCAAAACGGGTAATGCCGCGGCGTCGTCTGCAGCGTGATCCAGCGCAACTCGGTGAACTCGTGGATGCCGGCCTTGCCGCCAAAGCGCCCCATGCCCGAACCCTTCACGCCACCAAAGGGCATTTGCGCTTCGTCGTGCACGGTGGGCCCGTTGACGTGGCAGATGCCCGAATCGATCTTGCGCGCGACGTTGAAGGCGCGGGCCACGTCGCCACCGAACACCGAGGAGGACAGACCGTATTCGTTGTCGTTGGCGCAGGCGATCGCTTCTTCCACACCCTTGACGCGCACCACGCATTTCACCGGGCCGAAGGTTTCTTCGTGGTAGATGCGCATGGCCGGCGTGACGTGGTCGAGCACGGTGGCGGGCATGAGCGTGCTGTCGGCCTTGCCCCCGCAGACGAGCTTGGCGCCTTTGGCGAGGGCGTCGTCGATCAGCGCGTTGCAATGCTCCACCGTGCCCATGCCGATGACCGAGCCCAGCACCACGGGTTCGGGCTTGCGCGGGTCGCCCAGCGGCAGGGCCTTGGCCTTGTCGCCGAACTGCTTCACGAACGCATCGGCAATTTTCTGGTCGACGATGATGCGTTCGGTGCTCATGCAGATCTGCCCGCTGTTGGCGAATGCGCCGAAGGCCGCACCGTTGACCGCATCGTCGATGTTCGCGTCGTCCAGGATCACCATGGGCGCCTTGCCGCCGAGCTCCAACACCACGGGCTTGAGGTACTTGGCGCAGGTCATGGCGATGATTTTGCCGACCTTGGTGGAGCCGGTGAAGTTCACGCGGCGCACCGCCGGGTGCGCCACCATGGCTTCGACCACCGCGCCCGCATCGGCCGGGGCGTTGGTGAGGTAGTTCACCACGCCGGGCGGGAAGCCCGCGTCCTGGAACGCTTCGACGATGAGCTGGTGCGTGCGCGGGCAGTTCTCGCTGCCCTTGAAGATCACCGTGTTGCCGCAGGCCAACGGCACGCAGATGGCGCGCACGCCGAGGATGATGGGTGCGTTCCACGGCGCGATGCCGAGCACCACACCGGCCGGCTGGCGCACGCCCATGGCGAGCGAACCGGGCACGTCGGAGGGGATCACCTCGCCCGCGATCTGCGTGGTGAGCGCGGCGGCCTCGCGGATCATGCTGGCGGCCAACATGGTGTTGAAACCGGCCCACATGCCGGTGGCGCCGGTCTCGGCGGCCACGGCTTCGACGAACTTCGGCAATTTGGCTTCCAGCGCGTCGGCGGCTTTCAGCAACAACGCGCGGCGTTCGTTGGGCCCGGTCTCGCTCCAGGTCTTGAAGGCCTCGGCGGCGGCTTCGACCGCCATCACCGCGTCAGCGGGCGAAGCAGCAGGCGCGCGCGTGGCAACGCTGCCATCGAGCGGGTTGCGGCGCTCGAAGGTCGCGCCTTTTTCGGCCGTGACTTTGAGGCCGTTGATGAGCATGGACAGGTCGGACATGGGGCTTTCTCCTTGAGGTTGTTTCATTCAAATCCCCGTTCACCCTGAGCTTGTCGAAGGGTCTGCCCAACCCAATCGGGACAGGCTTCGACAGGCTCAGCCCGAACGGGGCCTAAGTGGTCGCCGCCGCCCTGCGCCGTTGCACCGCATCGGCCGCGCCGGTGGTGCCGGTGGCAGGGTCTTTGTCGGCGCCGAGGTAGGCCTCGCGGATGACAGTGGAGCGCGCGAGCAACTTGGCAGGCCCGCTGGCGACCAGCGTGCCGCGCTCGAGCACATAGCCCCGGTCGGCCACGGCAAGTGCTTTCTTCACGTTCTGCTCCACCATGAGCACGGTGGTGCCGGCATCGGCGATGCGGCGCACGATGGAGAGCAACTCGTCGACCATGCGCGGCGCAAGACCGAGCGAGGGTTCGTCGAGCATCAACAGGCGCGGCGCGCACATCATCGCGCGCGCCACGGCCACCATCTGCTGTTCACCACCGCTCATGGTGCCGGCGAGTTGGCTGGCGCGCTCCTTGAGTTTGGGAAAGTCGACAAAGGCTTGTTCGAGCCGCCGAGCGCGTTCGGCCTTGGGCACGAGCCAGCCGCCGAGTTCCAGGTTCTCGGTAACGCTCATCTGCGGGAACAGTTGCCGTCCTTCGGGCACCAGCGTGATGCCGGCCTGCACGATCTCGTGCGTTTTCTCGGCCAGTTCCTGACCATCGAGCAGCACGGTGCCGCGGCGTGGAATGAGGCCATTGAGGGCCTTGAGCAGCGTGGTCTTGCCAGCGCCGTTGGGGCCGAGCACGACGGTAAGGCCGGGCGGGATGTCGAGTTTCAGGTCGCGCAACACGAGGAAGGCGCCATAGCCGGCGGACAGGCCATCGATCTTCAGGCACGCCTTCGCGCCGCCACCCAGTTCGAAGGCTTGAGGGCGGTACCACATCATGCGGCGACCTCCTCTTCTGACGTCATTTCATCCCCCAGGTAGGCCTCGATCACCTCTGCGTTGCGCACCACGTCGCGCGGCGTGCCGTCGGCGATCTTGCGGCCCTGGTGCAGCACGATCACGCGCTCCACGTGGCGCAGCAGCGTGGTGACGGCGTGTTCGATCCAGACCACGGTGAGGTCGAGTTCGTCGCGCAGACGGCGGATCAGCCGGGCCATGTCCTCCACCTCGTTTTCGGTCAGGCCGGCGGCCACTTCGTCGAGCAGCAGCATGCGCGGGCGTGTGGCCAGGGCCATGCCGATTTCGAGCAGGCGTTGCTGCGAGGGCGTGATGGCAGCGGCCGGCAGATCCGCCTGGGAAGACAGGCCGATGAGGCCCAGGATGCTCTCGGGCGTGCGCAGCACCCACGGCACCGACGCCTCTTCGCCCCACAGGATGTACTTGCGACGGCGGCGACCGGCGAACTTCAGGCCGAAGGCGATGTTGTCGCGCACGCGCATGTCGCCGAAGACGCGCGGGGTTTGAAAGGTGCGCGCCAGGCCATGCGCGGCGAAGCGGTGCGGGCCCTTGCCGCCGAGTTCGCGACCCTGCACCTGGAGCGTGCCGCTGGTGGGCCGGGTCACGCCGGAGATGGCGTTGAAGAAGGTGGTTTTGCCCGCGCCATTGGGGCCGATGATGCCGACGAGCTCACCGGGCATGAAGCGCGCGCTCACCGCATCGACGGCGGTCAAGCCCCCGAAGCGCACGGTGACGTCGCGGGCGTCGAGCAAGGCGTCAGTAGACATGGCGGCGCTCCCGTTGTTCTTTTTCGCGTTGCTTGCGGCGCCGGGTTTCACCGCTCAGGTCGTCACGGATGTCCGTCCACCACGCCTTGAAGCTGTCGCGCCAGCCCCGGAAGGTCTCCAGGCGCACCGAGGCCAATCCACCCGGCAGGTACAGAACGGAGACGATCAGCAGCAGGCCCAGCGCCATCATGTAGATCTGCGGCACTTGCAGCCGCAAAGTTTCGGCCAGCACGCTGAAGACGATGGCAGCGATCAGCGGCCCCCAGAGCGTGGCGGCACCGCCGATGAGCGCGATCAACACGGTCTGGAAACCAATGAACGGGTTGAACACGGTGTGCGGGTCGATGTAGGTCCAGCGCACCGACATCGCCGCGCCGACCGCACCCGCGACTGCCGCGGTGAGTGCGAAGCCGGCGATCTTGACGGTGCGGGTGTTCACGCCCAGTGTCTGCGCGCGCTGCTCGTCCGCGCCGATGCCCTGCATGGCCAGGCCAAAACGCGTGCGGCGGATGGCGATGGACAGCGCCACCGTGAGCAATGCGAGCAGCAACACGGTGAAGTAGATCGTGTCGCGCTCGGGCACGACCATGAGCACGCGGCCCACGGTGCCGGTGACGCTTTTCTCAAAGTAGCTGATGGCGTGGCGGATGAGCTCGGTCATGCCGAAGGTGAGCACTGCGAAGTAGGTGCCGCGCAGGTGCAGCACCGCCGCGCCCATGAGCACCGCCACGGCCGCGGCGATGAGCGCACCCAGCGCGATCGCTTGCGACCACGGCACCTGCTCCAGCAGGATTGCGCCAGCGTAGGCCCCGATGCCGAAGAAGGCCGAGGTGGCCAGCGACAGGTAGCGCGTGGTGCCGCAGAACAGCGCCCAACTCGACGAGAGTGCGACGTACATCAGGCAGGTAAGCGCCATCGAGACGACGAAGTCGCTAGCGATACCGGGCAGGGCCACGCCCCAGCCGGCCAGGCCGAAGAGGACCAGCAGGTCGCGGATGAGGATCTGTCTGGAAGTCATGCTTTTCTGGATTTGCGCGCGAACAAGCCTTCGGGCCGCAGCAGCAAAACGCCGATGAACACCACGTAGCTCAGCAGCGCCTTGAGCGAAGGGTTGGTGAAGTGCATGCCCAGCGCTTCGATCACGCCCAGCAGCAGGCCGCCCGCGAGCGCGCCGCCCATGCTGCCGAAACCGCCGAGCGTGATGACGATAAGTGCGGTGACGGTGTAGGGTTCACCCATGGAGGGGCTGATGGTGTAAGCCATGGAGAGCAGGCAACCGGCCACGCCCGAGAGACCCAGGCCGATGCCGAACATGAGCGGGTGCAGGCGCCGGGTGTTGATACCCACGAGTTGCGCGCCGGTGGGCGACTGCATGAGCGCGCGCACCCCTTTGCCGAGCAGGGTGGTGCGCAGCAACACGATGAGCGCACCGGCGAACAGCAGCGAGAGCGTGAACACCACCAGTTTGTTGACCGCGAACTGCGCGTGGCCACCGGGCAACGGGATCGCCAGCGGTTGGGTGAGGTAGTCGTAACCGCGCAGGTCGCCACCCCAGACGTAGGAGATGACGTTCTGCACCAGGAACATCAGGCCAAAGGCGACCATGAGGCCGCGCGCCTCGAACACGTCGAGGTTGGGCGAGGTGGCGGTGAGGCGGCGAAAGCACAGCCAGTGCACCGCGATGCCGACGGCGAAGAGCAGGCCGAAGGACACCGGGATCATCCAAAGCGGAGACAGTCCGAACGAGGTCTGCACCATCCAGGTGAGGAAGGCGCCGACCATTAGGAACTCGCCGTGCGCGATGTTGAGGATGCGCATCAGCCCGTACTGCAGGTTCAGCCCGAGCGCAACGAGCGCGTAGATGCCTCCGGTGATGAGACCGGAGGCGATGAGTTCAAGCCAGGCGGAGAACGACAAGCGTCACTTCCACACAGGCTTGTTGGGGTTCAGCTTGGCGGTGGCCAGCTTCTGCGGCCACACCACTTCGAACTCACCGTTCTGCCACTGGCCCACGGTGCCGGGCGTGCCCACGTTCTCGCTGCCGTTGAACTTGATGTCGCCGATGATGGTCTTGTGCGTGGTGTTGGCCACGTAGTCGCGGATCGCCTTGCGGTCCAGCCCCACCTGCTTGCAGGCGTTGGTGAGGATTTCCAACCCCGCCCAGCATGCGCCGCTGGCCCAGCGGTCGGGCTCTTTCTTCTGGCTCGCCACGTGCGCATCGAAATACGCTTTTGCGCCCGGGCTGGTCTTGCTGTTCCACGAGCCCATGCCGAGCACGCCCTCGGCGCCTGCGGGCGTCATCACGTTCTTGTAGAGCGGGAAGGCGGTGCCCACGGACGCGTAGAAGAACTTGGGGTTGAAACCGATTTCCTTGGCCTGGCGGCTGGCGAGGATGGTGTCGGGTGGGTAGGTGAAGCCGACGAAGGCGTCGGGGTTCTTGTCCTTGATGCTGCGCAGCGTGGGCGACAGGTCTTTCACGCCACCGGGGTAGCTGGTGTCCTGCACGAGGCTGATGCCCGTGCCCTGCAGCGCGACCTTGAGCGCCGAGTAGTTTTCCAGCCCGAAGAGGTCGTCCACATAGACCACGGCCACGGTCTTCACCCCGTTGGCCTTGAACATCTCCACCAGCGCATCGCACATGGGCTTGGGTTGTTGCAGCAGGAGGAAGAAGTAGGGCAGCTTCATTTCGGCCAGGCGGCGCGAGAGCGCGGTCGGCGCGAGGAAGGGGTAGCCCAGGCGGTTGGCCAGCGGCGCGACGGCGAAGTTGGCGTTGCTGCCCCACGGGGGCAGCACCAGGTCGACCTTGTCGCTGCCCATGAGTTTTTCGTAGGTGCGCACCACGGTTTCCATATCGCTGCGGTCGTCGCTGCTGATGAGTTCGATCTTGCGGCGAACGCCCTTCACATCGAGGCCGCCGGCAGCGTTCTGCTGCTCGGCCCACAGCAGGTAGTTGGGCTCCTGGCTGACCTGCGCGCCGCCGGTCCAGGGGCCGGTGCGCGACATCGAATAGCCGATGCGCACCGGCGTGGACTGCGCGAGCAGCTGAGGCGCGAAGGACATCGCGCCCACCGTGGCGGCAGCGCGTTGGATGAGCAGACGTCGATTGGGATGGGCGGCCATGGCGTTGTCTCCTGGAGTGGTGTGAACCGGGTTTTCATCGTAGGCACAAGCGAGCGCCAACGCTATGCTGACCGTGCACTTGCGGCTTGTCCAAACGCGCACAACGATCCGGGTTAACCCTCGATTTCAAGCACGGTGCAAGCGTGCCTGCCCGCCCATAATTTCTTTTCACGTGTTGCCGCCACCGAAAACCTCGATCGCATGGCCTCTTCTTCCATCATGAGCACCGACATCGCTGCACCCGCCGAGCGCGCGGCGATCTGGCGCGAGTGGGTGTGGACGCATTTCGGTGGCCTGGAGTCCGACCTGTACGGCGACACGGGTTTTGATGGCCACATGCAGGCTTCGAACGCGGGCGACGTGGTGCTGACGAAGCTGGAGGCGAACCGGCACCGCGTGCTGCGCAGCCCGCAGTTGGCGCGTGGCAGCGAGCGGGCGTACCTGAAGATCGTCGCGCCCTGGCGCGGCAGCGCGGGCGTGCAGCAGCACAACCGCGAGGCCTAGGTGCGGCCTGGGGGTTGGGCCATCTACGACACGACGGGCAGTTACGAGATCGCGAACCCGGAGCGGGTGGAGCATCTGATCGTGATGTTGCCCAAGGAGCAACTCACCGAACGCGGGCTGCGGCTGGAGCCGCTGATGGCGCGCCATGTGGGTGGCGTGAATGGGATCGCGCGGGTGGCGCTGGAGACCATGCGCACCACGTACCAGGAGCTGCCGGGCATGAGCGAAAACGCCGCGCGCGGTGCCGGCGAGTTGATCGTGGAGCTGGTGCGCCTGTCGTTGCAGGAGCTGGCGGGGCGCGAGAGCAGTGCCACGCAGCTGGAGGCTTTTCGAGACCGCATCCGCGAGCATATCGGCCAGCATCTGCGCGACCCTTCGCTCACGCTGGACCACATCGCTCAGGCGCTCAACTGCAGCAAGCGGCATCTGCACAACGCGTTCAGCGCGGAGGAGGACACGCCTGCGCACTACATCCTGCGCCAGCGCATCCAGGCCTGCATGCGGGAATTGGCGCAGCCGGCGCGCGCGGACCGCACCATCACCGAGATCGCATTTTCCTGGGGCTTCAACAACGGGGCGCATTTCAGCCGGGTGTTTCGGGAGCACACGGGGCAGTCGCCGAGCGATTTCCGCGAGGCTGCCTTGCGGTCTCGCTCTTCCGCTGTTTGAGTTTCTTCTCTCTCGCTGCGTTTCGTGCATCGACCTCGCGTCAGGACGATGGCGGTACCCGCGTTCTCCGGCCCCCGTCGCGGGCGTCTGCCCGGGTCCGCCTGAATTGCTTCGTCAACCCCGTTGCGTCGTTCGCCCCCTGTGGCAACCGCGAAATGGGCCTGCGCACGGCGTCCCGGACCGTCCGGCCTTCCCACCAAGCTGGAACGAAACAATGAGAAATGTCAGCGAACCGAACAGGCCAAAGAAACCTTCATCGCCATCTGCTGCAAAGCCTGCCAGGGATCGGCCGGCCAGGTCGGCACCTTGAGCCCCTTGACGATGCCGTCCACCGTGTGTGCATCGTCCAACCACTTCGACAAGGTGGCAATGCTCAACAAGGGCAGCGCACGCTCCATGAGCTTTTCCTTCAAACCCCACACGCGGTTCTCGCGCAACGCCATGGGCAGAGGACGACCTGCATCCATCGCCAAACGGATGCGGTGCAAGGTGCGGATGTCTTCCGACAAGGCCCAGTGCACCAGCACCGGCGCTTCGCCCTCGGCCTGCAGGCCATCGAGCATGCGCTGCACCCGCTGCACCTGACCGCCCAGCACGGCCTCGGCCAGCTTGAAGGCGTCGTAGCGCGCCACGTTCAACACCGCCGACTCCACCTGCTCGAAACCCAACTCGCCCGCCGGGTGCAGGAGCGCGAGCTTCTGGATTTCCTGGTGCGCGGCCAGCAGGTTGCCTTCCACCCGATCGGCAAAGAACTGCAGCGTGCGTTGCCCTTCTTCGCCAGCCACCACGCGCTGCCCTTGCTGCTGCAGGCGCTGCGCAATCCACTGTGGCAGCGTCTTGCGGTCCACCGGATCGAGTTTGACGGTGGCACCAAAACTCTCCAGCGCCGCGAACCACGCGCCCTTCTGCGTGGCCATGTCCAGACGCGGCAACAGCACGAGTGTGAGCGTGCTGTCGTTGCCCTGCGCCGCTTCGGCGATCTGCTGCAATGCTTGCGAACCGTCCTTGCCCGGCTTGCCGGACGGGATGCGGATTTCGATCAGTTGCTTGTCGGCGAACAGGCTCATCGAGCCGCCGCTGGCCAGTACCTCGCCCCAGTCGAAATGGGCGCCTGCCACGGTGTGCACCGTGCGCTCGGTGTAGCCCTGCTCGCGCGCCACCGCGCGGATCGCATCGGCCGCCTCCTGCACCAGCAATGGTTCGTCTCCATGCAAGGTGTAAAGGCTCTTCAAGCCGCGCTGCAGCTGGGCCGTGAGTTGCGGGGCAGCAATCTGCATGGCACGGGCCTCAGAGCGACTTCACGGCGGCCATGCGGCGCACCACCTGCTGCACGGCGTCCGACGCCATGTCGCGGTACAGCAGCTCTTCCTCGGCGGCCTTGGAGAGCACCGCCGTTTCACTGAAGCTCATGTCGCGCTCCAGCAGCAGCTCGGTATCTTCGATCAGTTCTTTCTCGTTCGCCGCGCGCAACCGGAAGGTGAAGCGCGTGCGCAGTTGCAACTCGCGCACCTGCCCCGCGGCCGTCTGGCCCACCGCGATGCGTTCGCGCTGGTCGGTGGTCACGGTGAGCACCACCTGCGCAGGCGTGCTGGCGGGCGTGGCGCTGGTGATCACGGTGAGGCCATTGGTGATCAAGGCCGTGCGCAACTCACGCGCCACCGGCGTGTTCTCGCTACCGGCGATGCGCACGGTCTGGAAGGCGAAGGTAGGCGCCTTGCGCAGCGCAAAGCCGCAGCCCGACGCACCCCACACCGCCGCGCCGGCCACCAGGGTCTGAAGCGTGCGCCGGCGCATCGTGGAAACGCTGGGAGATGTCATGCCTTGGGCCCTCGATCAGACGACGATGTTGACCAGGCGGCCGGGCACGACCACCACCTTTTTCGGCGCGGCGCCCGCGGCCTGCTTGGCGAAGGCCTCGCTGGCCAGCGCCGCCGCTTCGATGGTCGCCTTGTCGGCGTTGGCCGCCACGGTGACGCTGCCGCGGTGCTTGCCGTTGATCTGCAGCACGAGTTCGAGCTCGTCGCGCTTCAGCGCGGCTTCATCGGCCTTGGGCCAGGGCGCGTCGAGCAGTTCGCCCGCGTAGCCCAACCCGCTCCAGAGCGCGTGCGCCGCGTGCGGCGTGGCCGGATAGATGCAACGCAGCAGGATGCCGAAGCTCTCGGCCAGCGCGGCGTTGTCCGCAGCACTGCCATCGGACTTGAAGTCTTCCAGCGCGTTGAGCATCTTCATCGCACCCGAGACCACGGTGTTGTATTGCATGCGCTGGTAGTCGTAGTCCACCTGCTTGAGCACGGTGTGGATTTCCAGGCGCAGCGCCTTGGCCGCCTTCGACAGGGCTTGGCCCGACACACCGGCCGCGCGTTCACCCAGCGCACCCAGCGGCGCGAGCTTGAGGCCGAACGCCCAGACACGGCGCAGAAAGCGGTAGCTGCCCTCCACCGCCGCGTCGTTCCACTCCAGCGTGGCCTCTGGCGGCGCGGTGAACATGGTGTAGAGACGCGCCGTGTCGGCACCGTATTTCTCGATCAGGTCCTGCGGATCCACACCGTTGTTCTTGGACTTGGACATGGTGCCCACGCCCTCGTAGTCGATGACCGTGCCCACGGGCAGCATGCCATCGCCACTGGTGGCCGGGTTTTTCAGCTTCGCACCGACGATCTTGCCGCCTTCGTCGAGCACGTGCTCCACATCGTGCGGCCAGAAATAGTCCTTGCCGCCCTTGGCGGTGCGGCGGCTGTAGATGTGGTTGAGCACCATGCCCTGCGTGAGCAGGTGGGTGAAGGGTTCGTCCACCTTCACCAGGCCGAGGTCGCGCATGACCTTGGTCCAGAAGCGCGCGTAGAGCAGGTGCAGGATGGCGTGCTCGATGCCGCCGATGTACTGGTCCATGCCGCTGCCGCCCACGGCCAGCTTCTGGTCCCGCATCCAGTAGTCGGTGCCCTCGGCCACCATCTTCTCGGTGTTGGTCGGGTCGCAGTAGCGCATGAAGTACCAGGACGAATCCACGAAGGTGTCCATGGTGTCGGTTTCGCGCCGCGCGGGTTGGCCGCACACCGGGCACACCACGCCGGCGTGGAAGCCTTCGTGCTTGTGCAGCGGGTTGCCCGAGCCGTCGGGAATGCAGTCTTGCGGCAGCACCACCGGCAGGTCTTTCTCGGGCACCGGCACCGCGCCGTGCTCGGCGCAATGGATGATCGGGATCGGCGTGCCCCAGTAGCGCTGGCGGCTCACGCCCCAGTCGCGCAGGCGGAAGGTGGTCTTCTTCTCGCCCAGGCCCTTCTCAGCCACCAGTTGCGCGACTTTGTCGACCGCGGCCTTGAAAGCCAGGCCATCGAGCACGCCGGAGTTCACGCACACGCCGCGCTGCTTGTCGGCGTACCAGTCGGCCCACACCTCGGTGCTGAAGGTTTCGCCTTCGACGCCGATGACGGGCACGATCTTCAAACCGTACTTGTTCGCGAAGGCAAAGTCGCGCTCGTCGTGCGCTGGCACGCCCATGACCGCGCCGTCCCCGTAGCCCATGAGCACGTAGTTGCCCACCCACACGTCCACCGCATCACCTGTGAGAGGGTGCGTCACGGTCAGGCCGGTGGGCATGCCCTTCTTCTCCTGCGTGGCGAGTTCGGCTTCGGTCGTGCCGCCGGTTTTGCATTCTTCGATGAACGCGGCCAACGCCTGGTTCTTCGCGGCGGCGTGCGTGGCCAGCGGGTGCTCGGGCGCCACCGCGCAGAAGGTCACGCCCATGAGGGTGTCGGCCCGCGTGGTGAACACGTACATCTTGCCGTCGCCGATCAGCGCGCCGGTGTCGTCCTTGATCGTGTGTGGAAAGGCGAAGCGCACGCCCTCGCTCTTGCCGATCCAGTTCTCCTGCATCAGCCGCACCTTGTCGGGCCAGCCGTTGAGCGTGGCCTTGGGATTGCCGATCTGCACGTGGTCGAGCAGCTCTTCGGCGTAGGCGGTGATGTTGAGGTAGTAGCCCGGGATCTCGCGCTTTTCCACCACCGCACCGGTGCGCCAGCCTTTGCCGTCGATCACCTGTTCGTTGGCCAGCACCGTCTGGTCCACCGGGTCCCAGTTGACGACCTGGGTCTTGCGGTAGGCGATGCCCTTCTCCAGCATCTTGAGGAACAGCCACTGGTTCCACCGGTAGTAGCTCGGGTCGCAGGTGGCCACTTCGCGCGACCAGTCGATGGCCAGGCCCATGGCCTGCATCTGCTGCTTCATGTAGGCGATGTTTTCGTAGGTCCACTTCGCGGGCGGCACACCGTTTTTGAGCGCCGCGTTTTCCGCCGGCAGGCCGAAGGCGTCCCAGCCCATGGGCATGAGCACGTTGTGGCCGTTCATGCGCAGGTAGCGCGTGAGCATGTCGTTGATGGTGTAGTTGCGCACATGGCCCATGTGCAGCTTGCCACTGGGGTAGGGCAGCATCGAGCAGGCGTAGAACTTGGGCTTGCTCGCGTCCTCGGTCACGCGGTAGGCGTCGTTGGCATTCCAGTGGGCGTGCGCGGCGCGCTCGACTTCCGTGTGGGCGTATTTGTCTTGAAGCATGAACCAGAGGCCGATTCGGGCCGGGAACGGGGTGGAGGAAGGCTGCGCGCCGGGCGCAAAGGGATGCGGGATTTTAGGCCTTGCTCCGAGCCGCAGCCCGGGGCTGCGACATTCAGCGCGGCGCGGTCGGCGGCGCGTCGGCCACGAAGCCGATGCGCGAGAGCCCGGCGGTCTGCGCCAGACCGATCAGCTGCACCACGCGGCCATAGGACACGGTGGTGTCGGCGCGCAATTGCAGCTCGGTGGCGGGGTTGCGTCGCGCGGCCTCCTGCAGGCGCTGACGCAAGGCGTCCTCGTCCATCGGCTCGTCGTTCCAAAACAAGCGGCCTTGGGCGTCCAGCGCGACAGACACAAAAGACTCGGCCGTGGACGGCGTGCTCGCCGGCACCTCGGCGCGGGGCAGCTCCAACGCCAGCCGGTTGGCCATGAAAGGCGCGGCGATGATGAAGATCACCAGCAGCACCAGCATCACATCCACCAGGGGCGTAACGTTGATGTCGCTCATGGGCCGATCGCCCGCAGGGCGTTCCAGCCGGCCGAAGCTCATACCCCCACGCTCCACCGCCTCATGCACACCCCCCGTGCGCCAACAGTTCGCGCAGATCCCGCGCAAAGCCCTCCAGATCGGCCTCGATACGGGCAATCTGGCGGCCGAGCACGTTGTAGGCGAGCACGGCGGGAATCGCCACCGCCAGGCCAGCGGCGGTCATCACCAGCGCTTCGCCCACCGGACCCGAGACCTGCTCGATGCGAAACGGGCCGTCCAGCCCGATGCCGGTGAGCGCGTGGTAGATGCCCCAGACCGTGCCCAGCAGGCCCACAAAGGGCGCGGTCGACCCCACAGTGGCCAACAGCACCTGGCCAAATTGCAAGCGGTGCAGCACCTGGTGCAAGGCATCGCGCAAGACCCGGGTGAGCTGCTGCGCGCGGTCCCCGGCAGCGGCCAGGGTGTGCGGAGCGGCAGCCTCCAGACCCCGTGCGGCCTGCAGCAGGGGCAGCACGATCTGCTGTGCGTCGAAGGTGTGCAAGCGGCTCTGGGCATCGTCCAGGTCGCTGGCCTGCCAGAAGGCGGCCGTGCTGAGCTGCAGATCGCGCCGCGCGCGCCGCAGCAACCAGCCCTTCCAGAGAATCACCACCCAGCTGGCCACCGACATGGCCAACAACAGGATGGCCACCACACGGCCGAGCGCATCGGCCTGGGACAGCGTGTAGAAAAGACCTTGACCGACGCCTTCACCCATGGCCGCAGTTCTTTTGAGCGCAACAACGGCGCCGGCGCGAAGTGCCCCCATCCAGAGACACCGAGGGTCCGGCTCCGCCGGCCCCAGGTGTCGCCCCCCTCCCACCGAAGGCGAGAGAGGGGGGAGCCGCGCAGCGGCGCGGGGGGTGTTTCATCACCTCAAGCCGAGGACGTCGAACATGTCGTACAACCCCGCGGACTTGCCCGCCAGGAACCGCACCGCGCGCAGGCTGCCCTGCGCGTAGGTGACGCGGCTGCTCGACTTGTGCGTGATCTCGATGCGTTCGCCGGTACCGGCGAACAGCACCGTGTGATCGCCCACGATGTCGCCACCGCGGATGGTGGCGAATCCGATCGATGAGGGATCGCGCTCGCCGGTCACGCCTTCGCGGGCGTAGACCGCGCAATCCTTGAGATCACGGCCGAGCGCCTCGGCGATCACTTCGCCCATTTTGAGCGCAGTGCCACTGGGCGCATCCACCTTGTGGCGGTGGTGCGCCTCGATGACCTCGATGTCGTAACCGGTGGACAGCGCCTTGGCCGCCATCTCCAGCAGCTTGAGCGTGACGTTCACGCCCACGCTCATGTTGGGCGCCATCATGATCGGGATCTGCTGGGCCATCTGCGCGATCTCGGCCTTCTGCGCTTCTGAAAACCCAGTCGTGCCAATGACCACCGCCACGCCGTGCTTCGCGCACTCGCGCAAATGCGCCATCGTGCCTTCGGGGCGCGTGAAATCGATGAGGAACCGACTGCCAGACAGGCCGGCCGCGAGATCGTCGGTGATCAACACCCCGCTAGCCTGGCCCGCAAAACCCGCCGCATCCTGGCCAATCGCCCGGCTGCCCACGACGTCCAGTGCGCCCGACAGCGTGCAATCACCACTGGCTCGCACGGCCTCCACCAGCATCTGACCCATGCGGCCGCTGGCACCCGCCACGCACACGCGCAGCGCTTCGTTGGCCGCGGCGCTCAACGCGAGCGCTCCAGCGGCGGGTAGGTCGTGCCCGGCTCCACCGTGGGCGGCGTTGGCGCGCTGGGCGCGCCGGCATTCTTTTCCTGGAAGGTCTTGAGCTGCTCCTCGGTTGCCTGCAGTGGCGGCACCTTGCCGAACTTGCGGCGCGTGTCGAGCGAAGCGACGAACTCGGTTTCGCTGGGCAGGTCATCCGCCTCGAAACGCTCCAGCACATCGTCCTTGAAGAACAAGGCCACCTTGCGCTGCTGCGGCTCCTGGCCCTGGCGCTTGAAGGTGAACACATAGTCCCAGCGGTTGCCATGGAACACACTGGTGAGCAAAGGCGAGCCCAGCACATCGCGCACGGCGCTGCGCGTCATGCCGGGCTTGAGCACCTGCGCCTGCTCGCGCGTGACGACGTTGCCCTGCACGATGTCGATCTTGTAAGGCGTCACCAGACCGGCGATGCCGCGGGTGGAACACGCGGACAGCGCCACGACAGCGGCCAGTGTGCACAGCGCGAGGGCCGATGGCCGCATGGCAGGCGTAGAAGAGAGGATTCGTGCGAAAGAAATATGGCGCATGCAGATGTACCGTGAATGCGAATCGCCCCGCATAGGCTCCTGGGGGCAATGCCGTGGCCAGCAGTCGCTGGCGATATGATCCGGGCATTGTAGCCCCGGGCCTTTGCGCCAGCGGGCGTCCTGCCCCGGAGACTCGGCGATACCCGAGACACCTTTTGGCACCTGTTTAACCCCCTTGTGATGACTGGCCGCCATGACCACCAACATCGAAGAACTCAAAAGCACCGGCCTCAAGGCCACGCTACCCCGGCTGAAAATTCTCGAGGTGTTCCAGAACGCCAAGCAACGGCACATGACGGCCGAAGATGTCTTCCGCGTGCTGCTGGAGGACCGTTCCGACATCGGCCTGGCCACGGTGTACCGCGTGCTGATGCAGTTCGAGCAGGCGGGTCTGCTCACGCGCAGTAACTTCGAGTCCGGCAAGTCGGTCTTCGAATTGAATGAAGGCCAGCATCACGACCACCTGGTGTGTCTCGACTGTGGCCGGGTGGAAGAGTTCTTCGATCCCGAGATCGAAAAACGCCAGCAGATCGTGGCCAAAACGCGCGGCTTCCAATTGCAGGAACATGCGCTGTCGCTCTACGCGAATTGCACCAAGACCGATTGCCCGCACAAGGGCAATGTGCACCGCGCGACGTAATTTACGCGCACAGTCGCTCTTTTCAAGAGGTCAAGAAGTGCCGCGGAACTGGCTTCGCCAGGCCGCAGGCACTGCCCCCTTGAGGGGGTGACGCCGAAGGCGGCGCGGGGGTGTCTCCCCTCTACTCGTCACCCGACATGGCCGCGCGGTGGCGCGAAACGAACTCCTGGTAGGTATCGATACCCCGCAATTGCAGGATCGTGTTCCGCACGGCGGCTTCCACCAACACGGCAATGTTGCGCCCCGCCACCACCTGGATCACCGCCTTGCGCACCGGAACGCCCAGCACGTCTTGGTAGAGTGGCTCGTACGGCATGCGCTCATAGTCGCGCTCCATGGTTTCGCGGCGCACCAAGTGCACAATGAGTGAGAGCCGCATTTTGCGCCGCACCGCCGTCTCACCAAAGATGGCCTTGATGTCGAGCAGGCCGATGCCACGCACTTCGAGCAGGTTTTGCAGCAGTTCGGGACAGCGCCCTTCGATACTGGTCTGGTTGGTGCGGTAGAGATCCACCGCGTCGTCTGCCACCAAGCCGTGGCCGCGCGAAATCAGTTCCAGACCAAGCTCGCTCTTGCCCAGGCCCGACTCCCCGGTGATCAGCACTCCCATGCCCAGGATGTCCATAAACACGCCGTGCATGGACGAGCGATCGGCGAAATGGCGCGAGAGGTAGGCGCGCAGCACGTCGATGACGAACGCGGCCGACTCGTGCGTGGCAAACATCGGAATCTGCGCGCGCTCGCACATCGCCATGAGCGCATCGGGCGCGGTCTGGCCATCGGCCACCACCAGCACCGGCGGCTCCAGCGTGACGATGCGCGCAACGCGACGGCGGTTGTCGTCTTCACTCGGACTCGTGAGATAAGCGACCTCGCGCTCGCCGAAGACCTGTACGCGATAGGGATGGATGTAGTTCAGGTAACCAACGAGATCGGCGCCGGAACGCGCGGCGCGAACGGCAACTTCATCAAACCGGCGCTCGGATGCGCCAAGGCCGGCAATCCACTGCCACTTCAACGCATCCCGATGGTCCTCGAACAGGACGTCTGCGCTGACGACGGTGGGTTTCATGCGGCCGCGTGGGCCGAATGCCAGGACGTGATGAGCTGGTGCAGCCTCGCCGCATCGCTGGAGGTCTTCATCTGCTCGCGCAAGCCGCTGTCGCTGAGCAATTCGGCGATCTCGGAGAGTATTTCCAGATGCTTCTGCGTGGCCGCCTCGGGGACCAACAGGAAGATCATGAGTTGCACGGGCTGCTCGTCGGGCGCGTCGAAACCGATCGGGCTTGCCAGCTGGAACACGGCGGCCAGCGGTTGCTTGAGGCCCTTGATGCGGCCATGCGGAATCGCCACGCCATGGCCCAGACCGGTGGAGCCCAGGCGCTCGCGGGCAAAGAGGCTGTCGGTAATGAGGGCGCGGTTGAGTCCGTGCAGGGTCTCGAAGAGCAGGCCCGCTTCTTCGAATGCGCGCTTTTTGCTGGTCGCATCAACACTGACGAGCACTTGCGCGGCGGGCAATATGGCGGAAAGTCGGTTCATGGGGGCCTCTTCGAACCGCAAATTATGCCCAGATGACAATCGCTGCCTAGACCGTAGGCACAAAAAAGCCGCTTGACTTTTCAAGCGGCTTGCTGCAGCGCAACATATGTCACGTTACCCAAACCCCGTAGGGGTAGTAACGAGGCAAGTTCACATCAACCGTTTTGCCGGCTCGCTGTAATGCGCCTTCGTCTTGTCCTTGTAGCGCAGCACCTGGCGGTCCAGCTTGTCGGCCAGTTCGTCTACTGCGGCGTATAGGTCGGCATGCGCGCTCTCGGCAAACAGATCGCGCCCCTTGACGTGGACATTGCATTCGGCCTTTTGTCGCAGGTCCTTTTCCTTCAGGTTGTCCACCGTCAACAGCACCTTGATGTCGACCACCTGGTCGAAGTGCCGGGAGATGCGTTCCAGTTTGGTGGTGACGTAGCCGCGCAAGGCGGGTGTGACCTCAAGGTGGTGACCGCTGATCGTCAGGTTCATAAAGAAGCCTCCATTTGCTCCGGGTTGACACAAACCGCCCAAAGGCCAGACCTCCGGCGGCACGGGGATGTCTTAAGACCACTATGCCGATGAAAGCGACCTGGCGCAAGCCTGCAGCACGCAACAAAGGGTGAATTCAAGGATCGGCAGAGTGGCGGCGCCGCCCGTCGGATACTGCTCGGGGGATGTGTCATGATTTTGTGCAGCTTCCCGCGTCAGGCCACGCCAGGCACGCGCATTGAAAGGCCTTCGATTTGTCCCTCGACACGCTGATCTCCCACAACACCCTGGCGCCCGATATGCCCGAGTACGGCGCCGATGCCTGCGCCCTCGTTCTCATGGGCGGCGGCGCTCGCACTGCATACCAGGTGGGCGTTCTCAAGGCGATCGGCACGATGCTGGCATCGAAAGCGGCCGTGGCCGCCAGTGCAGTGCAACCCTTTCCCTTCCAGTGGCTGTTCGGCACATCGGCAGGCGCACTCAACGCAGCCTACCTGGGCAGCATTGCTGCACAGGGCCTGTCCGCGTTGGGCGCGTTGGCGGCGTTCTGGAGCAGCCTTCGCTCCGAACGCGTGTACCGGCTCGAAGCGCCCGGATGGGTCCGCGCCAACCGGGTGGTTGCGGGCCTGACCTTGGCGCGCCAGGTACGCAAGCACCGCGCCCTGCTCGACACGCTGCCTCTGGTGGACACGCTGCACCACGCGATCGACCTGCACGGTCTGGAGCGCGCGCTGGAGCAGCGCCTGATCCACGCTCTGGGCGTGACCGCCTCGAGCTACACCAGCGGCGAGCACTGGACCTTCTGCCAGACGAGGCCCGAGCACCCCATACAACCTTGGCACAGGCCGGGGCGCCGATCGGACTTTCAGCCGATCACGATCGAACACCTGATGGCGTCGAGCGCGATTCCCTTCCTGTTCCCCGCAGTGCCGCTCTGGGTGGATGGGCGCAAGGAATACTTCGGCGACGGCTCGATGCGGCAACTCTCGCCACTGTCCCCGGCCATCCATTTCGGCGCACGCCGCATCTTGGTGGTCGGCGTGGCCCAGCCCCAGCGCGCGGGCATGGCCGCGCACGGTGCAGGCGACCCTACAGCAGGCACCATCGCTGGCCACGCCATGGCCAGTGTCTTCCACGACACGCTGCAGGCCGACGTGGAACAGGCACAGCGCGTCAGCCAGACGCTGGCACGCCTGCCACCTGCCCTGGCGGCCGCGCTGCCGTACCGGCCGGTGGACGTACTGGCCCTTCAGCCCAGCTTTTCGCTCGACGAGCTGGCCAGCAAACACATCAAGGAGCTGCCCGCCTCCACACGCAATACTTTGACCGGTCTCGGCGCGCTGGACACCCGGCGTGGTGCGGCTGGCAGCGCGGCCGCGCTCGCGAGCTACCTGTTGTTCGAGCCGGGCTTCGTCCATGCCTTGATCGAGTTGGGGGAGCATGACGCCTGGCGGCGAAAGGATGAGTTGATGCGCTTTTTTGGCGCCGCCGAAGCCCTTGCCTCCGGCGGCCCGGTGCCATAATCCCAGCCAGTTTCACTCCCCTGGAAAGACGCATGGAAAGCACACCTCCCAGTTGTGTGCTTTCAGCCTCCCCCGCGACCGTCTGAGCGCTGCCTGCAGCGGCCTGGACAGGGCAAGCGGTAGGCTGAAAGCAGCACCTCAACCGCCTCCGAGGCCCGCAGCGCCGGCCTCGACCCTTTGCAAGACCGCATGAAACCGCAGGGAGCACCGCATGCTCAACGTATTCACCTTGGCCAATGGCCGCCTCTTCCAGGAAGAGATCGAGTCGCTCGAAGAACTGGCGCGGTTCAAGCCGATCTGGGTCGACCTGGAAGACCCCACACCTGAAGAACGCCGTTGGGTCAAACAGCATTTCGGGCTGTCGATCCCCGAAGATGCGATGGACGAAGACATCGAGGAATCCGCCCGCTTCTTTGAGGAAGACAACGGCGAGCTGCATGTGCGCAGCGACTTCTTGATCGACGACGACGAAGACCCGCGCGCGGTGCGCGTGGCCTTCATCCTGAACGAGCACAACGAAACGCTCAAGAGCCAGGGTGTGCTGTTCTCCATCCACGACGAAGACGTGCCGGTATTTCGCCTGCTGCGCATGCGCGCGCGCCGTATGCCGGGTTTGATCGAGGATGCCAAGGACGTCCTGCTGATGCTGTTCGACGCCGATGCCGAGTACTGCGCCGACACGCTCGAAGACATCTACGACGACATCGAGACCGTGAGCAAACAGGTGCTCAACAGCAACGCGTCGGACAATCTGCTGAGCGAGGCCTTGTCGTCGATCGCGCGCCACGAGGACATGTCGGGGCGTATCCGCCGCAACGTGATGGACACGCGCCGCGCCGTGAGCTTCATGATGCGCAGCCGTCTGCTGAGCGCGGAGCAGTTCGAGGACGCACGCCAGATTCTGCGCGACCTGGACTCGCTCGACAGCCACACCGCGTTCCTGTTCGACAAGATCAACTTCCTGATGGATGCGACCGTCGGTTTCATCAACATCAACCAGAACAAGATCATCAAGATCTTCTCGGTGGCCAGCGTGTCCTTGCTGCCACCCACGCTGGTGGCGAGCAGCTATGGCATGAACTTCGACTTCATGCCCGAGTTGAAATGGCACTTCGGCTACCCGATGGCGCTCGTCCTGATGGTGCTGTCGGCGGTCTTGCCGATGCTGTACTTCCGCAAGCGCGGCTGGTTACGCTGACCACCCCGCGCTTTTAGGTTTTCAGCAGAGCTCCGACGATCGCCGCGCTGTAGCGACTCGCCACCTCGCGCAGGAAGCGCGGAAAGTCCACATGGGCGTCGTCGTCGGCACGGTCGGAGATGGTGCGCACCACGGCCAGCGGCACACCGTAGTCGTGGCACACCTGGGCGAACGCCGCGCCTTCCATTTCCACGGCCAAAGCGTCGGGCAGGGTCTGGCGCAGGGCTTCGCTCTCCCCCGTGGTGGAAACAAAGCGATCGCCACTGATGAGCAGGCCCTGGTGGCAGCGCGGCGCCTGCAGATGAAACTCGTCGCGCACGCCGGGTTCAAGTTGCGATGGGAGATCGCGCAGCACATCTTCGCTGACTCGCCGCAACACCCCGGTCATGGCAGCGTCGGCATCGAAGTGGGCGCGGCCATACCCGGGCACCTCGTGCCGGGGAAACAGCGGCGATGCGTCCATGTCGTGCTGCAGAAAGCGCTGCGCCACCACCACGTCGCCCACCCGCACACCAGATGCCAGGCCACCCGCCACACCTGTGAACACGATGCGCCGCACACCGAAGCGCTCAATCAGCGCCGTGGCCGTCGTGGCGGCGGCCACCTTGCCAATGCCCGAGAGCACCGCGACCACGTCCTGCCCATGCAGATGGCCGCGCCAGAACGTGCGCCCCCCCACGGTCTGTTGCTGTTCGTCGGGCATGAGATCGAGCACGGCGGCGAGTTCTTCGTGCAGGGCACTGACGATGGCGATAGGGGTCACGGATTGCGGTTCCAAAGATAAAAAGAAAAGGCGGCCGAAGCACGACCGCGACGCATGAAAAACGCTAACCAGAGGCACCACGGGACGGCTGCGTCAACACGAGCTGCCGCTCCCTCTCCGGCGAGCGTGCCCGAACCCAGAGGCATCTTGGGACGGCTGCGCCGGCCCAAGATGCCGTCCCCCTTCGAAGCGCCGAAGGCGCGCTACAGAGGGGGGAAGCCGCGTCAGCGGCGCAGGGGGGTCACCGTAATTCTCGCCGCAAGATCTTGCCCACCGGCGTCTTGGGCAGCTCGGTGCGAAACTCCACCACCTTGGGTTGCTTGTAGCCGGTGAGATTGGCTTTGCAGAACTCACGCACCTGGGCCTCGGTCAAGCTCGGGTCCTTCTTCACGATCACCAGCTTGACCGCCTCGCCCGACTTGTCGTCCGGCACGCCCACGACCGCGCACTCCAGCACGCCGGGCAGTTGGGCCACCACGTCTTCCACCTCGTTGGGATACACGTTGAAACCGCTGACCAGCACCATGTCCTTCTTGCGGTCCACGATCTTGAAGTACCCGCGCGCGTCCATGACGCCGATGTCGCCGGACTTGAAATAGCCATCGGCGGTCATGACCTTGGCCGTTTCGTCGGGGCGCTGCCAGTAGCCCGCCATGACCTGCGGACCCTTGATGGCGATCTCGCCCGGTTGCCCCAGCGGCACCTCGTTGCCGTCATCGTCCAGGCATTTCATGAAGGTATTGGGCAGGGGAACGCCGATGGTGCCGGTGTATTCCTTGTTGGTGGTCGGATTGCAACTGGCCGACGGACTGGTTTCACTCAGCCCGTAGCCTTCGCAGATCGGACAACCGGTCTTCTCCAGCCACAGCTTGGCGACCGCGCCCTGCACCGCCATGCCGCCGCCCACCGACACCTTGAGGTGGCTCCAGTCCACGGTGTTGAAGTCGGGGTGGTTGGCCAGGCCGTTGAACAAGGTATTGACGGCGGGAAAGCTGTGAAAGGTTTGCTTGGAGAGTTCCTTGAGCACCGCCGGCAGGTCGCGCGGGTTGGGGATCAGAATCGTCTTTCCGCCAGTGCGCATGGACAGCATCATGTTCACCGTGAAAGCGAAGATGTGGTACAGCGGCAGGGCACACACGCTGGTGGGTTGCTCACCGGTGGGCACGGTCTTCATCACCGGGTCGTTCCAGGCCTCGGACTGCAGCACGTTGGCGATCACGTTGCGGTGTTGCAGCACTGCGCCCTTGCTCACGCCCGTGGTGCCGCCGGTGTACTGCAGCAATGCCATGTCGTCGGGCTTGATCTCGGGCCGCTTGAAGTTGCCGCGCGCACCCTTGGCAAGCGCATCGTTGAAACGCACCGCCTGCGGCAGGTTGAAGGCCGGCACCATCTTCTTGACATTGCGCACCACGTAGTTCACCAGCGCGCCTTTGAGCAGCCCCAGTTGATCCCCCATGGCGGCGAGCACCACATGCTTGACCGGCGTATGGGCCATGCACTGCTCCAGCGTGTGTGCAAAGTTCTCGATGATGACGATCGCCTTGGCGCCCGAGTCCTTGAGCTGGTGCTCGAGTTCGCGCGCCGTGTAGAGCGGATTGACGTTGACCACCACGAAGCCTGCGCGCAGGATGCCCGCCACCGCGACCGGGTACTGGGGCACGTTGGGCATCATGATGGCCACGCGGTCGCCTTTGACCAGACCCAGTCCCTGCAGGTAGGCCGCCAGGGCTTGTGAACGCGTATCGGTCTGCTCGAAGGTGACGTCCTTGCCCATGAAGCTGTAGGCGGTGCGGCCGGCATGCTTCTGGAAGCTTTCTTCCATCAGATGCACCAGCGAGGGGTATTGCGCCACATCGATGTCGGCGGGCACGCCAGCAGGATAGGCGCTCAACCAGGGACGATCGGCCGTTGATTCGGTCATTCGGAAGCTCCTCATTCTTGTCCATGCACGAATGGCGCATTGTCTTTGGGAAGTTTTACGTCGGTCCTCGTGTTTTTCCCTTACGCGGTTCTGACTGCCACCGCTCGGGGCAAGTTCCCAGCCACATCATCGCTACAAAAACAGAAGGGCTGGTGTTGCCACGAGCCCTTCTGCACATACCGTCGGTGTGGGGTCCTGGTCTTACTCGATGGCCTTGGTCATGTCCTCGACGACCTTCTTCGCATCGCCGAAGACCATCATGGTCTTGTCCATGTAGAACAGCTCGTTGTCCAGGCCCGCATAGCCCGCGGCCATCGAGCGCTTGTTCACGATCACCGTCTTGGCCTTGTACGCCTCCAGGATCGGCATGCCATAGATCGGACTGCCCTTCTGCAAAGCAGCAGGGTTCACCACGTCGTTGGCCCCCAGAATGATCGCCACGTCGGCCTGCCCGAACTCGCCGTTGATGTCTTCCATTTCGAACACCTGGTCGTACGGCACCTCGGCCTCGGCCAGCAGCACGTTCATGTGCCCCGGCATGCGCCCGGCCACCGGGTGGATCGCGTACTTCACCGTGATGCCCTTCTCGGTGAGCTTGTGCGCCAGTTCCTTCACCGCGTGCTGCGCGCGGGCCACCGCCAGGCCGTAGCCCGGCACGATCACCACCGTCTCGGCGTTGCCGAGCACGAAGGCCGCGTCGTCCGCGCTGCCGCTCTTGACCGGGCGCGCCTCGGCCTTGGCACCGCCCGCAGCAGCGGTGTCGCCGCCGAAGCCGCCCAGGATCACGTTGAAGAACGAGCGGTTCATGGCCTTGCACATGATGTAGCTCAGGATCGCACCGGAGCTGCCCACCAGCGAGCCGGCAATGATCAGCATGCTGTTGTTCAGGCTGAAGCCGATGCCCGCTGCCGCCCAGCCCGAGTAGCTGTTGAGCATGGAGACCACCACCGGCATGTCCGCGCCACCGATCGGGATGATGATGAGCACGCCCAGGATGAAGCCCAGCGCGATCACCAGCACGATGTCGATCCAGCTCTGCGAGTGCCAGAAGCCGAAGCAGAAGAACACCACCGCCAGGCCCAGCAACAGGTTGAGCTTGTGCTGGCCGGGGAAGGTCACCGGTGCGCCCTGGAACAGGCGGAACTTGTACTTGCCCGAGAGCTTGCCGAAGGCGATGACCGAGCCCGAGAAGGTGACCGCGCCGATGAAGGCGCCCAAGGCGAGTTCGATGCGGTTGCCACCGGGAATCGGCGCACCTTCTGCAACGATGCCAAAGGCCCAGGGTTCGGCCACCACGGCCACCGCGATGCAGACAGCGGCCAGGCCGATCATGCTGTGCATGAAGGCGACCAGCTCGGGCATCTTGGTCATCTCCACCCGCTTGGCCATGACGGCGCCCACACCGCCACCGACCACCAGGCCACCGAGCACCCAGCCCAGGCCTTGCGCGGCGTTGACCTGCATCTGCTCGGCCAGGGTGAAGATCAGGCCGCCCGTGGTCAGCACGGCAATCGCCATGCCGGTCATGCCGAAGACGTTGCCCCGGATCGAGGTGGTGGGGTGCGACAGGCCCTTCAAGGCCTGGATGAAGCAGACGCTGGCGATGAGGTACAGCAGCGTGACGAGGTTCATGCTCATTTCGCAGCCCCTTCAGCGGCCGGTGCCTTGCGTTCTTTCTTCTTGAACATCTCCAGCATGCGCCGGGTGACGAGGAAGCCACCGAAGACGTTGACGGCAGCCAGCGCCACGGCGAGCACGCCCATGGTCTTGCCCAGCTGCGTCTCGGTGAGCGCTGCGGCCAGCATGGCACCCACGATCACGATGGCCGAGATGGCGTTGGTCACGGCCATCAGCGGTGTGTGCAGTGCGGGCGTGACGTTCCACACCACGTGGTAACCCACGTAGATCGCCAGCACGAAGATGATGAGGTTGAGGATGGTGGGGGATACGGCTTCCATGTCAGTGCCTCGCGTCAGACTTTCTTGATTTCGGAGATGCGGTTGCCCTCGCCGAGCAACACCACCCGGGGCTTCCAATGCGGCACGACGTCGTCGGCGACCGGCGCGTAGGTGCAAATGATCAGCAAATCGCCCACGTGCGCCTTGCGCGCGGCCGCGCCGTTGAGCGAAATCGCGCCCGAGCCGCGCGCGGCTTTGATGATGTAGGTGGAGAAGCGCTCGCCGTTGTTGACGTTGTAGAGCTCGATCTTCTCGAACTCGCGCATGTCGGCGGCGTCCAGCAGGTCTTCGTCGATCCCGCAAGAACCTTCGTAATGGAGGTCGGCTTCGGTCACGGTTGCGCGATGCAGTTTCGCGCGCAGCATTACTCGGTTCATTTGCGTTTCACTTCACCGTTTTGGGTCATCAGGCAGGCGGCGACGATGTCGTCGTCCATCGGCACCTGCACCGCCGTCGCATCTTTGGGCAGCACGAGCTTGAGGAAATCGAGCACGTTGCGCGCATACAGCGCCGACGCATCGGCACCCACCATCGCCGCCAGGTTGGTCTCGCCCACGATGGTCACACCGTGTTTCACCACGGTCTTGTCCGCCTCGCTCAACGGGCAGTTGCCGCCCACACCGTCGGCACCCTTGCCCGCGGCAATGTCCACGATCACACTGCCCGGCTTCATCGCCTTGACCATCTCTTCGGTGATCAGCACCGGCGCGGCGCGCCCAGGGATCAGCGCGGTGGAGATCACCACGTCGGCCAGCGCCACGCGCTTGGCCACTTCCACCTTCTGGCGCTCCAGCCAGCTCGGCGGCATCGGGCGCGCGTAGCCACCCACGCCTTCGGCCGCTTCCTTCTCTTCGGCGGTCTCGTACGGCACGTCGATGAACTTGCCGCCCAAGGACTCGACCTGCTCCTTCACGCTGGGGCGCACGTCGGACGCTTCGATCACCGCGCCCAGGCGCTTGGCCGTGGCAATCGCTTGAAGACCGGCCACACCCACGCCGAGGATGACCACGCGCGCGGCCTTGACCGTGCCCGCCGCCGTCATGAGCATGGGAAAGAAGCGCTGGTAGTGGTGCGCGGCCAGCATGACGGCCTTGTAGCCGGCGATGTTGGCTTGCGAGGAGAGCACGTCCATGCTTTGTGCGCGCGTGGTGCGCGGCGCGGCTTCGAGTGCGAAGGCGGTGAGGCCCGCGCTGGCCATGCGTTGCAGGCCGGCGGCATCGAAGGGGTTGAGCATGCCGACCACGGTCGCGCCCGGCTTCATCAAAGCCAGCTCGCCATCGCTGGGCGCGCGCACCTTGAGCACCAGGTCACAACCCAGCGCGCCGGCCGCATCGGTGATCTCGGCACCGGCGGCCACAAAGGCCTCGTCGGTCACGCTGGCGGCCACGCCCGCGCCCGACTGCACGCGCACGCTGTGGCCTTGCGCCACGACTTTCTTCACCGTCTCCGGGGTCACGGCCACCCGGGTCTCGCCCGCTGTGGTCTCAGCGGGTACGCCTATCTGCATGGAAGTCTCCTCACTCGATTTCGAAAGACAAATCCGGGCGAGGATAACTGAAAGCGGCAGGCTGAAAGCCTTTTGTCAGCTTTTATGGAACGCCCATAATGCCCGCCATGCAAGCCCGATGGAAACCCAATGTCACCGTCGCAGCCGTGATCGAGCGGGACGGGCGATTTCTGCTGGTCGAGGAACACACCTCCGAAGGCTTGCGCCTGAACAACCCGGCGGGCCATCTGGATCCTGGAGAAAGCCTGCTGGACGGCGTGGTTCGCGAAACGCTGGAAGAAACGACCCACCGTTTCACGCCCACGGCGTTGTTGGGCGTGTACCTGTCGCGCACACAGCGCAAGGGCCGGGGCGCGCAGCCCGATGAAGACATCACCTATCTGCGCTTCGCCTACTGTGGCGAACTCGGCGAAACGGTGCCGGGCCGCACGCTGGACGCCGGCATCGTGCGCACGCTCTGGTTGACCCCCGACGAAATCCGCGACAGCGCCGAGCGCCTGCGCAGCCCGCTGGTGCTGCGTTGCATGGAAGACCATCTGGCGGGCCAGCGCCATCCGCTGTCCATGGTGTTCGTCGATGCGTCGGTAACGACCGGCATCGCGCCACGCTGACGCGGCAATCAGAGAACCATCAATAGCGCGGCCGGCGCCGGGTTGTGGCGGCGCGCCTGCGCCAGAGGCACGCGCAGGGAAAAACACGAACCCCTGCCTGGCACGGACCGCAGTGCGACACCGATGCCCAGCACCCGCGCGCCGCTCTTCACGATCGGAAGCCCCAGCCCTGCTCCGCGGTCGGCCTCGGGAGCATCGCGGAAGAACGCCTCGAAAACGCGTTCGTGGCACATCGGATCGATGCCCGGGCCCGTGTCCCAGACCTGCAGCAACAGACTGGCACCACTGTGTCGGCTGGCCACCACCACCCCACCGCTGGCGGTGAAGCGGATCGCGTTGTCCACCAAGTGGCTCAACATGCGTTCGAGCAGCACCGGGTTGCTGCGGACCTTGGCGATGGACGGCGTCACATCCCAGCGCAACCGCTTGCCCGTCGCCAAGGGGCCGAACACCTCATCGACATGGTCCAGCAGGGATTGCACGGAAAAATCGACCAGACCGGGCTGGAGAGCACCCGAGTCCAGACTGGCGATGAGCCCCAATGCGTCGATCCGGTCGCCCACGGAACTCAAGGACGCCCGCATCTGAGGCCAGGCCGGCCCGCCCGTCGCCCGCTCAGCTTGGCGCAGCGGATCATCGCGGGCCTGGCCCGAAACCTCCAGGGGTTGGCGCAAGTACGCCGCGACCGCCATCAACAAACGCGCGCGCTCTGGCGCAAGCCGCCGGGACTCGGCCCCGGCCGCCGCTCGGGATCGACCACGCAACCCGGACATGAATTGCGACAGCCAATTCAATGGCGTCGTGTTCCGCACAAACATGGCATGCCTCCCCGTCTCAATTGCAACCGCAAATTCCTCAGAAGCGCAGGCATCGGGCAAATCCATCCGCACAACGCCGCCCCCCCGAGAAATCGCCATTGTTCGAAGCACGCCATCCATTCGGCCATACCACCGCGGCAGTATTTTCAGGATTTCATCACCGCCAATACCCCCGACTGCATTGCAAGGGATCCACAGCCCCAATTTCCTCCCAAATACTACTTGCGCGGTATGTATGCAATGCCACCCTCTGCCTACCATGCGCCCCTGGTCAACGGCCGATCGGGCGAGCACGGCTTTCACGCCTTCGATTCCGATGCTATTGCCCGTGTACACCTGCTCCCCATCGAACTCAAGGAATTCGCGGTGGCCATTCCATTCAAATCAACCCACCATTTCACCGCGGGCCATTACGCCATCGTCGGAATGATCGACATGTCCCTGCTCCATTTCCAATCATGCGCATTGAATTTCCTGGAATCGGTGCAAACCGAAGCAATTCGAGCCAGCCAGGAAGAGCAAACCCAGACACTGGGGCCCGGCGCATGAGGTGGGACAGCGTGAGAAAACCGCGCGTGCTCTGCGTGGACGACGAGCCCGAGGTGCTGCGGGCACTCCAATGGCTTCTGGACGCGTCGTTCGAGGTCTCCTGCACCACCGATGCACGCGAAGGACGCGCGCGCTTGCGCTGCGATGATTTCGAGGTCGTTATCAGCGATCTGCGCATGCCGCAGATGCTCGGCACCGAGTTGCTGCAGTGGGCGCGCATCGAATCGCCCAACACGATGCGCTTGATGCTCGCCGAGCCACCGGATTTCGCCGAGGTGGTGGACGCGGTCAACGCCAGCGAGGTGTTCCGGCTCTTGCCCAAGCCGTGGGACGCGCCCCAGTTGCTGGACACGGTGGACTACGCCGCGGCGGTGGCGCGCAGTGTGCCGCTGATCGAACCTGAGGGAGCCGGTGGTGGGTCGATCCGGGAAGAAGAGGCGGTGGTCTTGCTGGACCCCGACCCGGCGATCGAGTCGCAGGTTCGCGCATGCCTGGATGCACAGACGCGGTTGTACTGGGCACGCAGTCCCGGCGAAGCCGATGCCTTGTTGGCGCGCCACGCCGTGGCCGTGCTCGTGGTTGAGCCCCAGATCGGCAGCGCGTCCACGCTCGAGCTGATCCATGCACTCAAAAGCCGCCAGCCCCATGCCGTGCCGGTGGCGTTGAGTGCCGAACGAGACCCCACGCTGCTCATCCGCCTGATCAACGAGGCGCAGATCTTCCGCTTCCTGAGCAAGCCGGTGGTGCACCCCTATGCCCGCCGCACAGTCCAGGCCGCGTTGGCGCAGCACAGGGCCTTGCTCGCGCAGCCTCTGCGCACCGCACGGCATGCGGTGCAACGCCCGGCGAACGACGGCCAGGCGTTCGTGTAATGCTCAACCCGTACCCGAAGTGATCACGCCGCCACCCAGGCACACGTCGCCGTCGTACAGCACCGCACTCTGGCCCGGCGTCACCGCCCACTGCGGTTCGCGGAACGCGAGTGCGAAGTCGGTCTGGCCATGGGCTTCGAAATGGCAGGCCGCGTCGGCCTGGCGGTACCGCGTCTTGGCGGCGATGTCGGCCGGTGCCGGCGCCTGGCCCGACACCCAGCTCGCATCCTGCGCCCGCAAGCGGGGCGACAGCAACCAGGGGTGATCGTGGCCCTGGACCACCCACAACGTGTTCTTCTCGATGTCCTTGCGCGCCACGAACCAGGGCGCGTGGTCGTTGCCACCCTTTTGCGCGCCTTTCTCGCGCACGCCGCCAATGCCCAGGCCCTGGCGTTGACCCAGCGTGTAGAAGCTCAATCCCACGTGCTGGCCGAGCACGCGGCCTTTCGCATCCTTGATCGGCCCCGGCTCTTTCGCGATGTAGCGGTTGAGGAAATCGCGGAAGGGCCGCTCGCCGATGAAGCAGATGCCGGTGCTGTCCTTCTTCTTCGCATTGGGCAGCGCGATCTCGGCGGCCAAGCGGCGCACCTCGGTCTTGGGCAACTCGCCCACAGGAAACAGGGTCTTGCTCAGTTGCGCCTGGTTGAGCCGGTGCAGGAAGTAGCTCTGGTCTTTCAAGGGGTCCTTGCCCTTGAGCAACTCGAACCGGCCCCCGCGTTCGCGCACACGGGCGTAGTGGCCCGTGGCGATTTTCTCGGCGCCCAGGCGCATGGCGTGGTCGAGAAAGGCCTTGAACTTGATTTCGGCGTTGCAGAGGACGTCCGGGTTCGGCGTGCGCCCGGCCTGGTATTCGCGCAGGAACTCGGCGAACACGCGGTCCTTGTATTCGGCGGCGAAGTTCACGTGCTCGATCTCGATGCCCAAGACGTCGGCCACGCTCGCGGCGTCCAGGAAATCCTGGCGCGTGGAGCAGTACTCGCCGTCGTCGTCGTCCTCCCAGTTCTTCATGAAGATGCCGATGACTTCGTGGCCCTGCTGCTTGAGCAGATACGCACTCACCGCGGAGTCCACGCCTCCGCTCAATCCCACCACCACACGCTGTTTGCTTGCCATCGGGCGATTATCCCGGTGCGGCAATCCACCCGAGGCGCATGGGGTGACTGCGCCCCCGCACGGTCGAACCATGCAGCCCCCCGTGGCACACTGCGCCGATGCCCATCGCCATCGATCCCGCCGAGGTGGAGTTCACCGCCATCCGCGCCCAGGGCGCGGGCGGGCAGAACGTCAACAAGGTGTCCAACGCGGTACACCTGCGTTTTGCGGTTCATGCGTCTTCGCTGCCCGAGGCGGTGAAGGCGCGCCTGCTCGCGCTGAGCGACCAGCGCATCACAACCGAAGGCGTGGTGGTGATCAAGGCACAGACCAGCCGCAGCCTGGAGCAGAACAAGGCCGAAGCGCTGGAACGCCTGCAAGCGCTGGTGGACAGCGTGGCCACCGTGCCCAAGTCGCGCAAGGCCACCAAGCCCACCTACGGTTCGACCCAGCGGCGGCTCGAAGGCAAGGCCTCTCGCTCCAGCGTCAAGCAATTGCGCGGCCGCGTGCGCGGCATCGACTGAAAGCCGCGCATCTTTTGCGTTAAGGTTTTTTTAGGGTTCCTTTAAGCGCTATTTAGCAGCGCACGGCGACGGCCATTCCTAGACTGCATGCCATGATTCGTGGCGCATGGGGTGCCACGGTCACACCCGAAAAGGCGGGCCCGGCCCGCACAAGGAATCCACATGCAATCCCACCTTCTCGAATTGGCCCAAGTGGTCGCCACCGCCCGCACCGGCCAGGGCCGCTTCAACCTGTATGCCGGCATCCACAAGGCCTTGCGCGCCTTCATGGTCGACACGCTCACCGCGATCGGCCGCACCGACCCGGCGAACCCGGCGGGCGTCGCGCACACGGCACAGCAGACGCTGGCGCTGCTCGGCCTGTTCGAAGGCCACCTCCAGCATGAAAATGGCTTCGTACATCCCGCGCTGGACGCGCGCTGCCCCGGTGTGGCAAGCCGCATCGCTGGCGAGCACGTGGAGCACGAACACCACATCGCCCACCTGCGCAGCGTGACGCAGGCCCTGGCGCAGGGCGACACCCGCGAGCGCGAGGCGGCACTGTACGCGCTCTACCTCGGCATGGCCCGATTCGTGGCCGACAACCTGCAGCACATGCACATCGAAGAGACGGTGCACAACCCGGCGCTCTGGGCGGCCTACAGCGACGAGGAACTGATCGCGATCCACGACGCCCTGGTGGCCGCCGTGACGCCTGAGCACATGGCGCTGGTCACGCGCTGGATGCTGCCGAACCTCAACGCCCCCGAGCGGCTGGAGATGATGCAGGGCATGCGCGCCAGCGCCCCCCCACCGGCGTTCCAAGGCATGGTGGACGCCGCGCGGGGCCTGCTGCCACAGGCCGATTGGGTCCAGCTCGCGCGCGGCCTGGCGCTCCCGATCGCGTCCGGCTTGATGACGGCCTAAGCGGCCACGTCCTCCAGCTGAACCGGACCCAGTGCTTCGAAGCGGAAGCAGCCGCGCCCGGTCTTCTGGATGCGCAGCTGCGGGCACTGCTCGGCCAACCGCCGGTGCAGCAGCCACAGGCGCGCCTCCAGGTTGTCGGCCACGTCGGGCAGGCGCAGCGACGCGTCCAGGCGCAGTTCGCGGTTGGTGAACTCGTGGCGGCCGTTGCGCTCCCGGTCCTGCAGCAACTTCCACAGAATCGCGCCGGCCACGCCCTTGATCAGGTAGCTGTGGTTGACGAAGATGCTGTCGTTGCTGCGGTAGTGGCGCACGTGCAGCGCCGGCCCCGCGGGCTGAGGCGTGGCCGTGGCGGCGGCGTTCGCTGGCGCGGCGGCGCGTTCGTCTTCGCAAGCGTCTTCGGCCTCCTGCATCAGATCGATCGCCGCGCCGAGCTGGCCGCCCAAAGCGACCAGCACGTCCTCCTCTTCGAAGCCGAACTGCATGTCCTCGCGGCCCTCGACGAAGAGCACGCCGATGACACGGTCGGCCGACAGCAAGGGCACCGCCATCTGGCTGCGCGGCTCGGGCAGGCCCGGGTAGGGAATGTCGGTGCCCGCAGGACCACTGCCTTCGCTCACCAGGCTGTCGCGCATGGCGCGGCTGTAGAGGTAGGCGCTGGCCATGTGCATGATGCGCACCGGCGTGCGCTCGCGCGCGGCCACGCCGATCACGCCGTCGCCCATGGCGATCTCCGATCCCACGCCCGAGGTGGCATAGCCTCGGCTGGCCACGGTGTAGAGGCGTTGCGTGGCCGGATCGAGAATGAGCAGCATCGCATGGTGCATGGCCAGCTCGTGCTCCAACGCGTCCAGCGCGGCATGGAGCAAAGCGCCCAGGCTGCACGCCGCCGACAGGCGCACGCTCGCGCGGCGCAGCGCGGCCAAGGCATGCGGGCGCGACCGCCGCACCGGCAAAGGCTCGCTCAAAGGCGCCTGCGGCAAGCGTTCGACCTCGATCACCTCGTGGATGTCGGAGCCGAGCAGGCGAAACACATCGGCCATGCCGGTGTGCGAGGCAATGCCAGCAAGCTGCGCCTTCATGCTCTCGAACACCGCGCCCTCGGTCTCGGTGCGCAGGTAGCGCAAATGCAGGCGGTAGAACACCGCGTTGATCGGGTTGAGCACCAGCAGCGTGGAGCGCGGGTTCGCCAGCAGGTTCTGGCGCGTCTTGTTGAAAAACTGGAACGACAGCGCGACGTGCTGCGGGTCCACGTAGTACACCTGCGAGAGGTAGGCCACGTTGGGCGTGCCGTCGACCGCGCTGGTGGCCATGATGGCGGGAATGGCCCCTTCCAGGCAGGGTCGCACTTCGTCCAGCTTGGCGCTCTTCATGCTCACCCTTGAAGGGGACGACCCGCCTTGGGGCCCGGCGTCTGGTCAAAGGCCTGGTCGGGCTCGAACTCGATCGCCACCAGATCCTCCAAGCGGTGAGCCAGCATGGCGCGTGCGTAGACCGGGCCCAGACCGATCAGGGTCAACTCGCGTTCCATGCCCTGCAAATAGCGCTGCAGCACCGGCGCCTCGTCGGCGCGCGCCTCCCGCAACCGGGCGCGCTGCGTCTTGAATTGCACGGTTTTGTGGCTGCTGGGTTGGCTGAACACCACGGCCAGGCGCCCGCTGCGGGCCACGTCGCGCAACAGCTGCGCCGATTGGCTGCGGCTCAGATAGACCGTGATGCGGCGGCCTTGGTCCTCGACCCGACTGCCCACCGCGCGCATGACACTGGGCACGAGCTGGTCATCGCAACTGCTGACGATGACGGACACGCCCTGGTCCATCAAGGCCAGAAACTCGGGAGACAGCGGCGGTGGAGCGGGTGTTTCCATGGGAGGCGCGGCCGGTGAGGTGCGTGGGCCGCAGCGATCATAGCGACCAGCCCTCCCAACGCCAAGACGACACGGGGCACCTTTCGATTTGCAATTTCGCACAATCGTGCCAAAATCAAGCCCCATGGACGCCCGGACCCAGAAAAGTGAAATGACGCGCGCCGCCATCGTGGGCGCGGCGCTGGACCTGGCCGCCTCCGACGGCCTGGAGGCCATCACCCTGCAGGCGGTGGCCGACCGCATCGGCGTCTCCAAGAGCGGGGTGTTCTCGCGCGTCGGCTCGCGCGAGGCCTTGCAGAAGGCCGTGATCGAGGAGTTCGGCCGGCGCTTCCTGGCCGACGTGTTCGTACCCGCCATGCAGGCGCCCAAGGGCCTGCCCCGGCTGAGCGAGATCGTGCGGCGCTGGCTGGTGCGCCTGCGCGACGTGGAAGCGCACACCGGCTGCCTCTACACGGCAGGCGCGTTCGAGCTGGACGACCGCGAAGGCGAATTGCGCGACCTGTTGCTGGGCGAGGTCACGCGCTGGCGCGCGGCGCTGCGGCGCACCGTGCAACAGGCCATCGAGGCGACCCATCTCCAGCCCGACACCGACCCGGACCAGTTGGTGGGGGAGATCTGCAGCCTGGCCATCGGCCTGGTGCACGACGTGCGCTTCCTGCGCGACCCCCGCGCCGCGGACCGCGCGCAGGCCACCTGGGACCGTCTGGTCGCCACCTACCAACGTTGAGTCTTTTTTTATCTCAATTTCGCACGATTGTGCTATTTAAACACCCCCCTGGGCTACGCCATGAACACCCGCTCTCTGCAAACCGCTTCCGCCTATTACCAATCCGTGCCGGGCACCCGCTGGCTGCGCTGGGCCCTCGGCCTGTCCGAACGCGTGTGGCCCGCGCTTGCGGTGCGTGGCGCGCTGCGCCTGTTTGGCACGCCGCTGCCGCCGAAGTGGCTGCACCGTTCGCAGCCCGCGTTGTCCACGTGGCACACCGAAGCCTGGTCTTTTGAAGACGCCAGCCTCACGCTCTACCAACCGCCGCCCGGCCCGCACCAGCCCCTGGTGGTTTTGCTGCACGGTTGGGGCGGCCATGCGTCGCAGATGCTGCCGCTGGCCGAGGCGCTCATGCGGCAAGGCCTGCGACCGCTGCTGGTGGACCTACCCGCGCACGGCCGCAGCGAGGGCAGCACCAGCAACCTGCCCCAGTTCGCGCGCGCCATCGAATACCTCATCGCACGCCTGCGCCAGCAGGACCACACGGTGCGCGGCGTGGTCGCGCACTCCTTGACCGCCAACGGCCTGGCATACGCGGCCGCGCGCGGCCTGCCAGTGGAACGCCTCGTGCTGCTGGCGCCACCGGCCTCGCCGCACGAATACACGCAGCTGTTCGCCAAGGTGTTCGGGCTGAGCGAAGGCACACGCGCGCGGTTGCAGCAGCGGGTGGAGGCGCGCGAAGGCATCCTGATGCGCCAGTTCGAACCGGCGGCGGTCGGGCCGCGCGTGGCGCTGCCCACGCTGATCGTTCACGACCGCGAGGACCGCATCAACCGCTTCGCAGATGCGTTGGCCTACCGCGACGCCATCACCAGCGCACGCCTGATCGAGACCAGCGGCCTCGGGCACACCCGCTTGCTGCGCGACGAAGCGGTCGCCGCGGCCGTGGCCGCGCACATCAGTGGCTGAGCATCGACATCACCGCCTCCCGCATCCACCGATGCGAAAAGGCGCCAGCGAGAGCGCCGAGACGAACATCGGAAATCTGCGCTTGGGCAAACCGGCCCCACGGCGCGCGCGACAGCGTTCGCCGCAGACCCCTCCTAGAATGGGTCCAGCCTGCGCGGGACGCCGTCCCCACCTCCCGCGCAGGGCCAGGAGACCCCATGCACGATCTCGGACGACTCGAAGACCTGCCCGCCAACTACGTCGCCGAGTTGCGCGCGCTCAACTTGGTGCCGCTGTGGCCCAGTCTGCGCGGGGTGCTGCCACCCACGGTTCCCACGCGCCAGACGCGTGCCACGCACTGGGCCTACCGGTCCATCAAGCCGCTGCTGCTGAAAGCCGGCGAACTCACGCCGATCGAGAAGGCCGAGCGCCGCGTGCTGGTGCTGGCCAATCCGGGCCACACGCTGGAGAAGATGCAGGCCAGCGCCGCCATGTACCTGGGCATGCAGCTGCTGCTGCCGGGCGAGTGGGCGCCGAGCCACCGCCACACGCCCAACGCGGTGCGCATGGTGGTGGAAGGCGAGGGCGCGTGGACCACCGTGGACGGTGAGCGCTGCCCGATGGCGCGCGGCGACCTGATCCTCACCCCTACCGGCCTGTGGCACGAACACGGCCACGACGGCAAAGAACCGGTGGTCTGGCTCGACGTGCTCGACCTGCCGCTGGCCTACTACCTGGAGGTGAGCTACCACCTCAACGGCACGCGGCAGGACGTGAAGCCCGGCCAGGGTGATCGCGCCTACGCGCGCGGCGGCATCGTGCCCACGCCGGTGTTCGGCCGCAGCGGCCGGCGCTACCCCATGCTGCGCTACCCCTGGGCCGATGCCAAGGCCGCGCTGGAATCCCTGGCAAGCGACCGTCCCGACATCGACGCCGTGCAAGTGACCTACGTGAATCCCGAGACCGGCGACGACGTGGAGAACGTGCTGGGTTTTCATGCGCTGATGCTGCGCCCTGGCCAGGCCTTGCAACTGCCCGCGCGTTCGCCGGCCGTGGTCTACCACGCGATCGAAGGCGCGGCGCGCGTGGCCACCGACGCGCAAGGCTTCGACCTGGTGGAGGCCGACACCTGCTGCATCCCCGGCTACACCGCCACCACGCTCACCAACGCCTCGGCCAGTGTGCCCACCTTCCTGTTCGTGGCCGACGAGTCACCGCTGCACCGCAAGCTCGGCGTGTACGAGGTGCGCGCCGACGGCCAGCCTTCGATGCCCTGAATGGCTTCTTCCACGCCCGCGTCGTCCCGCGCCGTGCGCTGGCTGCTCTGGCTGGCCGGCACGGTCTCGCTGGCCCTGGGGCTGCTCGGCGTGGTGCTGCCCGGCCTGCCCACCACGCCCTTCGTGCTGCTCGCCGCCGCCTGCTACGCCAAGGCCTCGCCGCGTCTGCACGGCTGGCTTTTGCAACACCGCTACCTCGGCCCCATGGTGCGCGATTGGGAAACGCACCGCAGCCTCACGCGACGGACCAAGACCATCGCCATCGCCTCCATGGTGGTGATGGTGGGCCTGTCGGCCTGGGGCTTTCGCGAGCGACCCTGGCTGCTCGGTGGGCTGCTGGTGGCGGGCCTGATCGGCGCGGTCGTGGTGACGCGCATTCCCACGCGCGCGCCGCGCTGATCGAATTCTCAACCGTTGGCGCGGCGCGCCAGCACTTCGAAAGCCGGCAGCGTCTTGCCCTCCAGCACTTCGAGGAACGCGCCACCGCCGGTGGAGATATAGCCCACGTCCTTCTCGATGCCGTACTTGGCGATGGCCGCCAGCGTGTCGCCACCACCGGCGATGCTGAAGGCGCTGCTCTTCGCGATGGCTTGCGCGATCGCCTTGGTGCCGCCTTCGAACGCCGCGAACTCAAACACGCCCACTGGGCCGTTCCACACGATCGTGCCGGCCTGCATGAGCTGCGCGGCGAGCCTGGCCGCGGTCTCGGGGCCGATGTCCAGGATCAGGTCGTCCTCGGCCACGTCGGTGGCCTTCTTCACCGTGGCCGGCGCGTCGGCGGCAAAGGTCTTGGCGGTCACCACGTCGGTGGGGATCGGCACTTCCGCGCCGCGCGCCTTCATCGCGTCGATCACGGCCTTGGCTTCTCCCAGCAGATCGGGCTCGGCGAGGCTTTTGCCGATCTTCAGGCCGGCGGCCAGCATGAAGGTGTTGGCGATGCCGCCGCCAACGATCAGGTTGTCCACGTTGTTCGCCAGGCTCTTGAGGATGGTGAGCTTGGTGCTGACCTTGCTGCCCGCGACGATGGCTACCAGGGGGCGCCCGGGCGCTTCCAGGGCCTTGGCGATGGCATCCATCTCGGCGGCCAGCAGCGGGCCGGCGCTGGCGATGGGTGCGGTCTCGGCGATGCCGTAGGTCGTGCCTTCGGCGCGGTGCGCGGTGCCGAAGGCATCGTGCACGAAGATGTCGCACAGCGCGCCCAGCTTCTTCGCCAGTTCGGGGCTGTTCTTCTTCTCGCCCACGTTGAGGCGGCAGTTCTCCAGCAGCACGACCTCGCCGGGGGCAACCGAGAAGTCGCCGTCGACCCAGTGGGCCACCAGGCGCACCGGGCGGTCCATCAACTCGCCCAGGCGCGCGGCCACGGGGGCCAGGGAATCTTCAGGCTTGAAGGCGCCTTCGGTAGGACGCCCCAGGTGGCTGGTGACCATCACCGCAGCGCCGGCGTCCAGCGCCATCTGGATCGCAGGAATGCTGGCGCGGATGCGCGTGTCTTCGGTGATGCGGCCGGCGTCGTCCTGCGGCACGTTGAGGTCGGCGCGGATGAACACGCGCTGGCCCTTGGCTTGGCCACTGGAACAAAGGTCGGAGAAACGGATGAAGGACATGGTGGGCGTTCGGTCGGCAAAAGGAAGCCCGCATTGTAGGAAACGCCGCTCAGCCCGTTGCCGTGGGCGTGGCCTGCGCCCCCGCCTGCGATACGCCGCCGCACGGTGCCAACGCATCCAGCGCGAGCTGGTGGGCGCGGGTCTGCACGTCCATCAGGCCCAGCACCGAATGGAAGATGTGGTCGTGCGAGATCGGCTGCTCAGCCCGTTCGCGCAGGCACCCGGGCAACAGGCCCGTGCGCCGCTGCAGACCGCGCGAGAACCACGCCACCATCGGCACATGGGTCTGCTGCTCGGGCGCGAGGGCATAGGGCACACCATGCAAGTACAGGCCGTTCTCGCCCAGCGATTCGCCGTGGTCGGACACGTAGAGCAGGCCGGTGTCCTCGCTGCCGCTGTCCGCGCGGGCCTTGAGCCATTGCAAGGTCTGGTCGAGGAAGTGGTCGGTGTAGGCGATCGAGTTGTCGTACGCGTTGACCAGTTGCTCGTGCGGGCAATCGGAGAGCGTGACGCTGGTGCATTCGGGCAGAAACGGTTTGCGCTCGGGAGGTGCGCGGTGCGCATAGGCCGGGCCATGGCTGCCCATCAGGTGCAGCACCACCACCACGCCGCGCGCGCGGCGCTGCGGGTCCAAAGCGGCAATGCGTTGGTCCAGGCCGTCGAGCAGGGCACCGTCCTGGCACCCGCTGCCCTTGCACAGGCCGGGCACCGGGTGGTCGTTCGCGAAGGCATGCGGCACGCGGTCGCACACGCCTTTGCAGCCGGACTGGTTGTCCATCCACAGCACGGCCAGGCCGGCACGCTGCAGCACGTCGAGCAGGTTCTCGTGTTCGGCGGGTTGGTTGCCGCCTTGCACACGCGTGAGCGGCGAAAAGATGCAAGGCAGCGACGCCTGTGTGTTGGTGCCGCACGAACTCACGGCACCAAAGTTCACCAGGTCACCCTGTGCCTGCCAGCGCGCCAGCGCCGGCGTGGTGTTGCGCGCGTAGCCGTTGAGGCCGAAGTTCTGCGCGCGCGCGGTTTCGCCGATCACGAGCACGAACAGCGGTGGCCGCGCTTGCTGGGCATAACTCGCGCCGAGATGGGCATCTTCGCCCACCGGCAGCAGCGGGCGCACCTGGCGCGGCAACTGCTCCACCGCGAGCCGCGCGCCGGCGTAGACGGTGTTGAGCGGGTTGGCCATGTAGCGCAGGTCCTTGTGGTTGCGCATGAGCGAGGCCAGACCCTGGTAGCTCAGCAGTGCCGCGAGCACCAGCAGCGCAAACGCCATCAACGCGCCGACCAGGTTGCGCCCCAGCTGGGACCCGGCACGGCGCAGCGCCACGGGCTTGCGCCACAGCGTCCACAGTGGTGCACCGGCCACCAGCAGCACCGTGCCCGGCAAGGACCAGGACAGCAGGTCGCGCACCTCGCGCGCATCGGTGTGCAGCACGTTGGCCAGCATGGTCGGATCGATCACCACGCCGTACTGCCACATGAAGTGCGTGTTGAACGCGGCCACCAGCAGCAGCGCGCTGGCCACCGGCCGGAATACGCGCGGCCAGGACAGCAGCGCGAGCAGCACGGCGGTGGCGCCGGTGAGCAAGGCGCCCAGCCCCAGGATCAGCGCCAGCCGATGCGTGGGCGAACCGCCGAGTGTGTCGATGCGCTGCCACATCGGCAGGTTGCCCACGGTGGCCAGCCACAGCGCAAGGCCCCACACCGCCGTACCCGAGCCCGCGCGCGTCGCCGCGGTGGCGGGTGCGGATACGCGTGAAGACGGGAAATGAAAACGTGAAAACGCAGAAGGCAAAGAAAACGGCATAGCCGGCATCCGAATGCCAGCACATGCCGGCCGCCGCACTGTGCGCAACCGACGTTAAACGAACCTTATGCGTCCGCTGCCGTGGGCCAGCGCAGCGTGAAGCGCGTCGTCATCGGTGCTTCGCCCCGGTCGCGCACCAGTTGCGCGCCCACCTGCTCGGCGATGCGCTCGACCAGGCGCAGGCCCAGCCCCAGGCCACCGTGTTCGGCGGCTGGGCTGGCGGCGTGCGCGCGCTGGCCGTCGTCGCTCACCGACACGCCGTGCGCCTGCGGCGTGCGCCACACGGCCACCTCCACCTGCGTGCCACCGGGCGTGTGGCGCAAGGCGTTCTCGATCAGGTTGCGCAGCGCGAGTTCGACCAGCATCGGTTGCCCCCGCACCAGCACCGGTTCGCCGTCGGGCTGCTGCAGCGCGAGTTCATGGCCGCTGTCGTAGGCCGCCGGCGCGTGCGCGGCAACCAGGCGTGCCGCCAGTTCACCGAGCGCCACCCGCCCTTGCACCAGCGCACCCTCGCCGCTGACCGCGCTGCGGTTCGCGCGCGCGAGCTCGAGCAACTGGTTGAGGATGCGGCCCGCGCGCAGCGATTCCTGCTCAAGTTGCGCCAGGCGTTCGCGCGAGGGGTCGTGCTGCGCGGCGCTGGCTTGCAGTGCCAATGCAGCCAACGGCGTGCGCAATTCGTGCGCCACGTCGGAAGCGAATTCCCGCTCGCGCTGTGCACGCGTCTGCAGCGTGTCGACCAAGCCGTTGATGGCGGCCACGGTGCTGGCGAACTCGCGGTGGCGGTGCTGCGTGTCCAGGCGCTGTCCGGCGAAACCGTCGAGCGCGGCCACCTCGCGGGAAAGGGCATCCAGGGGCCGCAGGCCCCGGCGGACCGCCCACCACAGGAGCAGCGCGACCAGAGGCAGCACCAGCAGGGCCGGCAGCGCGACATGCGCCGCGATGTCCTTGCTCAGTCCGTAGCGCTGCTGCAAGTCCATGAACACGATCACGCGCCGCACGTGGCCGTCTTGCGTGATCTGGGCGGAGTAGGTACGCCATTGGGGCACGAGCCCGGCGGCCTTCACCGTCGCGGTCGAGAAGCCCTGCAGCGGCACGGCCGCCGGATCCAGGCCACGGGCCATGTCGTGGGTATCGGCGACGAGACGGCCATCGTCCCACGCCATCACGGCCACGTCCTGCAGGAACTCATGGCGCAGGTCGGGCGCGTCCGCGGTGCTCGGGGGGCCCACGTGGTACGGTGCGGCGGTCAACCAGAGTTTGGCCACGGCCGTCATCTGGCCGTCGGAGAACTGGCGCGCCTCGCGGTACACGGTGGGCCAGGTGAAGGCGATCAACGCCACCCACACGACCCCCAGGACCCCGAGCGTCCAGCCCAGCAGGTAGCGCCGCAGCGTGCGCACGGGGGTGGGCGCGGAGATGCCGTTCATCGCACCGGCGCTTCTTGCGGCACGAAGTAGCCCACGCCACGCACGGTCTTGATCAGGGACTCGCCCAGCTTGCGGCGCAGGTGGTGGATGTGGACTTCGATCGCATTGCTTTCCAGGCCTTCGCCGAACCCGTACAGCGCCGACTCCAGCCGGGCCTTGGACAGCACCTGGGGCCGCGCCTGCAACAGCGCCAGCAACAGGGCGAACTCCTTGCCGCCGAGCACCACGGTTTCGCCGGCACGGCGCACGGTGTGGGAGGCCGGGTCGATCACCAGATCGCCATGCTCGATCACCGGGTTGCTGCGCCCCCCGGCGCGGCGCAGCATGGCGCGCAGGCGGGCCAGCAGTTCGTTGGCGTCGAAGGGTTTGACGATGTAGTCGTCCGCGCCACTGTCCAGCCCGCTGATGCGGTCGCTCACGCCGTCGCGCGCGGTCATGATCAGCACCGGCATGTCGGCGCGGGGCAGACGCTCACGCCCTGCCACGGGTGCGGGCCGGCGGCGCAGGCGGGCCAGCAGGTCCAGGCCTTCGCCATCGGGCAGGCCGAGGTCGAGCAGCATCACGTCGAAAGGCTCCACGGACAGGGCGAGCCAGGCGCTGTCCAGCGTGGCACAGGTGTCCACCGCGTAGCCCGCCTGCCGCAGCGAGGCCTGCAGGCCGCTGGCAATGCCGGGGTCGTCTTCCACCACGAGAGCGCGCATGCTGAAACGGTGTTGGGTTGGGGCTGGTCTGCCGAGACGGCCCATTATCGAACCGCGCCTTAGAAGCACCTTAAGGTCCTTTTAACCTGCGCCACCCACAGTGCCGCGCCATGCACGCACTGTCTCCTCCGCGCGGAGCGGTTTTCCCGCCGCTCGCCGCTCCCGCGCTCTGGCTGCTCGGCCTGCTGGCGTTCACCCTGCTGTGGGATACCACCCCACTGGACATGGTGGTGATGCAGCGCATCGGCATGCCGGAGGGCTTCGTCCTGAAAGACCACTGGCTGCTCTCGCGCGTGCTGCACGACGGCCTGCGACAGGCCATGACCGTGGCGTGGGTGGCGTTGTGCGCGTGGGCGCTGTGGCCCGGACTGGCGATGCCCCGGCGCGAACGCGGCGCCGTGGTCCTGCTCGTGAGCTTGTCGTTGCTGGCCGTCAACCTCGTCAAGAACCACAGCCTCACGAGCTGCCCGTGGGACTTGCACGGTTTTGGCGGCAGCGCCCGATGGGTGTCGCACTGGGCCTGGGGCGTGGCCGACAGTGGCCCCGGCCGCTGCTTTCCGGGCGGCCATGCGTCCAGCGGGTTTGCCTTCGTCGCGCTGTGCCTGCCGTGGCTGGACGCGCCCGCCGGCATGCGGCGCCACCGCGTGGTGGGCTTGCGCTGGCTGGCCGCCGCGTTGTGCACCGGCTTGCTGGCGGGAGCGGTGCAGACGCTGCGTGGCGCGCACTTTCCAAGCCACACGCTTTGGACGCTGCTGATCTGCGCGTCGGTGTCCCTGGCGGGCTGGCGCCTCATGAAGACCGGTCTGGAGCCCGCGCGGGCCATTCCGAAGACCTGCCCCCTGGGACGTGCCCCGCAAGCGCCAACACAGCACCCGGGCCCTTTCCTCCAGAACGCGTGGGTGGTGCTGCGCCCCCTGCTGATGCCCATGGCCGGCATGCTCGCGGTGCTGTGGCTCTCGCGGCTGGGCCTGGCGGTCTGGCAGGCCGATCGCATTTCGCAGGCACACGCCTGGTCCCACGTGTGGTTTGAGGGCCTGCGCTTCGACGCGGTGCTGATCGGCATGGTCTGGGCGTTTCCCGCCGCGCTCACGCCCTGGATGGCCACCACGCGCGCCACCCAGCACATGTGGTCGACGGTGCTGCGCGGGTATGGCGCTTTCGTCCTGTTGCTCACCGCCTTCATGGAGTTGTCCACCCCGGCCTTCATCGTGCAATACGACAGCCGGCCCAACTACTTGTTCGTGGAGTATCTGGGGTACGTCAAGGAAGTGGGTGGCACGCTGGTCAAGGATTTCTGGCCCCATCTGCTGGCCGCGGCCGTGCTGCTGCCCGCGCTGGCGTGGGCATACGTCCGGCTGAGCCGCCCGACCCGCCAGCCGTCACCCATCCGCCTCTGGCAAGCTGTGCCGCTGTCGGTGTTGCTGTTCTTCGCGCTGGCGCTGTGCGCACGCGGCGCGTTGGGGCACCGCCCGGCCAACCCCGCCAGCGCGGCCCTCACCACCGACCACCTCGTCAACGAACTCCCGCTGGGTTCGCTGTACACGGTGGCGTATGCCCTCTACCAATCGCGCAAGGCCGAAGAAGGTGGCATCACCTACGCCGAGATGCCCGAGGCCCACGTGATCGAGACTGTGCGGCGCGAAACCGGCCTGCCCGCGAGTGCCTTTACCGACCCGGCCTCGCCCCTGCGCCACCTGCAAACCAGCCTGCACCCGCGGGCGCGGCCACTCAACCTGGTGATCGTGCTCGAAGAAAGCCTGGGCGCGGAATTCGTCGGCCGCCTGGGCGGCTTGCCACTCACCCCGAACCTGGACCGGTTGGGCGAGCAGGGCATCTGGTTCGACAACCTGTACGCCACCGGCACGCGCTCGGTGCGCGGCATCGAAGCGGTGGTGGCCGGCTTCCCGCCGACCTCGGCGGTGAGCACGGTGAAGCTGGCGAAATCGCAGCGCGACTTCTTCACGCTGGCCAGTTTTCTCAAAGCGAAGGGCTACGGGTCCACGTTCTACTACGGCGGTGAATCGCACTTCGACAACATGCGCAGCTACTTCATGGGCAACGGTTTCGACCGCGTCATCGAGCAGAAGGACATTCCGGCCGACGCTTTCATCGGCACCTGGGGCGCGTCCGACGGCGACCTGTTCGAGGTGGCGCACCGGCAATTCAGCCAACAACCGGCCGACAAGCCCTTCTTCGCGCTGGTGTTCTCTTCGTCCAACCACGCGCCGTTCGAATTCCCGGACGGCGGTTTTGATCTGTACGAGCAACCGAAGAACACCGTGAACAACGCGGTGAAGTACGCCGACCACGCGCTCGGGCGCTTCTTCGAGAAAGCCAGACGATCCGCCTACTGGGACAACACGCTGTTCCTGGTGGTGGCCGACCACAACTCGCGCGTGTACGGGCCATCGGTCATACCGATCGAACGCTTCCACATTCCCGGGTTGATCCTGGGCGGCGCGGTGAAAACGCCCGAGCGCATCCGCACCGCGGCCAGCCAGATCGACTTGGCACCCACGCTGATCTCCTTGATGGGTCTGAGCGGCGAGCACCCCTTGACCGGGCGCGACCTGAGCGACCCCGCGCAACGCGCGCGACCCGGCCGCGCGATCCTGCAGTTCGACAAGATCCAGGCCTACATGGAGGGCTCGGAGGTGGCGGTGCTGCAGCCCGACAGCCCCGCGCGGCTCATGCGCTACACCAACGGTTCACTGCAGGACCACCCCGGCCGCAACGACGCGCTGGTGGACAAGGCACAGGCGCACGCCCGCTATGCGCAATGGGCGTACGAAAAACAATGGCACCGCTAGGAGCCTGCGCGGCAGAAGGCATCGAAGCGAAACGCTCGAAAACCGAGGATCGTCAGGTGCTGCTGACAAGCCCAGGGTGGGCCCCTGGGCGCAGGCGGTAGTACCTGAAGAGACCGGTTTGTCGAGCGTTGCAGCCGATGACCCTTCTGCCGCGCAGGCTCCTAGGCGCAGTCCCTCACCAGCCGAAGGCCAGCCGCAGCGGCAGGTAGACCACCATGCCGCACACGATGGTGCCGAGCACGCTGCGCTTCCAGAAGAACCAGGCCATGCCGGCAGCGGCGGCGAACAGCCGCGCGTCTTTCCAGGTGCCGATGAGCTCGCCCTGGCTCATCACGATCTCGGGCACGATGACCGCGGCCAGGGCGGCGATCGGGGCGTACTGCAGCCCGCGCTGGGCCCAGTGCGGCAGGCTCCAGGGCTTGCTGGAGATGAAGAAGAAACCGCGCGTGATCACCGTGATGCACCCCAGCAGCACGATGGCGAGAAAGGTCCAGGGGTCGACGTCAAACATGGTGCGCCCCCGGCCTAGCCCCATCTGGACGAAATTTCTCCAACACCAGACAGATCGCCACGGCACTGGCGATTGCCACCAGGATGTTGAGCTTGAGCGGCAAGGCCCAGGCCGCCACCGCTGCCGCGCCCGCGACACCAGCAGACACCACGCGCAACTTCGACGAAGCCAGCGAACACATCACCCCCAGCAGCGCCAGGATGCCTGCAAAGCCCAGGCCCCAGGCCACCGGAATGGCATTGGCCAATGCGATGCCGATCAAGCTGGAGCCCATCCAGGCCACGTAGTTCACCGCACAGTTGCCCATGAGATAGGCCTGCTGCTGCTCCAGCTCTTCGGCGTTGGCGCCGGGGTGCGGAAAGCGCTTGGCGAAGAACACATAGCTCAGATCGCCCGTCACATACCCCTTGAGCAGGCGCTCCCAGCGCGGCAGGTGCATCAGATAGGGCCGCAGATGCGCGGAGAACACTACGAAGCGCAGGTTGACGCAGAAGGCCGCCGCCAGAATCACCCACAGCGGAGCGCCCGCGGCGATCATCGGCACGGCCGCGAGCTGGGCACTGCCGGCGTAGACGATCAGCGTCATCAACACCGCTTCCATCGCGGACAGCCCCGACTGCACCATGGCCACGCCGGTCATCAGCCCCCAGGCGCCGATACCCATGGCCACCGAGACCTGATCGCGCGCGCCCTCCCAGTACTCCGGACGATCGCGGTACTCGCGGCGGTGGAACATCAATGCGCCTCTTCTTTCGCGACGTTGACCATCTCAAGCCTCTGCCCTGCTTGCAGCGCGAAGCCGCGCAGGAAATCCGCCGCGCCCAGGCGCTTGCCACCCGCCCGCTGCAGCTCGGTGAGCACCAGCACACCATCGCCCGTCGCCACGCGAATACCCTCGGCATGGGCCGCCAGCACCTCACCGGGTGCGCCCGTGGCTGTGGCGCCGGGGTCGACGTGCGCGGCCCAGACCTTGATGGCGTCGCCCCCCAGCGCGGTGGCCGCACCCGGGAAAGGGTTGAAAGCGCGCACACGCTGCGAGAGCGTGGCGGCCGGCGCGTTCCAGTCGAGCGCCGCTTCGGCCTTCTCGATCTTGTGTGCGTAGGTCACGCCTTCGGCGGGTTGCTTCTGCGCCTGCAGAGCACCGCAGGCGGCGATCTCCAGCGCCTCGACAATCAGGCGCCCGCCCAGTGTGGCCAGGCGGTCGTGCAGCGCGCCGGTGGTGTCGTCGTCACGGATCGGCAGGCGCTCCAGGAGCAGCATGTCGCCGGTGTCGAGTCCGGCATCCATCTGCATGATGGTCACGCCCGTCTGTGCGTCGCCGGCTTCGATGGCGCGGTGGATCGGCGCGGCACCGCGCCAGCGCGGCAGCAACGAAGCATGGATATTCAAACACCCCAGTCTGGGCGCATCCAGCACCCATTGCGGCAGGATCAGGCCATAGGCCGCGACCACCATCGCGTCGGCCTGCGCGGCCAGGATCGCATCGCGCGCGGCGGCCGCGTCTTGCGGGTACTTGCCATCGAGGCGCAGGCTGCGCGGCTGTGCCACGGCGATGTGGTGCTCCAGAGCAAGTTGCTTCACCGGCGAGGCCTGTAGCTTCATGCCGCGTCCGGCCGGGCGGTCCGGCTGGGTCAGGACCAAGGGCACGGAGAAGCCGGCAGCGAGCAGGCGCTCCAGCGCAACACGCGCGAATTCCGGCGTGCCGGCAAAGATGATTCTCATGAGGTGCTGGTCAGGCGTTGGGGGAAGTCGGCTCAGGTATAAGGTGCCGAATCGTCGGCCACCAATTCATCGGTGAACATGAGCTGGCGCACGACACCCGCGGGATCCAGGTGGACGTGCGCCAGGCGCGGGAAGTCCATCTGCTTGAAGCGGTAGGTCCAGACCTGACCGTCAAACCGCGCCACGCGCTCCACCAGCGCCGGGCGGCCCAGGTTGAGCAGCACATCGTCACGCGTCCAGCGGCCCAACTCGATGTTCTTCTGCATCCAGTCGATGTCCAGCACCTGCACCGAACGCAACAAGCGCCCGTCCGGACCTAGGTCCAGGTTGTGCACCCATTGCCCCGAAGGCTGGCCGGAATACTGCAGGCGCGTGCCGCCGGGCAGTGTGTGGACCGAGGTCGGTCGGCCGAGCCGGGATTCGATCTCGGCGCGCGAAGTGCCTGGCGCAACGCGCTCGGGCATGATCGAACAACTGGCCAAGGCCAGCACGGCAGCCAGCAGGGACCCGCAGGTCAGCCGCCGCAAGTGGGAGTGTGTCTTCATGTGCGCGATGCCTCACGTTGTGCCTTGACCAACTTGGACTTGATCCGGTCCCGCTTCAGAGGCGAGAGGTACTCCACGAAGACCTTGCCCAGGAGATGGTCCATCTCATGCTGGACACAGACCGCCAGCATGCCCTGCGCTTCCAGCGTGCGTTCCTGGCCCTCGCCATCGAGCGCGCGCACGCGCACTGCGGTAGATCGCTCCACACCGTCATAAATTCCCGGCACCGACAAACATCCTTCCTCGCCCTTGCGCGTTTCGGGGCTGGCCCACTCGATGACGGGGTTGATCAACACCATGGGCTGGTCGCGCGTCTCGCTGACGTCGATCACGATGACCCGCTCGTGCACATCGACCTGCGTCGCGGCCAGGCCGATGCCATTGGCGTCGTACATGGTGGCGAACATGCGTTCAATCAGCAGGCGGATGCGCTCGTCCACCGCCGCGACGGGCTTGGCAACTGTGAACAGGCGCGGATCGGGGTAGCACAGGATGGGCAGAATCGACGGCGGGTTCATGAAAGTTCGTGGGTTTCGGGATCGGTCCGGACAGAACATCCGCGGTCCTCGGGCGACGGCTGGCGGCGCATCGGGGACAGGCGGAAAACGGTGTCGCTATTTTCGCGACTTTTGCGACGGCCCGTGAGACGCCCAGTCAGAAACATTGCCTAATCAAAGGCTTGCGCGCAAAATCAAAACCGACTTGTCAAGACACGAGCGCCGTCGGCGACCGGCTGTGGGTTCCCCCGGAACGGCACAGTCTGAGCGCCAGCGATCACCGCCCAGGGGCCCATTTCATGCGAATGCACCACAGCCTGTCCATCCCATCCCGTTCGTTGCGCCAGTTGCATCCGTTGCGTCCTTTGGCCTGCGCTGCCGCACTGCTCGCAACGTTCATCGCCAGCGGCGCCGCAGCCCAGAACTTCCCCATCACACCGTCCCAGCGCGCCACCGCCGACCAGGTAGCGCAAATGGGTGTCCCGCTGTCCGCCCTGGCACCCAACGCTCCCGACAGCTACACCATCAAGCGCGGTGACACCTTGTGGGCGATCTCCGGCATCTTCCTCAAGACGCCGTGGCGCTGGCCCGAGCTGTGGGGCATGAACCGCCAGGACATCGAGAACCCGCACCGCATCTACCCGGGCCAGGTGCTGTACCTGGTCAAATCGGGCGATCGCGCCCTGCTCAGCACCCGGCCCGCTGGCAGCGGCGACCCCGCCACGGTGCGCGTCACCCCGCGCACCCGCTACGAAAGCCTGGGCGACTCCGCCGTGCCGCCGGTGTCGCTGCAGGCCATCGCGCCGTTCCTGACCGAACCCATGGTCGTGGACGAAGCCACGTTCGCGCGCGCGCCGCGCATCGTCGCCACCCAGGAGAACCGTGTTCTGCTCACCCGCGGCGACCGCGCTTACGCGCGCGCACTGTATGGCGACAGTGCCCAAGGCGAACCCCTGCGCGTGGTCGATGGCAAGTCCATCGACTACCGCGTGTTCCGCAACGCCGTTCCTTTGAGGGATCCCACCACCGGCGAGGTGCTGGGCTATGAAGCCCAATACGTGGGCAAGTCCCAGTTGATCTCCAGCGAAACCACACGCCCCGCCGCCGACGACAAGACCGCGACCGAACTCATTCCCGCCGCGATCGACATCGTCTCCGCGAAGGAAGAGATCCGCATTGGCGACCGCCTGCTGCCCGAGCCCGAGCGCGAGTTGAGCAACTACGTGCCGCGCGCACCCGATTCCGCGCAGAGCGGCCAGATCGTCTCGGTATATGGCAATGCCGTGCGCTACGCCGCCCAAAACCAGGTCGTCACGATCAATCGAGGCCGCGAACATGGCATCGAACGCGGCCATGTGCTGGCCATCCAGCGCGAAACCAGTGTCTTGACCGATGCCACCGACCCCGCCCGCCCGCAAGTGCGCCTTCCCGGCGAACGCAACGGCCTCATGATGGTCTTCCGCACCTTCGACAAAGTCTCCTACGCCCTGGTGCTGCAGATCACCGATGGCGTGAAGGTCGGCGACCGCTTCATCAACCCCTGACCCCCGCATCCTTATGCTCCAGCCCGACGAGCTGGCGGCTTGGCTGCGCCTGCTGCTCACGCCAGGTGTCGGCCCCGAGTCCGCACGCAAACTGCTGGCGGCCTTCGGGTTGCCCGATGCCATCTTCGCGCAACCCCCATCGGCATGGCAGGCGGTGGTGGGCGCCCGGATGGCGCACGCGCTCGAAACCGAGCCCGCCGACCTCCAGCACCACCTCGACACCTTGCTGACCTGGGTGGCGCAGGACCCGCAGCGCCACGTGCTCACCTTGGGAGACCCGCTGTATCCGCCCGAGTTGCTTCAGATGAGCGATCCGCCCCTCCTGTTGCACGTGCAGGGCGACGTTCAGGCGCTGCATCATGCGCGCCGATTGGCCATCGTGGGCAGCCGCAATCCCACCCACCAGGGGGCGGCCAACGCACAGCAGTTCGCCCAGGCGCTGAGCCAGGCCGGCGTTTGCGTGGTCTCGGGCATGGCCCTGGGTGTCGACGGTGCCGCGCATGAAGGCGCGTTGCAAGGGGGCAGCGCCACCGTGGCCGTGGTCGGCACGGGACTGGACCGCGTCTACCCCAAGCGCCATCTCGAACTGGCGCGCCGAATCGCCCGGCAAGGCGCGATCGTGAGCGAATACCTTCTGGGGACGCCACCACTTCCCGAGAACTTTCCCCGGCGCAACCGCATCATCGCCGGCCTGTCGCAGGGCACCCTGGTGGTCGAGGCCGCGGTGCAGTCGGGCTCGCTGATCACCGCTCGACTGGCCGCCGAACAAGGTCGTGAGGTGTTCGCGATTCCGGGCTCCATTCACGCGCCCCAATCGCGTGGCTGCCACGCGCTGATCCGCCAGGGAGCCAAACTGGTCGAATCCGCGCAAGACATCCTGGAAGATCTTCGCTTCACGACACCGTCGAAAGAGCAACCGCCTGCGGAGCACGACAGCAACACCTCGCACGGTGAGGATGCGCTGCTGCAAGCCATGGGCCACGACCCGGTCGGCCTCGATGCACTGCAGGCCCGCACGGGTTTGAGCACGGCCCAGCTACAGGTGCGCTTGCTCGAACTCGAACTACAGGGCGATGTGGGCCGCCTGCCCGGCGGCTTGCTGCAGCGGCAGGGCCGCGGCTGAGTTCGCACTTGGAAAAATAGGGTGAACAGGCCCTAGTTCAACAAGCGCTCGGGGTTGGCCTCCAGCTTGGCCATGGCGTCGCGCGTGGCGCGCACGGTGAGCGCTTCTTCCTCGGTGGGCACCAACAGCCCGGCCTGCAGGTAGGAGGCCACGCGCGTGGACTGGATCAGGAAGCAACGCCCCCCATTGGTCACGAACAGGTAGAGCTGCCCGCGCTCACTGCGCCAGGCCAGCTGCACGCTGTTGAGCTTGCCGTTGTGGTCCAGGCCGAACCACGAGCCGATCTGCAGTTCGACCGCCCACGCCCGCATGGCTTCGTTGGGTTGGCTGCCTCCCTGGTTGATGACCTCGATGTTGCTGGCGTCCACCCCGGTGATCATCTCGATGCTCTGGGTGTCCAGGTCCAGATCGCCCATGCCATCGGCCGGCAGATAGTCTTCCAGGTTGGCCAGGCGCTCGGACAAGTTGTCCAGGCTTTCCTGGGAAATCGCTTCGGTGCGCGACATGAAGGCATCGGCCAACGTGTCGCTGACCGACTTGATGTGCTGGTCTTGCAACAGGGTCGGAAAACCCAGCAGGCCCATGCCCTGGCGCAGGCGCTGGAGCAAGCTGGGCAGTTGCTGGATCACCCGCGCCCGGTCGTTCCGGTTGGGCTTGGCGCTGGCAGCCCACAACAGATCGGAAGCCACTTGCTTGAGGGCGTTGGTCTCCTCGTGCCGAAGTCCGTGCTTCACGCTGGCGACCGCCAACACATCCACCCAGACCTTGAACAGAAAATCGCGCACCTCGTCGCGCACCGGCACATCGTCCAGCAACTTGCGCAGCTCGATGGTGTACTGCACCGACAGGGTTTCCTTTTGCTCGACCTGCTGCGCCACGCTGACGAAACGGCTGGCGCTGCCTTGCTCGCTCAGGTAGGTGGACAGGAACTTCTGGAACTCGTCGAACACCAGCTGGAACACACGCCGCCCGGTTTCCGGGTACTGCTCGATCACCTGCACCACGCGTTTGATCTCGGCCTCCAGCGCCGCCGAGCCCACATTCGATTCAAACCCCATCACGCACGAACCCATGCGATCGATCAATTGGCGCGCCGGATGCTGCAAGGCGCTGAAGAACTCCGGCTCGGCCAGGGCGACACGCAGCACGGGGATTTGCAGCCGCGCAAACCAGACCCGGACACTGGGTGGGATGCGCTCTTCGGCCAGGATGCTCTGAAACATCAGCGCCACCACTTCGATGGTGGCCTTCTCGGTGGCCGTGCTGGCGGCCTGCTTGAGCTCGCTGGAGCGCTGCCGCAACGACGTGGCCACGCGCTCCACCTGCGCCGCCCCCACATACACGGCCCCGTTTTCAGAGGCGCCCGACAGGTACAGGCCGCCATCCGCACCGGAAGTCCCGGCCTGGTATTGAATGGCTTGTTGCAAGCGGGGCGAGGGTGACATGACCTGGGTGGCCTCGAAGTCACCGCCCACCTTGTCCATCAGCAGGCGCTTGAGCCGCCCGACCACGCCCTGGGCACGCATGCGCGCACGCGCCAGCGGAGAGGTACCCGTCAGGAGCCGGGTTTCGTCCTGGACGCCCATGGCCGAAGAGCGAGCGCTCATGCGGCCCAGATCGCTCCCCAGGCCGGAGGGACCACCCGGGACCGATCCCACGCCCGAAGCCCAGCTCCCGTCGCTCGGATGGGTCTCCGGCGAGGTCGAACGTGCCGCCGATGCGTCGCGCTGCACGGCAGGCAGAGGGCTGCGACTTCCCGGCACCCGCTTGACCAAGGCTTGCAGATCGATTTCCTTCATGACGCCGCTGGACACCAGGAATTCGTTGGCGGCCTTGTAGCCTTCATGCAACTTGTTGGCCAGCAGCGGCGCGAGAGCGTCCTGCACCAGTGCCCAGGCCTCGCGCGTCATGTGCGCGTCGAGCCATTGGTCGACCAGGATGCGGGCGGTCACGTCCGGCAACAGCACATCGCCACGTGGCAGCTCCAGCCGCCCTTCCAGATGCTGGATGCGCAGGCGCAGTTCGTTGAGTTCGGTGGACGACTTGTCGAGCACCTGCATGGCCAGGCGCGAAGCCAAGATCTGGTCGTCGATCGCGCCTTCGGCCACCAGTTCCAGTTGGCCCGAAACGCTCGTGGGACTGCCGGAGTTGGAGAAGCGGGGCAGCAATGCGCGCTGCAAGGATTTGCGGCTTTGGTTGAGCCACGTCGTCTGGTTTTTCTGGAACCCCGTCCAGGCATCGCGGCGCGTCTGCATGTCGCGCGCGGAGCCGGCCTGATCCAGGATGGAGGTCAGCCGCGTGTCGCAAGACTTGACCAATTCGGGAAGGGCACGGCCCACGTGAACCACGAAGAGTTCACGAGCCTGCTTGGCCAAAGAGGAAACGTGCGGATCGGGCGGCGACACAATGCGTGCAGTATGACACGGTTGACACCAAGGCTTACCGGCGCCAGGCCCGGTAGCGCACCCACCCTGAAACGGGTGGGCGCTTAAACGACAGCGCCCGCGTTCGGGTCGTCGGGGTCACCCTCGGTCTTGGCACCGCTCTTGATCAGATCCTCTCGCTTGATGCCCAGCCACATGGCCATGGCAGCGCCCACGAACACCGACGAATAGATGCCAAAGCAAATGCCGATGGTCAGGGCCAGAGAGAAATAGAACAGCGTCGGTCCGCCGAACACCAGCATGGACAGCACCATGGCCTGCGTGGACCCGTGGGTGATGATGGTGCGGCTGATGGTGGAGGTGATCGCGTGGTCGATCACCTGCTGCGTGTTCATCTTGCGCTGGCGCCGGAAGGTTTCGCGGATCCGGTCGAAGATCACGACCGACTCGTTGACCGAGTACCCCAGCACCGCCAAGGTGGCCGCCAGCACCGCCAGCGAGAACTCCCACTGGAAGAAGGCGAAGAAGCCCAGGATGATGACCACGTCGTGCAGGTTCGCGACGATGGCGGACACCGCGTACTTCCACTCGAAGCGAAGCGCGAGGTAGATCATGATGCCCACGATCACCAGCCCCAGTGCCAGAAGACCGCTGGTGACCAGTTCCTGGCCCACTTGCGGGCCCACGAACTCGGTGCGGCGCAGCTCCACCGCCGGGTTTTGTGCCTTGAGCGCCGACAGCACGATTTCACTCTGCTGGCTGGAGGTCTTGCCGGCCTGCACCGGCAGGCGCAACAGCACGTCGCGCGAGGTGCCAAAGTTCTGCACCGGCACGTCGGCATAGCCCAGCGACTCGATGACCTTGCGCACCGACTCCAGATCGGCCGGCTGTTCGTAGGCCACCTCCATGACAGTGCCGCCCGTGAACTCGACCGACAGGTGCAGGCCGCGCGTGGTCAGGAAGAAAACGGCGGCGAGGAAGGTGATGAAGGAGATCGCGTTGAGCACCAACGCGTTCTTCATGAACGGGATGTCGCGGCGGAGGCGGAAGAATTCCATGGCGTGTCGTCCTGATCAGTCGGCTTTGGCGGCGGGGCTCTGCGCACCATCCGGACGCCAGACGGTCCCGATGGAAACGGTCTTGAGCTTCTTCTGGCGGCCATACCAGAGGTTGACCACGCCGCGCGAGAAGAACACCGACGAGAACATGCTGGTGACGATACCCAGGCAATGCACCACGGCAAAGCCGCGCACCGGGCCGGAGCCAAAAATTAGCAAGGCAATGCCAGCGATCAACGAGGTAACGTTGGAATCCAGGATGGTCGACCACGCGTGGTCGTAGCCCGTATTTATCGCTGTCTGTGGTGACGATCCCCGGCGCAACTCCTCACGCACGCGTTCGTTGATCAGCACGTTGGAGTCGATCGCCATGCCGAGCGCCAGCGCCATGGCAGCAATGCCGGGCAAGGTCAACGTAGCCTGCAACATGGACAGCAAGGACACCAGCAACAGCACATTGAAGCCCAAGGCGATGCTGGAGAACACGCCGAACAGCGCGTAGTACACGCACATGAAAACGACGATCGCGATGAAGCCCCACAGCACGCTGCGGAACCCCTTGGTGATGTTCTCGGCGCCCAGGCTCGGGCCGATGGTGCGCTCTTCGATGATCTCCATGGGAGCGGCCAGCGAGCCGGCGCGCAGCAACAGCGCGGTGTCGTTGGCCTCGACCGTGGTCATGGCGCCCGAGATCTGCACCCGACCGCCGCCAATTTCGCCGCGGATCACCGGAGCGGTCACCACTTCGCCACGGCCCTTCTCGAACAGGATGATGGCCATGCGCTTGCCCACGTTCTCGCGCGTCACGTCGCGGAACACGCGCGCGCCCTTGGCGTCCAGCGTCAGGTGCACAGCCGCTTCCTGGGTCTGGCTGTCGAAGCCGGCCTGGGCATCGGTCAGGTTCTCGCCGGTGAGCAGCACCTCGCGCTTGACCACCACGAACCGGCCACCCCGCTCGGGATAGCGTTCGGCGCCAAATGGCACGGGGGCGGTGCCATTCGCCGCGGACTGGGCTTCCAGGCTTTCGTCCACCAGCCGCACTTCCAAGGTGGCGGTGCGGCCCAGAATGTCCTTGGCCTTCGCGGTGTCCTGCACGCCGGGCAGCTGTACCACGATGCGGTCGGCGCCCTGTTGCTGGATGACGGGCTCGGCCACGCCCAGCTCGTTGATCCGGTTGTGCAGGGTCGTGATGTTCTGCTTGAGGGCCTGGTCCTGCACACGCCGTGCCGCTTCCGGGCTGATCGTGCCCAGAAGGCGGAAGTCGGCCGTTTCGGTGACCTGCAAATCGGCGAACTGATTGCGGATCAGATCGCTCACGGCCCCCAGGGTCTGGGCATCACCGGCGCGCAGTTCGATGGTCTGGCCATTGCGGTTGATGCCCCCGTGGCGCAAGCCTTTTTCGCGCAGGGCGGTGCGCAAGTCCGTGGCCAGCACATCGGCACGGCGGGTGAGCGCGGCCTGCATGTCCACCTGCAGCATGAAGTGCACGCCGCCGCGCAGGTCCAGCCCGAGGTACATGGGCGAGGCACCCAAAGCGGCCAACCAGCCCGGGGTGCGGGGCAGCAGGTTCAACGCGACCACGTGGCTGGGGTCACTGGGATCGGGGTTGAAAGCCTTTTCCAACGCATCGCGCGCCTTGAGCTGGTCGTCGGTGCTGTTGAAACGGGCCTTGACCGAGTTGGCGTCGAGCTGGATCCGTGAACTCTCGAGACTTTGTGCCGCCAGAGCCCGTTCCACGCGCGCGACGGTGGCTGTGTCGATGCGCACCGAGGACCGGGCTGCGGACACCTGCACGGCCGGCGACTCCCCGAACAGGTTGGGCAGCGCGTAGAGCGCACTGATGAGCAAAACGATCAGGATGATCGCGTACTTCCACAGCGGGTAACGGTTCATGGTGAGATCTCGGCGCGTGATGTCCAGGGCGTGGCGGAACCGGGTTTGCCGGGCCGCTCACGCCGCCCCCCTTGGGAGAGCGGGCTGGCGTCAGCCGGCCCGTGCAGGGGTGTTACTTGATGGTGCCCTTGGGCAGCACTTGCACGACAGCGGAGCGTTGCATCTGGACTTCGACGCCGCTGGCAAGTTCCACGCCCACGTAAATTTCACCGATCTTGGTGACCTTGCCCAGGAAGCCACCCGCGGTGACGACTTCGTCGCCCTTGGCCAGCGCCGACACCATCGCCTTGTGTTCCTTCTGGCGCTTGAGCTGGGGACGGATCATCACGAAATACAGCACCACGAACATCAGCACCAAGGGCAGCATGCCCAACAGGGTGGATTGGGTGTCGCCGCCAGCGGCGGCTTGGGCATAGGCGGAGGAAATGAACACGGGGGTCTCCAACAGGTTCGGAAATCACAACAATGCCAAGCGCCCGGGGCGTCGGATCGCGCCGCCGGGCACTCAAGGCTCAACCGGGGATTGTATGCCGGGGGTGTGACTCGGCCGATCAGGCGGCCCGTACCAGGGTAGGCGCAGCCTTGGGCTGGCGCCACTGATGCAACAGCCCGTCGCGGCGGCTGCGCGCCGCGGCCAGGTGGCGCTCCTTCACATGGCCGTAGCCCCGGATCTGCTCCGGAATGCCCGCGATCTCCACCGCCAGCGCGTGGTTGTCGGCGCTCAGACCCGACAGCACCATCTCGATGTCGCTCCGGTACTCGCCGATCAGGGCGCGTTCGGTGCGGCGCTCTTGGGTGCGACCAAAGATGTCCAGCGCCGTTCCGCGAAGCCCCTTGAAGCGCGCCATGACCTTGAACACCTTGAACATGAATGGACCGAAAGGCTGTTTGATCAGTTCGCCGCGCTCGTTCTTCTTCGCGATCAACGGCGGCGCCAGATGCAGCCTGAGCTTGAAGTCGCCTTCGAACTGGCTTGCCAGGCGGGCATGGAACGCCGGGTCGCTGTGCAGGCGTGCCACTTCGTACTCGTCCTTGTAGGCCATGAGCTTGAAGAGGTAGCGCACCACCGCCTCGGTCAACGCGGTCTTGCCCAGCGGTTCTTCCACCGCGCGCACGCGCTCCACGAAGGTGCGGTACTGCGCGGCGTAGGCCGCGTTCTGGTAGTCCGTCAGGAATTCGACCCGGCGCGCGATCAGGGCGTCGAGCGAATCGCGCTTCTTGAACTGGATCACCTGCTCGCTGCCACCGGCCACCTTCTGGCACAGCGCCGCCATGGCTTGCGGATCGTGGGCGGCGCGGCGGCCCCACTCGAATGCCGCCTTGTTCTTCTCCACCTGGACCGCATTGAGCTCCATGGCGCGCATCAGCGCATCCAGACCCAGCGGCAGCCAAGCTTTTTGCCACGCGTAACCCAGCATCATGGGGTTCGTGTACAGGCTGTCGCCCATCAGGCGCGTGGCAGCGGTTTCCGCGTCGAAGGTGCCCACGGCTTCCTCGCCCAGGCTGCGCACCAGGGCGCTCACACACTCCTGCGCCGGGTTCTGCCAGTTGGCATTCGTCACGAACGCCGCCGTGGGCGACGCATGGGTGTTGAGCGCGACATGCGTGCGTCCTGCGCGCAGGCGCTGCCACGTTTCCTTGTGCGCGGTCACGATCGGATCGCAGCCCAGCACCAGGTCGGCCGATGCCGCGGAAACGCGCGTGGTGCGGATGTCATCCTGGCGCGCGCCGATCAGCACATGGCTCCAGGTCGCGCCGCCCTTTTGCGCCAGACCTGCCGCGTCCTGCGTCACGATGCCCTTGCCCTCCAAGTGCGCGGCCACGCCGAGCAACTGGCCAATGGTGATGACGCCCGTGCCCCCCACGCCCGCGACGATCACGCCCCAGGCATCCGCGCCGAGGGTGGGCAACACGGGCATGGGCACGCTGCCACCGGTCCATTCCATCCGGGCTGCGCCCTTGTCCTTCTTGCGCAGCTGCCCGCCTTCGACGGTGATGAAACTCGGGCAGAAGCCCTTGAGGCAGGAGTAGTCCTTGTTGCAGGTGCTCTGGTTGATGGTGCGCTTGCGCCCGAACTCGGTCTCCAGCGGCTCGACCGACAAACAGTTCGATTGCACGCCGCAATCGCCGCAGCCTTCGCACACCAGCTCGTTGATGACCACGCGCTTGGTCGGATCGACCATCGTGCCGCGCTTGCGGCGGCGGCGCTTTTCGGTGGCGCAGGTCTGGTCGTAGATGATGACCGTCGTACCCTTGATCTCGCGGAACTCTTTTTGCACCGCGTCCAGCGTGTCGCGGTGCACGATCGCGATGCCCTCGGGCAGGCCCTTCACGCTGTCGTATTTCTCGGGCTCGTCGGTGACGATGGTGATCTTCACCGCCCCTTCGGCGCGCATGCTCTGCGCGATCTGCACCACGCTGTGCCCCTCGGGCCGCTCGCCCACTTGCTGGCCACCGGTCATGGCGACCGCATCGTTGTACAGAATCTTGTAGGTGATGTTGACGCCGGCGGCGATGCTCTGGCGCACCGCCAGCAAGCCGCTGTGGAAGTAGGTGCCATCGCCCAGATTCGCGAACATGTGCTGGTCGTGGCTGAACGGTTGTTGACCTATCCAGGGGACGCCTTCGCCACCCATCTGGGTGAAACCGACGGTGGCGCGGTCCATCCAGATCGTCATGAAGTGGCAACCAATGCCGGCCATCGCGCGCGAACCTTCGGGCACACGGGTGCTGGTGTTGTGGGGACAGCCCGAACAGAACCAGGGCTGGCGCTCCGCACCCGCCACACCTTGCGTGAGCAGGGTCTGCATCGACTGCTCTTGCGCGGTGAGGATCGCCAGTTGCGCGTCGATGCGCGCCATGACATCTTCAGGGACCTGCCCCAGCTTCTTCAAGCGCCGCGCGATCGCGCGCGCAATGATGGCCGGCGACAGGTCGGCATTGGCACGCAGCAAGGTGTGTGCGCTGGGGTTGGGCATGGACCATTCGCCGCCGCTGAAGTCGCCCTCCACCTCGTCGAACTTGCCCAGCACGTTGGGCCGCACGTCCGGGCGCCAGTTGTAGAGCTCTTCCTTCAGTTGGTATTCGATGACCTGGCGCTTCTCTTCCACCACCAGGATTTCGCGCAAGCCGGTGGCGAATTCGCGCGTCGTCTGCGCCTCCAGCGGCCAGACCACCGCTACCTTGTGCAGGCGCAGGCCGATGCGCTGGCAGGTGGCGTCGTCCAGGCCCAGGTCCAGCAAGGCCTGGCGCGTGTCGTTGTAGGCCTTGCCACTGGCGATCAGGCCAAAGCGGTCGTTCGGGCCGGCGATCACATTGTGGTTGAGGCGGTTGGCGCGGATGTAGGCCAGGGCGGCATACCACTTGGTGTCGAACAGGCGGGCCTCCTGGTCCAGCGCATGGTCGGGCCAGCGGATATGCACGCCGCCGGGCGGCATGTCGAAATCGGGTACCACGATCTTCACGCGGTCCACATCAATCTCGGCCGTGGCGCTGGACTCGACGATCTCCTGAATGGTCTTCATGCCGGCCCACACGCCGCTGAAACGGCTCATGGCGAAGGCATGCAGACCCAGGTCGAGGATTTCCTGGACCGACGCCGGGAAGAACACTGGTAGCCCGCAAGCCTTGAAGATGTGGTCGCTCTGGTGCGCGGCGGTCGAACTCTTGGCCACATGGTCGTCGCCCGCCACCGCAATCACGCCACCCCAGGGCGTGGTGCCGGCCATGTTGGCGTGTTTGAACACGTCGGAACAGCGGTCCACGCCGGGGCCCTTGCCGTACCAGATGCCGAACACGCCGTCGAACCGGTTGGTGCCCGGCGGTGCGAAGCCCAGCTGCTGCGTGCCCCAGACGGCGGTGGCGGCCAGCTCCTCGTTCACGCCAGGCTGGAACACGATGTTCTGGGCCTTGAGGTAAGACGCTGCCTTTTGCAACGACTGGTCGTAGCCGCCGAGCGGCGATCCGCGGTAACCGCTGATGAATCCAGCCGTGTTCTTGCCCACCACGGCATCGCGCTGGCGCTGCAGCATGGGCAGCTTCACCAGCGCCTGAATGCCGCTCATGAAGGCGCGGCCCTGGTCCAGCGCGTACTTGTCATCGAGCGTGACGGTCTCCAGCGCGCGGCGAATGTGTTCGGGCAGCGGTGCGTTCATGGTTCTTGTCTCCGTGGGTTGGATGCCTGCCTCCTAGGCAGGCCACAAACCGGATCGTGCGCGGGGTAGGGGCACGCACCCAGTGTGGCGCACAGTGTATGCCCACGAAACCGATAGGTGTTTGCGTTTCATGCCTGATTAAAGCCATAAAAAGAAAGAATCATTCTTAAAATCGAGCCATATGGAAACACTTGATAAGTTCGACATCGCCATCCTGCAAGAACTGCAAAACGACGGGCGCCTGACCAACGCCGAGTTGGCACAGCGCGTGGGGCTCTCCGCCGCCCCTTGCTGGCGGCGGGTGCGCGCACTGGAAGAAGCGGGCTTCATCACCGGCTACCGGGCCGAGATCAACCGCGAAAAAATTGGTTTGGGGGTGTTCGCGTTCGTGCGGTTGGACGCCGACCGCAACAGCGGGGAGGTCACGCGCACGATGGAAAACGCCATTCGCGGCATTCCGGAAGTGATCTCCTGCCACTACATCAGCGGCTCCGGCACCTTCGAGCTGCAGGTGGTCAGCCGTGACCTGAACCACTTCAGCCAGTTCGCCCGCGAGGTGCTGCTCAATTTGCCCAACGTGAAGGATCTGCACACCAGCTTCTCGCTGGGCGAAGTGAAGTCCGGGAGTGCATTGCCGCTGTCGCACTTGTTAGACAGAAGTACAAGCTCGGCACCATCACAAAAATCTTGAGCAAAATTTTCAGCGCGGATCCAACACTTTTAACAACCAAATAACAATGTCGGCGCAAGTACTTGAAAAGCGTGCGTTTTTCCTCGGCCACGGATTGCCCACGGAGGTCGCCTTCCATAACATTCCTCCATCATCAACCCGTGGACCGCGTACCCAAAAGTGCACAGACCACACTTTTGCACCCTTCTGAAGGAAACGCCGTGAAAAAAGCTCTGTTGCTCCCCTCTGCCCTGGCCGTGGCCCTGGCCATCCCGATGCTGGCTTCGGCCGAATCTCAGCTGGTTGCCGGCACCGGCACAGCCAATGCCCGCCTGAACCTGCGGGTGATCGTTCCCGGTTTCATCGCCCTGAAAGTGGGCACGGGCGCGATCCTGTCGAACACCGCCACCATCGACACCGTGGAATTCGCGTTGACCGATGCGCAAACCAGCGTGGACGGCACCGTCCCAGCCACTTCCGCCGGCGCTGGCGCAGTCCCTGTTCAGTTGATGGCCAACATCGGCAACGTGAATTTCTCTTCGGCTGGCGCCGCATTGACGTCCGGCCCCGACTCCATCCCCCTGTCGCGCATCGCTGTCGCGTCCGTGGGCACCTTGAACCACCCCACTTTCAGCGCAGCGGCGACGGCGGTGACTCCGACAACGGGACGGATCATCAATCGCTCCAGCACCTGGACCTACTCCTACAACCACCAAGGCGCCACGGCTCCGGTGGGCGCCGGCACCTATACGACACAAGTGACCTACACCGCTGTCGCTCCTTGATGCGCGTGCGAATGCAGGCATGCCCAACAGAATGGCGCCATGAAGCGATCGCCCTGTTCAAGCACACACCGACGCTGGGCTGCCGCTTGCCTGGTGTTGCTTTGCATGGGGGAGATGGCGGGTGCCCATGCCTGGTCGCTGACGCTCACCGCCGGGGCGCGACGCCTGTTCCTCCATGTCGGCAATGGAACACTCAGTGGCGCGAGCGGCACGCTGAACGGCGCCGTGGGAACGGGCGGCATTGTCAACACCGTGCAAGCCAGTTTGACGACGGCGCAATTGATCGGTGGCGCGCCGGTGGCCATGACCAGCGACAGCACCCAAAGCGTCAGCCTGTATGGTGACGGCAACATCACCTGCCCCTCGCCCGACAGCCAGGTCATGATCGGCGCAGGCTACCGCCGCAACAGCGGAGCCACCAGCGCCATGCTGACGGTGGTCTCCCCGCTCAACCTCACCAACCTGTCCACGGGTGACACGATCCCCATCACCCAGATCTCCTGGACAGCTTCTGCCCCGGGCAGCGGTGCACCCAATGTGATTCCCGGTGGCGCTTTTACCGGGGGGAGCCAGACGCTGGCCACGGTACCGGGGAACACCTATGTGGAGAATTGCCACAGCTTCGCCTACGCCAACAGCGCCGTGCGTGCCCAAGGGACGTACACCGGCACGGTGACCTACACGCTGAGCAGCCCATGATCCAGCCGAAGCTTCTGGCCGCGATGTTGCTCCTTGGGTTCATGACGTCCATGGCCTGCGCCAACCCGCACCGGTTGAACGATTCGCTGAGCCACACCGTGCCGCCCAACGTGCAGATGCAATGGCTGCCCATCCGATCGGGGCAGCCGTTTGCCGGCGGCATGGAAGCGTGGCTGCGCGTGAACATCCGCATCGACACCCGCGACTGGATCGGACGCACCGGTCGCATCTACATGGTCCTGGAGCGGGACCAGACCTCCACCATCGAGGCGGTCTGGACCACGCACGGACGCCTTCAGGCGGGACGCCTGATTTCCGGTGAACGCACGCTGGTTTTCGCGGGTGCGATTCCCGGCAACACACTCGAAGACCAGTGGCAGGTGCGCTTGCGCTCGAACGCCGACTGGCTGTCCAACAGCCGGCGTTTGAATTTCCACTTCGAACTCGACGTCGACTGAATCTCCATGCTCTGTGCGCACCCCTTGTCCCTGCTTCGTCCGCCGTCGCGTCTGCTGCTGAAGTGGGGGTGGGCCGCTGTCCTGGCATGCACCCCCTTTGTGCTGCACGCGCAGGGCTTCGCCGTCTACATCACCCCACCCCGCTTTGAAGTGCAGGCAACGCCCGGCCAATCGCTGCGCCAAGTGGTGGAAATCCAGCACGTGGGGCAACAGAAAGGCAACTTCCGCGTCTACACCAGCGACTGGACACTGCAAGCCGACAACTCGGTGAGCTTCAGCGACGAACTCGCAGCCGACAGCTGCCGGCCATGGGTGGCCATCGAGCGTCGCAATCTGGTGATCGAGCCTGGCGCACGCTACCGCTACCGCTTCGAGATCACCCCACCGCCGGGCACGCCCGCGCGCGAATGCCGCTTCGCGCTCATGTTCGAAGGACTCGATACCACCAGCGCGCAGGGCAGCCTGAATATTCCCGTCGGGGGACGTATCGGAGTGATCGTCTATGCCGCCATTGGCGACGCGGCGCCCCGGCTGGAAGCGGTCGGCACGCGGGTCGTCTCTCTGGATGGCACGCCCACCGCGGTGGTCGACGTGCGCAACCGCGGCAATGCCCATGGGCGGCTGGAAGGCTTTGTCAACGGCACCGATGCATCCGGTGCGCGCTTCGAAATGTCGCCCGCGGATCTGCCCATCCTGCCGGGCGAGACACGGGCTGTTGCCATCGTTCCGGTGGTGGAAGACGGAAAATCAGCGCCCACCATTCGCTTCCCGCTCACCGTGAAGGGCAACCTCGAGTGGGGACGAAACCGTCTGCCGCTGGACGCCAGCTTCACCCCATGAGGGAGGGCTTGCGGCGCTCACCCCGGCGCCTGGCCGCCGCAATGGGTCTCGCGGCACCCCTGCTCGGCGCAATGGCCCAGGACGCGCCAGCGCCACCGGCCAGCGCTCCCGCCTATGTCGACAGGGTGATCGAGAACCTGCCCCCCGAGCCGGTGAACGACGCCGAAGCCCGGGCCTACGACCGCGAAGGCCTGCCGCGCTTCCTGCGCCTGGAAACACGGCTGGGCACAGCGCCCTTTGACCGCACGCACCGCGCCCGCATTGGCTACGGCATTTTTGGCCTCATCGAAACACCCAACCATGGCACGCTTTCGGTGGACGGTGCCTACGCACCACGCGACGGCAGTAGCACCGTCACGCTGCGACAACGCGGCATGCCCCTGGATGGCGGGTGGCTGACCAACAACTCGCTGGGCGTGTTCAACGTCCCTGCGCCCGACATCACACGCCAGCCGTCTCGCATCTATGTGCCCTCGGCCATCGTGCGCGGCCTGAGCACCGAATGGGAAAACCCGGACCAGGGCATACAGCTGCAGGCCGCCACCGGGGAACCGGGGCAACTGGGATTTTTACCCGCCAATGGCTTTCGGCGCTTGCCTGGACAACGCACCACCGTGGGCGGCCAGTGGCGCATCAACGCAGCAGACGCCAGCCCTTCGTCTCATCAGGGTTGGACCGTGGCACTGCGGCACGAAGACGCGCGCAAGGTCTCCACCTTCGACACCCTCTTCCAACCCGGCGACACCGTCGACGCCGCCTCCACCTTGCTGGCGCTCCGGCACGAGGGCGCGGAACACCGCATCCAGGGCCAGGTGGTCAGCACGCACGCCAGCCAGCTGAACCGTGGCCGGACCGGCTTCTGGGTCGATGGCGAATGGGACGATGGCCCGCGCCGTCACGGCGCGGGGGCCTATCGACTGGATCCCGAACTGAGCTGGGCGCAACAGGCGCTGTCCAACAACATCGTGGGCGCCTACTTCAGATCGGGTTGGCACACCCGCCAGTGGTCCGCAGAAGGTTCGATCGACTGGCTGGACTCCATCGACGGCCGCAACGACAGCGGCTACTTCGCCACGGGCTCAGCGCGCTGGCGCCTCGACCGGAGCAACTCCCTGGGCGTGGGCAGCACCGTGCGGCACTACAGCGGCAATGCCTGGAGCACCTATGGTGACTGGCGTTTCCAGAACGCCTGGGGCAGCAGCGGGCTGCGCCTCCAGCTCACAGGCAGCGACAGCCAGGCCGATTCGCGCGGACTGGTGTGGGACCAGGAGTGGCAGGTGCCACAAGGCTGGGCACTCTCCACCAGCCTGGGGCCCGCCGCCTACAGCGCCTCCGTGTTCCAACCCGCCGAGACCCTCTGGAGCGCCGCCGTGAGCATGACTGCGCCCTTGAGCCCGAAGGCCGTCATGCGCGGCAACTTCAACACCGAGCGCAGCAACACCGGGCATCGGCGCCACAGCCTGAACCTGGGTGTCCACTGGCGCATCGACACACGCTGGAGCTTCGAGGCCAACGTCAACCGCTCCACCGGACGCAGCCGCATCGTCGCGTCGCTCGATCCGCTCGCGCCATTGCCACTGGTGACGGCAGATTCCGACCGCTCCTTCTACGCCGTGTTGCGCTACGAGCTGGAAGCGGGCAGCCGCAACGTGCCGCTGGGCGGCAAATCGAGCGACGGTGGTGGACGCATCGCAGGCACGGTGTATTTCGACGCCAACCGCAGTGGCACACAGGAAGCGAGCGAACAAGGCGTGCCCAATGTGACGGTCTATCTGGACAACCGCTATGCCGTGCGCACCGACAGCCAGGGGCGGTTCGAGTTTCCGTTCGTGGCCAGCGGGCCGCGCACGGTCAGCGTGCGCAGCGACAGCCTGCCGTTGCCCTGGAACGTGGTCGACCAAGGCCAGACCAAGGTCGACGTGCGTTTGCGGGAGAGCATCCAGCTGACGATTCCGGTGCAACGCAGCGAATAGATGGAATGGGGCAGGGCCTGCCGCACGGGCCGGCTCAAGTTCGTGGGGAGCGGGTCGATAGGGGTTCATGAGCACCCCGAAACGCCCTCTTTTCTGCGCTTTGACCGTCAGCGCCTTGCTGCTGACGCCCATGAGCAGCATGGGAGAAAGCGCGTTGACAACCCAAGGCTCCGCCAGCGCTTCGCTGCAGTTGCGCATCATCATTCCGCCCGTCATGCGCGTGATGGAGAACAGCCACCCGCAGTTGCTTGACACCTCCGTCGGCGGCGAAGCCAGTGCCGAGCAGCGCCTCGTGGTGCAGTCCAACATGAAGCGAGGCTTCTGCGTTTCATTGCGCCGCGCCGCGCCCCAACTCGGCGCGTGGGACCTGCAGACCACGCCGCAAAGCGGTGTCCAACTGAGTGCATTGCCCGATGGCTACCGCGTCTGCGGCACCCGCCCGGGGCACTACACCCTGGTGCTCCAACACCGCTTCGCCATCAGCGAGCGCCACATCGAGGCACTGCGCTGGCCGGTGCAGACCGACATTTCCGCCATTTGAGCGGGCGCCGCGTGGTCGGGGGTCCACGGAATCGGGTTTCGGGATGTAAACCTCCCTCGCGCTTTCACGCGCCGCATCGCGGCGACTCATGTTGCAGTGCGCCATTTTGTTTTGCACTTAACAGCGCGAGCGCGTGCATGAAAACCATCTTGCCGTCCTACACGACAACGGCTTCTTGTCCTACGCACCGGGCGTGATGCCGTTGCGCTGCCACACGCGGCGGATGGTGGTGGCGCTCACGCCCAGATGCGCGGCCAGGCTGCGGGTGCTCCATGGCGTGTCGGGCGCCGGTGGGTTGTGCAGCGTGGTGCGCACGATGTGAGCCTCCAGCGCTGTCGTGAGGCTCGGTGTGCGCCCTGCGCGCGGCGCGTCGTGCAACAAGGCCTCCACGCCACGCTCCATGAACCGCCGTCGCCATAGGGCGACTTGCCGGCGGTCCAGCCGCACTTCCACGGCGATCTCCGTGTTCTGCCAACCTTGCGCAGCCAGCAGGATGACGCGCGCACGCTGCTGTACGCGGGCCTCCACCCGCCGGCCCTTGGAGAGCGTGCGCAAGGCACGCTCGGTTTTCACATCCAGTTCGATCGCTTCTGCCACTCGCATGGTCTTGTCCTCCGCAGGAATGCGAGTCTGTCAGAAATTTTAAGTTCTATCAATTAAAGCGCACACGAAACGCGTGCCCCACGCAACGCACAAAAGAGCGCGTTGCGTTTCGATGCATTTGGCGCGCAGGAACTCAAAGCTCGTTACATCAACGTCATGTGGCTGGCCTAAAAAGAAAAGGCGGAAGCGTTCTGCGTACCGCGCATTTCCAACGAGACAGGGAGTTTCACCATGACGTGTTTCAGACACTCGCCATTTCCGCGTCCCTTGCATGTGCATTTCATGCACCGCCATGGGGCCCGACCAACAAGCTTTCTTCGCGAGCGCTGACATGGACCGCGCGCGCAGTCCCCGCATCGAGCGGCAAGCCTCCGCCGAGAGCAGCGCGGGCAGCGTCGTCCCGCTCTACAACGAACACGACCTCGCCCGCCAGTTGGCGCCCTGGGGCGACATCGCGCACCGCCAGCAACGCGCGCAGGCCGTGCTGGTGCTCACCGATCTGTGCGTGCTCGCATTCTGCTTCGTCGCGGGCCGTCTGCCCGCGTGGTGGCGCGGCGAAGCGAGCCTGCCCGAAGCCATGAACGTGTGGTGGACCGCCAATGGCCACCTGCGGCTCACGCTCTTCGCGGCCATCGCGATGGCCATGGTGACCTGGATGTGGACCGTGCAAGGCCACTACTCGGCGCACCGCCGCAAGCCTTGGTGGGATGAGACCCGCCAGCTGATCCAGGTGATCGTGCTCGCGGCCTTGCTCGACGCGATGGTGATCTACCTCGCCAAGTGGCCGCTCTCGCGCTTGTGGACCGGCGCCACCTGGGGCCTTGTGCTGGTCTGCCTGCCGCTGGCGCGCATGGCCATGCGCGCTTACCTGCTGCGCACCGGCCTGCTCATACAACCCTATGTGCTGATCGGCCGCCCCGACGACGTCGAGAAAGCCGCGGCTGCGCTGGCCAGCGAGCCGCTCATGGGCTACAAGCCGGTGGCCGTCGTCTGCCCCGAGCCCGGCGCGCGCCTGGTCCACCTCGGTGGTGACCAGGTCGCCGCGCCGACCGCGCTCACACCCAAGGTGCGCGCCTTTCTCGGCAAGCCAGGTCCGCACCAGCTCGTGGGCGTGCTCGGCGTTCACGACAACCACTGGCTGCGCGAACTCGCACAGGAAATCATGCTCACGCGCGACGACTTGGTGATCGTGCCGGCGCTGGGCGACCTGCCCATCTACGGCATGGAGGTCTCGCACTTCTTCAGCCACAACGTGCTGCTGCTGCGCGCCCGCAACAACCTCAACCGCCGTGGTCCGCAGGTGCTCAAGCGCGCGCTCGACATCCTCGGCGCCTCGCTGCTGCTGGCGCTCTTGGCACCGCTGTTCGCCTGGGTCGCGTGGCGCATCAAACAGGACGACGCCGGCCCCGTGTTCTTCGTGCAGAAGCGCGTGGGCGCCGATGGCCAGCTGTTCGACTTCATCAAGTTCCGCAGCATGGTGATGGACGCCGATGGCGCGCTGGAGCGCTGGAAGACCGAGAACGAACAGCTCTATGTGCAATACCTGGCGAGCAACTTCAAGCTCGCGAAAGACCCGCGCGTCACCCCCATCGGCCGTCTGATCCGGCGCACCAGCATCGACGAGCTGCCGCAGCTCTTCAACGTGTTGCGCGGCGACATGAGCCTGGTCGGCCCGCGCCCGCTGCTCGCGCGCGAGCTCGGCGAATACGGCCGCAGCATCGCCGCCTACGGCAAGGCGCGCCCCGGCATCACCGGCCTGTGGCAGATCAGCGGGCGCAGCAGCAGCACCTTCCAGCACCGCATCAACATGGACCTCTGGTACGTGCGCAACTGGTCGCTCTGGTACGACCTGGTGATCATGCTGCGCACCGTGCGTGTGGTGCTCAAGCAAGAGGGGGCCTGCTGATGCGAACCGATTTCTTTCCACCGGGGTCCTCCATGAACACACCAGACACCATCTACGTCGCGGGCCACCGCGGCATGGTCGGGTCGGCCATCGTGCGCCAGCTGCGCGCCGCCGGCCACCCTGAGCGCAACATCGTCACGCGCACGCACGCCGAGCTCAACCTGACCGACCAGGCCGCCGTGCGCGCCTTCTTCGCGCAGACGAAGCCGCAGCAGGTGTACCTCGCCGCGGCCAAGGTCGGGGGCATCCACGCCAACAGCGTGTTCCCCGCCGACTTCATCTACCAGAACCTCATGATCGCGGCCAACGTGATCGAGGCCGCCTTCTGCAGCGGCGTTCAGAAGCTGCTGTTCCTGGGTTCGAGCTGCATCTATCCCAAGCTCGCCGACCAGCCCATGAGCGAGGACGCGCTGCTCACCGGGCCGCTGGAAGCCACCAACGAGCCCTATGCCATCGCCAAGATCGCCGGCATCAAGCTGTGCGAGAGCTACAACCGCCAGTTCGGCGCGAGCCATGGCGTGGACTACCGCTGCGTCATGCCCACCAACCTCTACGGACCGGGCGACAACTACCACCCGGAGAACAGCCACGTCATCCCCGCGCTGGTCCGGCGCTTCCACGCCGCGAAGGAAGCCGACGCGCCCGAGGTCATCATCTGGGGCAGCGGCAAGCCCATGCGCGAGTTCCTGTACGTCGACGACATGGCCGCGGCCAGCGTGCACGTGATGAACCTGCCCAAGGCGGTCTACGAGCAGCACACGCAGCCCATGCTCAGCCACATCAACGTGGGCTCGGGTTCGGACATGACCATCGCCGAACTGGCCCACAGCATCGCGGCCATCACCGGCTACACGGGCGAGATCCGCTTCGACGCCAGCAAGCCCGATGGCACGCCACGCAAGCTCATGGACAGCGCCCGCCTGCACCGCCTGGGCTGGCGCGCCAAGGTCGACCTGCCGCAGGGCCTGGAGATGACCTACCAAGACTTCCTGAAGCACACCGCTTCCGCCCCCACCCTCGTTGCCACGCCATGACCACCAATCCCCCCATCCTCCCCTCCAACGGCAAGGTTGCCCTCATCACCGGCGTGACCGGGCAGGACGGCTCCTACCTGGCCGAACTGCTGCTCGAAAAGGGCTACACGGTGCACGGCATCAAGCGCCGCAGCAGCCAGTTCAACACCCAGCGCGTGGACCACATCTACCAGGACCCGCACATCGACAACGCGCGCTTCCACCTGCACTACGGCGACCTCAGCGACACCAGCAACCTGATCCGCATCGTGCAGGAAACCCAGCCCGACGAGATCTACAACCTGGGCGCGCAAAGCCATGTGGCGGTGAGCTTCGAGAGCCCCGAGTACACCGCCGACGTGGACGGCATGGGCACGCTGCGCCTGCTCGAAGCCATCCGCATCCTCGGGCTGGAGAAGAAGACGCGCTTTTACCAAGCGAGCACGTCCGAGCTCTACGGCCTGGTGCAGGAAATTCCGCAGAAGGAAAGCACGCCGTTCTACCCGCGCAGCCCCTACGCCGTGGCCAAGCTCTACGCCTACTGGATCGTGGTGAACTACCGCGAGGCCTACGGTATGTATGCCTGCAACGGCATCCTGTTCAACCACGAATCGCCGCGCCGCGGTGAAACCTTCGTCACGCGCAAGATCACGCGCGGCCTGGCCAACATCGCCCAGGGGCTGGAGCACTGCCTCTACATGGGCAACATGGACGCGCTGCGCGACTGGGGCCACGCCAAGGACTACGTGCGCATGCAGTGGATGATGCTGCAGCAGGCGCAGGCGGAGGACTTCGTCATCGCCACCGGCGTGCAGTACAGCGTGCGCCAGTTCATCGAGATGACGGCCAAGGAGCTGGGCATCACGCTTCGCTTCGAAGGCCAGGGCGTGAACGAACGCGCCGTCGTGCAGGCCATCGAAGGCGACAAGGCCCCGGCACTCAAACCCGGTCAGGTGGTGGTGCAGGTGGACCCGCGCTACTTCCGCCCCACCGAAGTGGAAACGCTGCTGGGCGACCCGGCCAAGGCCAAGGAGCGCCTGGGCTGGGTGCCGCAGATCGCGCTGCAGGAAATGGTGACCGAGATGGTCGCCTCGGACCTGACCGACGCCCAACGCCACGCCCTGCTCAAGCACCACGGCTACGAAGTGCCGGTGACCAGCGAACACTGAAAACGCCATGTCCACCGCAGCCCCCTTGAGCACACCCACCGCCCTCGGCCGCCGTTCGGCCATCGCGCGGCGCATCGCCTCGGGCGCGGGCGCATACGGCTACGCGCAGGCGGTGAGCATCGGCACGCAGTTGGTCGCGCTGCCGCTGTTCCTGCTGCATTGGGACATGGCCACCTACGGCACCTGGCTGGCGCTCACCGCTCTGCCGTTCTACCTGTCGCTGGCCGACGCCGGCATCTCCACCGCGTCGAGCAACCAGATGATCGGCCTGATCGCGCAAGGCCAGAAGGCGCGCGCGGGCGAGGTGTTCCAGAGCGCCGTGGCCTTCCTGCTCTCGGTCGCGCTGCTGGTGCTGCTCGTTGTCGCGACCGTGCTGTGGCTGCTGCCCGCCGGCCTACTGCAGGTGGCGCACTGGAAGCCGGTGCTCATGCTGCTGTCGGTGAGCGTGGTTCTCGGGCTGTTCTGCAGCCTGGCCGAGGTGGTGTACAAGGCCACCGGCGGCTACGCGGCGGGCACCTACCTGGTCACCACCGGCCGTCTCGTGGAGTGGGCCGGCGGCCTCACCGGCCTGGTGCTCACGCGCAGCTTTCTCGGTGTGGCCACGGCCGCGCTGATCGCGCGCGCCGGCTATACGGTGCTGAGCATCGGCCTGAGCCAGCGCCGCACCGACTTCTTGCGCTGGGGCGTGCGGCACGCCAACGTGGCCGACGTGCGCCACGCCGCCAAGCCCGGCTTGCTGTTTCTCTCGCTCTCTCTCACCAACGCGCTGAGCCTGCAAGGCTTCACCTTGCTCGTGGCGGCCACGCTCGGGCCGGCGGCCACCGCCGTGTTCAACACCTACCGCACCGTCGCGCGCATCGTGGTGCAGGTCACCAACGCGCTGAGCAACCCACTGTGGCCCGAACTCACTGCGCTCAAGGGCCAGAACGACGAAGGTGCGTTCTGGAAGCTCTACCGCCGCGCCAACCGCCTCGGCCTGCTCATCGCCATTGCCGGCGCGCTGCTGGTGTACCTGGTCGCGCCCGCGCTGCTGGAGGTCTGGACGCACGGCCAGATTCCCTTCACGCCCATCAGCATGGCGCTGTTCCTGCTCTACGCCGCCGTGTGCTCGGCCACGCAGGTGCCGCGCGTGGTGCTCATGTCCATCAACCGCCATGCCGGCCTGGCCTGGCAGAGCCTGCTGGCTGCCGTGGCCGCACTCGGCGTGGCGTGGCTGGCCTGGCGCGTGGCGGGCATGACCGGTGTGGTGGCGGCCATGGTGCTGGGCGAGGCCCTGGTGTGGTTCACCGCCACGCGCTCGGTGCGCCACCTGCACAAGGCCAAGGAGTCCGCATGATCATCGACCTGAACACCGCACCGGCACCCGAAGAGGCGCACGACGTCGTCATCGTCGGCGGCGGCACGGTGGCGCTGCTGCTGGCCGTGCTGCTGGAGCGCCGGGGCCAGCGCGTGCTGGTGCTGGAGAGCGGCGGCGGCGGCTTCGAGACGCCCGCGCAAGCGCTCAACGAAGCCCACGTGGTCGGCCGCGCGCACACCGGCATCTCGATCGCGCGCGGGCGCGCCCTGGGCGGCACCTCCAACCTCTGGGGTGGGCAGCTCACGCTGTTCGTGCCGTCCGACTTCGAGGCCCGCGCGGGCGTGTCCGACGCGCCCTGGCCCATCGGCTACGAAGACCTGCTGCCCTGGTACGAAGCCGTGGCACAGGAACTGCGCCTGGCCGATGCGCTGGACGAACACACGCCCCAGGCGCGCAAGCTCTTCGGCGACCGCTACCCCGACATTCCGGGCTTCACGCTGTTCCTCACGCGCTGGCTCAAGGAACCGGCGATGGCGCGCTACTTCCACGAGCGCCTGCAGAACGCACCCCAGCTCACCGTGCTGCTGCACGCCCACGTCACGGGCCTGAACCTCTCGCCCGATGGTGAACGCGTGACGGCGGTGCGCGTGGCGCGCGCGGACGGCACATCCGTGGCCCTGGCCGGCGAACGCTTCGTGCTCGCCAACGGCACGATCGAGATCGCCCGCCTGCTGCTGGCCAGCGCGCGCGAACAGGCGCAAGCGCCGTGGGCCCGCAACCCGTGGGTGGGCGCGGGCTTCCAGGACCACCTCGAACTGCGCGGCGGCAAGGTGCACCTGCTGGACAAGCCGCGCTTCCTGCGCACCTTCCAGAACATCGTGCTCGGCGGCCACAAATACCAGCCCAAGCTGCGCCTGAACGTGGGCGGTGGCGGTGCGGCCACCATGGCCCATCCGGCGCTCAACGTCACCGGCTACTTCGCGTTCGAGTCCAACATCGCCGAACACCTGCAGCACCTGAAGGTGATGGCCAAGTCGCTGCTGCGCGGCGGGCTGCCCCAGCAAGGCCTGGGCGAGCTGCTGCGCCACGTGCGCGGCATGGGCAGCGCCTGGTTTCCCATGGTGGTGCAGTACCTTCGGCACCACCGCATCTACAACCCCGCCGACCGCGGCGTGTGGCTGGTCATGCACGCCGAGCAGGTGCCGCGCGACGACAGCCGCATCACGCTCGACCCCGATCACACCGACCGCTTCGGCGTGCCCCTGGCCGTGCTGGACTGGCGCATCGGCGGCCAACCCGAACTGCGCGCCATGGCCGCCTTTGTGCGCCGCATGCGCGACAGCCTGCAGGCCTCGGGCCTGGCGCGCGTGGAGATCGACGCGCTGCTCGACGGCGAAGACGCGCAGGCGCTGGAGCAGGCCACCGACACCTACCACCAGTGCGGCGGCGCGCGCATGGGCCACCACGCGGGCGACGGCGTGGTCGACCGCGATCTGCGCGTCTTCGGCACGCGCAACCTGTACGTGGCCGGCGCGGCGGTGTTCCGCACGTCCAGCTACGCCAACCCCACGTTCACGGCCATGGCGCTCACCGCCCGGCTGGCCGAGCACCTGCGCCAGGAGGCTTCGACATGACCACACTCGCGATGAACACGTTCTCGCCCGACCTGCTTGCCAGCCGGCTCGGCTTCGGCTGCGGCCGCCTCAAGGGCGGTGGCGACAAGGCCACCTCGCTGCGCCTCGTGCACGCCGCGCTGGATCTGGGCATCCGCTACTTCGACACCGCGCCACCCTACGGCCTGGGCACCTCCGAAGCCGTGCTGGGCGATGCGCTCAAAGGACGGCAGGAGCCCGTGCTGGTTGCCACCAAGGTCGGGCTGGCGCGCCCGGCCTCGCCCGGCCTGCTGCAGAAGGCGCGCGCCGTGGTCAAGCCGCTGGCGCGCTGCATTCCCGGCCTGCGCCAGGCGGTGCTCAAGGGCATGGCGCGGCACGCAGCGCCCAGCAATCTCGACGCCGCCTTCGTCGCCCAGTCGTTCGCGACCAGCCTGCAGCAACTGCAGCGCGATCGCGTGGACCTGGTGCTGCTGCACGAAGCCCGCAGCCAGCACCCGCTCGATCCCTTGCAGGCGCTGTTCGAACGCGCCATCGACCAGGGCCGGCTCGGTGCCTACGGCAGCTCCACCGGCGAGCCGCTGTACCAGTTGGTGCGCTTCGGCTCGGTGCTGCAATACCGCTGCCCGCCGCCGGACGCCACCTGGACCACGGTCGACCCGTCCGACGTGCTGCACGGCGCCTTGCGCTTCACCGCGCCCGCGATCCGGCAGGCCATGGCGCTCGACAGCCGCCTCACCGACCAGCTCACCAGCCTGTTGCCGCGCGGCACCGAGCCAGCGAGCGCGAGCGGTTCGCTGGCCCTGGCCTATGCGCTGTCGCGCTTCGACAGCCGCGTGCTGCTCTCCACCAACGATCCGCGCCGCCTGGTCAGCACCGTCGAACAGTTGCGGCACATCACGGCTTCGCCCGGCTGGCGGCCCGCGATGCTGAACCTGCACGCCGCCTTCGCGCCCACAGGTGCCCCATGCGAACCCTGAACACGCAGCTCTCGCGCTGGCTGCTGGGCGCCTCGATCTACCTCACCGGGTGGTACTACGAAGGCCCGGCGCTGCAGGCCGCGCAGATGGGTGCGATCTGCCTGCTGCTGATGGCGGCCTTCTTCTCCGTGCTCTCCGGCGACACGCTGCGCATCCGTCCCAGCCTGGTGGAATGGACCTTCGGCGCGGCCTTCATCTTCGCCATGCTGGTGGCCTGGGTCACCGGCAACGTGCTCTCCACGATGTACGGCGCCATGTTGCTGTTGGTGCTGGTGGGCATGTCGATGCTGGTGCGCCACCGCACGGCCGGCGAGCTGATCGTGGTGTTCCGTTGGGCCTACGTGGCGCTCGTGGCCTCGGTGGTGCTGCTGGAACACCAGGACCTGCTCGCCTCGCTCACCGGCAATGTGGAGTACGGCCTGGGCCTGGTGCGCTACCAGCCGCTGGGCATGCACCCCAACCTGAGCGGCCTGGTGTACGGCGGTGGCGCGCTGCTGTTCTTCCAGCGCTTCCTGGCCGCGCCGCGCCCGCTGCAGAAGGCCTTCGCGCTGGCCATGGTGGCCGGCTGCCTGTGCGTGCTGCTGGCCGCCTCGGCGCGCGCCGGCATGCTGGCGCTGGCCGTGGCCGGTGCCACCGGCTTCACGCTGATCGCCTTGCGCGGCTCGCGCCGCTCGCGCCTGAGCCTGTTGCTGGCGGTGCTCGCGGCCGTGGGCTTCGTGCTCTTCAAGTGGACCGACATCAAGGAATACCTCACCCTCATCCTCGACCTGGAGTCGCCCACGCGTGGCGTGGACTCTGGCGCCACCGGGCGCACCGACATCTGGCGCGCGGGCATCGAACTCATCTTCGCCGACGGCGTGCGCATGCTCACGGGCACCGGCATCCGCTCGGCCCTGCCCGAACGCATCGGCTTCCCGGTCGAGAGTTCGTACATCAACCTGGCGCTGGAACACGGCCTGCTGTTCGGCTCGCTCATCCTGCTGACCTTCGTGGCCACGGCCTGCCGCGCGCTCACGCACGGCCTGCGCCCGGGCCATGCCCGCTACCAGTTGTTCCTGGCCGGCCTGATGGTGGTCTTCATCCTCGCGCAGTCCATCTTCAACCGCTACCTCATCGGCGTGGGCAACCCGTATTCGCTCTGGATCTTCGTGCTGGTGCTGCAGCTCAACCTGCGCCCCATCGCGGTGGCGCGCCAGGCCGCGCAGCCCGCGCGCGCCCCTGCGTTTCGCCAACGGCCTGCCAGCCCGCTGGCGTCCGGTCGCCAGACCTTCTCACCCCTGACCCCGCGTCAGACCACCCGGATGGGAGCTTGAAATGACACGCCGACAAACCGACACCACGCTGATGCTGTTCATGGCCACGTGCCTGATCACCCTGTCGCACCTGGACGCCTTCGTGCCCGACCCGCGCATCGCCACGGGCGGTGCCATCGGCAACGCGCTGTTCTTCTTTCTCTCGGGCTTCGGGCTCACCATGAGCCTGAACGCCGGCGAGCCGGGCAACGCCGCGCCCTCGCTGCTGGATTACCTGCGCAAGCGCGTGCTGCGCCTGTACCCGGCGGCCATCCTGGTGGCCATCGTGATGCTCGCGGTCGGCATGATCGGCATCGGCGGCCTGGCCGACGTGGTGAAGACCTTCGTCTGGCCCACGCCGTTCTGGTTCATCTCGGCGGTGATGGTGTTCTACGTCCCGGTCTTCTACCTGGCGCGCCTGCAGCCGCGCGGCATCGCCATTGCCATGGCCCTGCTGCTGATCCCCTACGGGGTCTTCTACAGCCAGCTCGACCTGAGCCGCTTCGTCGTCGAAGGCGACGACTACTTCAAGTGGATCAACTACTTCGGCATCACCCTCATGGGCTGCCTGGTCGCGCGCCTGCGGCTCACGCCTCGGGTGAGCCTGGCGGCCATCGTGGGCCTGGCGCTGTCGCTGCTGGGGTTCCTGGTCGCCAAGCTCACGGTGTTCCGCTTCGACATGGGCGAGCTGCAGTTCGTCTTTCACGTGCTGCTGTATCCCATCATCTTTTTCAGCTACCAGGTGTTCGCCGCCGAAGCGGTGGTGCAGCCTGTGCGCGCCACGCCGTTCTTCCCGGCCATCGCGCTGCTGGCCGGCCTCACGCTGGAGATCTACCTCACGCAAACCGCGTGGATCCACTGGCTGGAAGCGCAGAACTACCCCTACGGCTACGCCGTGCTGCTGCCGCTGGCCCTGGTGCCGCTGGTGGTGTTCTCCGTCCTCACGCAATGGCTCTCCAACCGCATGGCCCACGGCGTCTCGCGCCTGCTGCCGCCCGTGCCGGTTTGAGCGCCCCACCCGATTCCGCACCTCCACAGGACCACCGACATGACCTACGTCTTCTGGCACTCCTACCTGATGTTCCACCAGGCCCCCTACATCCGCGCCCTGGCCGAGGTGCCCGGCCACACCGTGCACTGGTGCGTGAGCGAGGACCTGCCCGCCTACTACCGCGAACGCGGCTACCCGCTGCCCGACACCGGCGCGGTGCAGGTACACGTCGCGCCCGACGCCACGCAAATGGCCGAGCTGGCCACGCTGCCCGGCTCGGTGCAGGTGTTCTTCGGCCTGCGCGGTTTTGCCTTGCCGCTGGCCGCCTTCCAGGCCAGCCTGGGTGCGCCGGTGCACCGCTTCCTGATGTCGGAAAACCGCTACGAGCCGGGCGCGCGCCTGCTGCCGCGCTGGCTGGTATACACCTGGGACGCGCTGCGCTACCGCCAGCACTTGAGCGGCGTGTTCTGCATCGGCCATTCCGGGCGCTACGGCGGCGCGCGCTTCTTCGCCGCCTGCGGCTACCCCTCGGCGCGCATCGCGCCCTTCCTGCACGTGGTGGAACCCGCTGCGGTTCGGGCGAGAGCGCTCAAGCGCGACCAACCTCAGATCCTCTACGTCGGCCAGCTCATCCCCCGCAAGCGTGTCGACCTGCTGCTCACCGCGTTCAGCCAGTTCGGCCAGCCCCAGGCGCAGCTGCGCATCATCGGCAAGGGCGCGGAGGAGCAGAACCTGCGCCAGCTCGCCCAGCAGCTCGGCGTGGCCGACCGCGTGCAGTTCTCGCCCGGCATGCCCAACGCCGACACCGTCGCGGCCATGGCCGAGGCCGACGTGCTGGTGCTGCCCAGCCGCTTCGACGGCTGGGGCGCGGTGGTCAACGAAGCCTTGATGGTCGGCACGCCGGTGATCTGCAGCGACCGCTGCGGCGCCAGCGACCTGATCGAAGACGGCCGCAACGGCTACGTGTTCGAGGCCGGCAGCGCCAACGCTCTGCGCGCCTGCCTGCAGAGCTTCTTCCAATACGTGCGCACCGACCGCGCGGCGCTGGCGGCCGCAGAGTCGGCCCGGCTGGACGGCAACGCGGCGGCCGCGCGCTTCCAGCACAACGTCACCCGCCTGCTCGCCCCGCGAGGGCCGATGGGCCTGCAACCGAGCGCCACCGGCGCGGGAGTGTCACAGCCATGAACATCGGCATCCTCACCTTTCACTTCAGCGACAACTACGGCGCCGCGCTGCAGGCCTACGCCTTGCGCCGCTGGCTCACCGAACAAGGGCACCGCGCCAGCTTCATCGACTACCGGCCCGCGCACATCGAACACGGCGGCCGGCTTTGCCTGCCCACGTCGACGGCCCAGCTCAAGGCCAACCTGAAGGTGGTCTACCTGGCAACCTCCGCCTTCCTCAACCGCCACTTCGGCCACCGTGGCCAGCAGGAAAAGTTCGAGCGCTTCCGCGAACACTTCCTACAGCTGTACGGCAATGCCGCGCCCAGCGGCGACAGCGCCTGGCGGAAGGCCGCGCAGGGCTACGACCTCATCGTCGCCGGCAGCGACCAGATCTGGAGCCCCTCGCAGCACCACGGCTTCGATCCGAACTACTTCCTGGCCTTCGACGAAGCTTTGCGGGCGCGCAAGATCTCGTACGCGGCCAGCTTCGGGCGCGACCAGGTCTCACCCGAACAAGCCGAGCAACTGCCTGCGCTGCTGCGCCACTTCGACGCGATCTCGGTGCGCGAGGCCTCGGGCGTGGCGCTGGTGGAGCGCGCCACCGGGCACAGGCCGGCGAACGTGCCCGACCCGACCCTGCTGCTGAGCAACTACACCGAACTCATCGAGCAAACCAGCGCCCCCTTGGAGGCGTTCGAAGCCGAGGAGAACGGCTACGTGTTCTGCTACGGCCTGCGCTCGCCCGACAACATCCGCCAGACCGCCGAACTGGTGGCCGATCGGCTCGACGCCGACATCCTCTCACCACACAACCCGCACCGCCGCTGGCCCGAGATCGGACGCACGGTCCATCCGGATCCGGGCGAATGGGTGGCGCTGGTGAAACACGCGCGCTTCGTCGTCACCAACTCCTTCCACGGCACCGTCTTCGCGCTGCTGTTCAAGAAGCCTTTCGTCGTCGCCGGGCTCACCGGCGACAAGGCCACTGCCAATGCGCGCGCGCTCAACCTGTTGCGCGCGGTGGGCCTGGAACACCGCTTCGCGGCCAAGTTCTCCGCGCCCAACGTGCGGGCCATGATGGACGACGAGATTCACTGGGCGCACGTGGACGAGCGGCTGGCCGAATTGCGCGACGCCGGCCGCGCCTTCCTGCGCAGGCAGCTGCAAGCGGCGAAACCCTTGCAAGCCACGCGCCCGTCGCCAGCGGCCTTTCCTTTGCGGGCGGTGAATCCATGAGCGATTTCATGACCGACACCATGAGAGACACGCTCGGCGATGCCATGAGCGACTTCCGCTCGCTCAAGTACCGCAACCGCTTCAGCCGGGCCGACAAGCTGCGCCGCTTCGCCTGGGAAGTGGTGTGGCTACTGGCCTTCCGGCCCACGCCGCGCTGGGCGCTGCACGGCTGGCGGCGCTTCCTGCTGCGCGCGTTCGGCGCGCGCATCGGCGCCGGGTGCCGCATCGCGCCCACCTGCCGCGTGTGGGCGCCGTGGAACCTCAGCATGGGAACGCTCTGCGCGCTGGGCGACAACGTGGACTGCTACAGCATGGACCGCATCACCATCGGCTCCAAAGTGGCCGTGAGCCAGCGTTCGTTCCTATGCGCCGGCTCGCACGACGTGCGCTCGCTCACCCGGCCGCTGGTCACCGGCCCGATCGTGATCGAAGACCATGTGTGGATCGCCGCTGAAAGCATGGTGCACCCCAACGTGGTGATCCGCGAAGGCACCGTGGTCGGCGCGCGCTCGGTGGTGGTGCGCGACCTGCCGGCCTGGTCTGTCTGCGTCGGGCACCCGTGCCGCAAGATCCGCGAGCGCGTGTTGCGGGAGCATGACCATGCTTAGCAAACTCTTCAAGGTCGCCGGCATCTTCAGCGAAGCCCTGCGCGACGCGACCGAGTTCCTGCGCTTCAACGCGTACTCGCCGTTCGCCAACAAGTCGCAGCGCGCGTTCTACAAGATCCTCATCGAGGCGCACACCATCGAGAAGGGCTTGTCCTTGCCGAACCCCAAGCTGCTGTTCGGCAAGGACAAGGTGCGCTTCGTCATGAACGCGCTCTCGCGCTACGACATCGGCCATTCGCCCGTGCCCGCCCACATGTCGCTGGGCGCTCTGGACGCCTACGTGAACTTCCACGCCAGGGCCGGCGCCCACGACCCGCTGCTCGACGAGATCGCGAACTACCTCAAGACGTGGGAGGCCAAGCTGCCCAAGCCGTGGAAGGGCGGCACACGCGAAGTGACCTTCAACGGCCAGCCACCGAACGACCTGCAGCACCTCATGGCCAGCCGCTCCAGCATCCGCGCGTTGCAGTCCACGCCGCTGCCGCCCGAGCGCATCTTCGAAGCCATTGCCATGGCGCAACTGGCACCTTCGCAATGCAACCGCCAGGCCTCGCGCGTACACGCCTACCAGGACCGCGCGCGCATCCAGGAACTGCTGGGCTTGCAGGGCGGCTCGCGCGGCTTCGCGGAATCGGTCGGCAACCTGTTCGTGGTGAGTTCGGAGATCTGCGCCTGGGGCGGCCCCGGCCAACGCAACCAGGCCTACGTGGACGGCGCGCTGTTCGCCATGTGCCTCATGTTCGCCTGCCGCTCCATGGGCTGGGGCGCCTGCCCGCTCAACCTGGCCATCGACCACAAGACCGAGTCCGCGATCCGCCGCGCTGGCGGCATCCCGGCCGGCGAGCGGCTGATCATGATGATCGCCTTCGGCGAGCCCATCGCGCCCGACACGCGCGTGGCCTTCTCGCCCAGAAGGCCTGCCGCCGAAATCGCGACCCTTCACGCGTGAGGACCACAACGCCATGCACATCACCGCCATCATCCTCACCTACAACGAAGCGATCCACATCGAGCGCGCCATCTGCTCGATACAGCCCTTCGCGGACCAGATCTGCGTGGTCGACTCCGGCTCCGCCGACGACACGCGCGACATCGCCCGCGAGCTCGGGGCCGAAGTCCACACCCACGCCTTCGTCAACCAGGCCAAGCAGTTCCAGTGGGCACTGGACACGCTGGACATCCGCGGCCAGTGGGTGCTGCGGCTGGACGCCGACGAGATCATCGAGCCCGACCTGGCCGAGCGCATCGCCACCGAACTGCCCGAACTGCCGGCCGACGTGGTCGGTGTCAACTTCAAGCGCAAGCACATCTTCATGGACCGCTGGGTGCGCCACGGCGGGCGTTACCCGCTGGTGATGCTGCGCCTGTGGCGCCATGGCCATGGCCGCATCGAAGACCGCTGGATGGACGAGCACATGGTGGTCTGGGGCGGGCGCACCGTGACCTTCGAAGGCGGCTTTGCCGACCACAACCTGCACGACCTGGGCTACTTCACCGACAAGCACAACAAGTACGCCACGCGCGAAGCCATCGAGGTGCTCAACCAGCGCCTGCACCTGTTCGCCCGCGACGAGGCGCTCAACGCGCACAGCGCCTCGGCCCAGGCCGCGCTCAAGCGCTGGGTGAAGGAGCGGATCTACAACCGCATCCCGTTCACGCTCAGCGCCACGCTGTACTTCCTGTGGCGCTACCTCTTCCAGCTCGGTTTTCTCGATGGCCGCAGCGGCCTGGTCTACCACTTCCTGCAGGGCTACTGGTACCGCTTCCTGGTCGGCGCGAAGGTGATGGAGCTCGAGCGCGCCGTGGCCCACCTGCACGACAAGAACCAGATCTGCGCCGAACTCAGCCGGCTCACCGGCCACCGCCTGGTGGCCGCCCAACCCGAAGCGGCGGCGGTGCCGAACGTCCACCCCGACCCGCTGGCCACCCGAACTTGACGAAAAAAAGGAACCCCATGCGCACCAGCACCTTCCCCCCTTCCCGCGCCTGGCTGCTGGCCAGCCTGTTCATGTCGGCCCAGGCGTCGGCGCAAAGCGACGTGTCCCTGATCTGCCAGGACGCGTCGGTGCCGCTCGGGGCGAGCCAGGTGGGGGCGATGCAACCGCTGTTCCGCGATTGCCCGCGCATGGAAGACGTGGACTTCACCGGCCGCGCCGACGGCAAGAAGTACTACGCCGGCTTCTACGCCATGGGCGTGAAGGAACCCAGCATGTACGACACGGCCGAAGACGGCGTGGTGATCAAACGCGGCGGCCTGCTCACCACCGTGAAGACCAATTCCTACCCCGGCGGCTTCCCCCTGCTGGCCGGCAACCGGCCCTTCTACATCGAGGCCCAGACGGTGATCTCGAACAGCCACCCCGACAACTTTCCCGCCATCTGGCTCATGCCGATCGAGCACAACCTGCGCATGGAAGACGTGTACGAAGGCGACCCCAAGAGCTTCGAGCGCTGGTTCGAGCTCGACATCGACGAAGGCGGCTTCGGCCCCGGCGGCCACCACACCGCCATCTCGTGGACCGGGATCTACCCCCACTACAAGAAGATCCAGAACCCCAACCCGACCTCGAAGATCCCGCTGGACCGCACACGGCCCAACGTGTTCGGCGTGTCGTACGACCCCGCCACCCTCACCGTGCGCTGGTGGGTCAACGGCCAGCAGGTGCTCGAAGCCAGCGAGCCCTACGTGCCCGAGATCGCGCGGCGGCAGAACTTCTACCTGATCGTTTCTTCGCAAAGCCGCAAGAACGTCAACGACTACCAGACGAAATTCATGGGCGTGCGCGCCTTCGCGGGCGAGCCCACCGTGCAGCGACCCGCCAAGGCCAACGGCAAGGCGCAGGTCAAAGCCCACGGCAAGGCCCAGACCAAGGGGACACCGTGAAGATCCTGGTCTACGGCATCAACTTCGCGCCCGAGCTCACCGGCATCGGCAAATACACCGGCGAGATGGCGCGCTGGCTGGCCCACGCCGGGCACGAGGTGCGTGCCATCGCCGCGCCGCCCTACTACCCGGCCTGGCAGGTGGGCGAGGGCCACAGCGCGCGCCGTTACCGCACCGAGATGTGGGAAGGCGTGCGCGTGACGCGTTGCCCGCTTTGGGTACCGCAACAGCCCGGCGGTTTGAAGCGCCTGCTCCACCTGGGCAGCTTCGCGCTCGGCAGCCTGCCGGCGCTGCTCGCGCAATGGCGCTGGAAGCCCGACGTGGTGTGGGTCGTGGAGCCACCGCTCATGTGCGCGCCGGCCGCCGTGGCCTTCGCGTCGCTGCGCGGCGCCAGGAGCTGGCTGCACATTCAGGACTACGAGGTGGACGCGGCCTTCGACCTCGGCCTCATCCAAGGCGCTGTGCTGCGCCGCTGGGTCGAGCGCGCCGAGCGCTGGCTCATGCGCCGTTTCGACCGGGTCTCCACCATTTCCGGCCGCATGGTGGAGCGCGCGCGCCACAAGGGCGTGGAGGCGCAGCGCATCGTGCATTTTCCGAACTGGGTCGACATCGGCGGCGTCGCGCCGCTGGCCGCGCCCAGCCCCTACCGCGCAGAACTCGGGCTCGCGCCCGATGCCGTGGTGGCCCTCTACACCGGCAACATGGGCAACAAACAAGGTCTGGAGATCCTGGCCGACGTGGCCCGCCTGGTGCGGGACGATCCGCGTATCCAGTTCGTGTTCGGCGGCAACGGCTCGGGCCGCGCCGATCTGCAGGCGCGCTGCGCGGGCCTGAACCACGTGCGCTTTCTCGACCTGCAACCGCTGGAACGCCTGAGCGACTGGCTGGGCCTGGCCGACGTGCATTTGTTACCGCAGCGCGCCGATGCGGCCGACCTGGTGATGCCCTCCAAGCTCACCGGCATGCTCGCCAGCGGACGCGCCGTGCTGGCCACCGCGCACGCGGACACCGAACTGTGCCGCGTGGTCGAACAGGACGCGGCCTGCGGCGTGGTGGTGCCGCCCGAGAACCCGATCGCCATGGCCGAGGCGCTGCGCGCCCTGGCCGCCGACCCGGCCCGCCGCGCCACGCTGGGCACGCTGGGCCGGCGCTACGCCGAAGCCGAACTGGGCCAGGACGCGATCCTGCGCCGGTTTGAAACGCAGCTGCAGGATTTGCTGCTGGATGGCAGCGTTGTACAGGATCGGCCTGCACCGCTATGACCCATGCGCAGACCCTCACCCCAACCCTCTCCCGCGCAGCGGGAGAGGCAGTGGATTACCGCGCTCTCCGGAAAGCGCGCGCTACTCCATCTCCGGAGCACGTGCCTTACTCCCTCTCCCGCTGCGCGGGAGAGGGAGGGGGTGAGGGCGGGGCCCAACCCAAAACCATTTAAAGGAAGCTGAACCATGACCCAGACCCAGCTCACCGACGCCACGCGCCACACCATCGCAGCGATCGCCCTGCTGCTAGCGATCCCCGTCCAGGCACAAACCACCGACACCGGCGCCATCGCCCAACCGGTGGTCGCGCGCAGCGCCTCCAGCGTGGAGAGCATGGGCGCGCCGCTGGCCGCGCCCAACACCGCCGGCGCCGACTACAAGATCACCGCCAACGACCTGATGGAGTTCGACGTGTTCGGCGTGCCCGACATGAAACGCGACGTGCGCGTGAACGCCTCGGGCGAAATCTCGCTGCCGCTCATTGGACAGGTGCCGGTGGCCGGACTCACCGCGCAAGCCGCCGAAGACCGCATTGCCGCCAAGTACAAGGAGAAGTACCTGCAAGACCCGCAGGTCTCGCTCTTCATCAAGGAGTTCACCACGCAGCGCGTGGCCATCGAAGGCGCGGTGCTGCGCCCGGGCATCTACCCCATGACCGGGCAGCTCACGCTGCTGCGGGCCCTGGCGCTCTCCGGCGGCTTCGCGCCCTATGCCGACCTGAAGCAGATCGTGGTCTACCGCAACGAGGCCGGCGGCCAGCGCGAGCAAACCACCTACGACCTCGACAAGGTGCGCTCCGGCGCCGTGCCCGACCCTTCCATCCGATCGGACGACGTCATCGTCGTCCAGCGCGACGGCCGCCGCACGGCCCTGCGCGACTCGCTCTTCCGCGACGTGCTCGACACGCTCAACCCCTTCAAATAAACGAGGGAGCAAACACCATGGCCTACCACCCATCCCATCCCATGCCCGCCGCGCCCGGCCCGCGCGGCGGCCTGGCACTGCACCGTGACGGCGCCCTCTCCAACCACCTGCTGGTGCGCGACGAAGCCGGCATGCCCACCGAAGACCGCATCGACCTCAAAGCCATCTGGCGCGTGCTCGCCAAATACAAGTGGTCCATCGTCGGCGTCACGCTGCTGTGCACCGTGGGCGCGCTGGTCTACACCCTGCGCATCACGCCGCAGTACCGCAGCAGCGTCATGCTGCAGATCGACCGCAACGCCCAGAAGGTGGTGGGCTTCAGCAACGAGGTGGAAGTGGACGAAGGCCCGCTGGCCGACCAACTGCAACTGCGCACCCAGATCGAACTGCTCAAGAGCCGCAGCCTGGCCGAGCGCGTGATCCAGGAGCTGGGCCTGTACAAAGGAGACACCACCACCGCGCCGGCACCGGAGTCCGTCACCGCCGCGGTGGCCGCCGCGAAGGCCGCCGACGACCCGGTGAACCAGGTCACGGGCTTCTTCGGCAAACTGCTGAACAACCTGCGCATCCTCTTCGGCCCCGCGCAGTCCGACCCCGCCACGCTCAGCCGCACCGGCACCGTGGCGCAGTTCTCCAAGTCGCTCAGCGTAGAGCCGGTGCGCAACTCGCGCCTGGTGCAGGTGAGCGTGCTCAACCCCGACCCGGAGATGGCTGCGCGCATCGCCAACAGCGTGGCCAAGACCTTCATGGCCAGCAACATCGAACGCAAGCTCGACTCGTCGATCTACGCGCGCCAGTTCCTCGAAGAGCAGATCAAGGAAACCAAGGCCAAGCTGGAAGAGAGCGAGCGCGTGATCAACCAGTACGCGAAGAAGAACGAGATCCTGAACCTGGGCGACAAGGGCAGCGCCGCCACCCAGACCTTCGTGGACTTCTCCGCCGCGCTGGGCAAGGCGCAGCAAGACCGCATCCGCGCCGAGACGCTCTACAACCAGGTCAAGCTCAACCCCGAGAGCGCGCCGCAGGCCGTGACCAACGAAGCCATTCGCGCCTACAAGGAACAGCGCGCCAAACTCGAAGCCGAGTACGCCAAGAACCAGGCCGTGTTCAAGCCCGACTACCCCGCCATGGTGCAGGCCCGCGCGCAGATCGCCGACCTGGAAGCGCGCATCAAGACCGAGGTGAACAACATCCTCGCCAGCATCCAGGCGCAGTACCTGGCGGCCAAGAAAACCGAAGACCAGATCCAGGGCAAGGTGGCCGCCAGCCGCAGCGAAGTGCTCACCGTGCAAGACCGCAGCGTGGACATGAACCTGCTCAGCCGCGAGCTCGACACCAACCGGCAGGTGTACGACAGCCTGCTGCAGCGCCTGAAAGAGGTGAGCGTGACCGCCGGCATCACCGCCAACAACGTGAGCATCGTCGACCAGGCCTCGGCACCGCTGTTCCCCGCCGCGCCGAACGTCAAGGCCAACCTCGGCCTGGGTGCGCTGCTGGGCATGTTCCTGGGCATGCTGGTGGCGCTGCTGCGCGAACAGCTCGACGACTCGGTGAAGAGCGCCAACGACATCGAGAACCAGTACCAGTTGCCGCTGCTCGGCCTGATTCCATTCACCAAAGCCGAGAAGCACCACACCGAACCCGTGGCCATGCTGGCCCACCGCGAGCCGCGCGGCACCTTCGCCGAGTCGTACCGCTCTGCGCGCACCGCGCTGCAGTTCAGCACCCCCGAAGGCGCGCCGCAGCACTTCATGGTGACCAGTTGCGGCAAGAGCGAAGGCAAGACCACCACCGCACTCGCGCTGGCCATCAACTTCGCGCAGCTCGGCCAGAAGGTGCTGCTGATCGACGCCGACATGCGCAAGGGCTGGATGCACAAGATGCTCAACCTGTCCAACGAGCGCGGGCTCTCCGACCTGCTGGGCAGCAACCGGCACCACGACCTCAGCGCGACGGTCAAGGAAACCATCATCCCCAACCTGGCCGTGATCACCGCCGGGCACATCCCGCCCGACCCGGTGGAACTGCTCATGGGTCCCCGGCTGGGCGAACTGCTGGAGAAGGCACAGGCCCAGGGTTACCAGCACGTGGTGATCGACGGTCCGCCCTTGCTCGGCATTGCCGACGCGATCGTGCTGGGCAACCAGGTGCAGAACATCGTGTTCGCGGTCAAGGCCGGCGCCACGCGCAAGGACGGCATCAAGGACGCGCTGCGCCGCCTGCGCAACGCGGGCCTGGCGCCCATGGGAGTGGTGCTCACGCACGCGCGCAACGAACACACCAGCGATTACGCCTACGCCGACTACTACGGCGACGGCTATACCGACCTGACGACACCGCACCCTTCGCGCACGCACGAACCTTCAGCCCACCACCCCGGCAACAGCCCCGTGCCGCTGCCCGGCAAGTCGCGCATCGAGCCCACGCTGGACCCCTACGCCACATGACTGCGAGGGCGCCCCAAGGGCGCAACCTGTTGCTCAAACTGCTGGACTTCGAGCGCTCCCCCGGCCGCTACCCGGTGGCCCTGCGCGAGCCCCGGCCGCTGTTCGACCACGTTCACAGCGTGATGCAACTCGCCGCCGGCCGCCCGGTGGACGGCCTGCGCGTGGCGGCGGCCAACGAACACGAGCTGCAACGCGCGGCGCGCTTCTTCGTGCGCACGGTCCTGCTGCGCCCGGGTGCCGACCCGCTCACCTTGCTCGGCCTGCACCCTGGTTTCGAGCCCGAGCAACTGCGCGAGCACTACCGTCTGATGATCCGCCTGACCCATCCAGACTTCGTGGCGCAGGGCGAGCGCTGGCCCGCCGATGCCGCCACGCGCATCAACCTGGCGAAGGACATGCTGTCGTCGCCACAGATGGTGGCCGGCCACGCCACCACGCAAGCTCCCGCGCAGATGGGCGGCGCACCGGCCTGGGAGCCTGCCGCCAGGGTGGCGCGCATCAAGCACCCTCCACGCTCCCGGCCCATGATGCTGCCCAAGCCCGGCGCGAGTACTGCGCAGCAAGACCCGCACGCACGCACGGCCGGCTGGGGCCCAGGCGGCAGCAGCAACGACGACCACTGGGCCGCGCCCCGGCGCCGCTGGACCCTGCGCGCCAAGCTCGCACTGATCGGCATGGGCGCCTTGCTCATGACGGGCGTCCTGCTGTTCACCTGACGCAAGCCGATGTGAGGTGACCGCCATGATCGACCTGCACTGCCACATCCTGCCGGGCATCGACGACGGGTCGAAGTCGCTGGAGCAGTCGCTGGAGATGGCGCGCATTGCCGTGGACGACGGCATCCACACCCTGGCCTGCACGCCGCATATCTACCCGGGCATGTACATGAACGACGGCCCGGGCATCGAACGCGCGCGCGACGCGCTGCAGGCGCAACTCGACGAACACGGCATTGCCCTGAAGCTCGTGGTCGGGGCGGACGTGCACCTCGTGCCCGGCCTCGTCGAAGGCCTGCGCAGCGGGCGCGTGCCCACGCTGAACCGCTCGCGCTACTTCCTGCTGGAGCCCTCGCACACGACGCCACCACCCCGGCTGGAGGCGTCGGTGCTGCAGTTGATCTCTGCGGGCTACACCCCCATCGTCACGCACCCCGAGCGGCTGAGCTGGGTCGAGAGCCACTACCCCGTGTTCCAGCGGCTGATCGCACAAGGCGCCTGGATGCAGGTGACAGCGGGCGCGCTGACGGGGGTGTTCGGGAGTCGTGCGCGGTACTGGGGTGAGCGGTTCATTGGGGAAGGGCACACGCATTTGCTGGCGACGGACGCGCATTCGACCGGGCGGCGCTTGCCCCGCTTGACGCCGGCGTTGGCGGTGGTGCGGCGCTTGGTGGGAGAAGCAGAGGCACAGCGCCTGGTGGTGGAGCGACCGCAGGCGGTGTTGAACAACCTCGCGCCGCAAGACCATGCGATTGCGCCTCGCCAGGTGGGTGGGCTTGCGAGCGTCAAGCGCTGGTGGTCGGAACTGCGGCCGACCTGACACACAGCGCCGCGGGGCCATCACCGAGGGTGATAGCCCCGTTCAACTTAAATCATTTCACACACCCGGCATGGGGTCGTGTAATCCGATTCGCCGGCTTGGTCGAACACGGCCAAAGCGGCGGCAACGGACGGGCATTCGTACCCACAGGAGACATCGAGACCCATGCAAACACCTCATTCCTGGCGCTGCGCCCACGACATCGTGGCAGACAGCGCGCTGAACGTGCTGCTCCGCGAGTTTCTGCCCGACATGGAGCGGCTAAGCGGTGGCCAGTTGACCGTCAGCCTGCACCCCGATGGCGAATTGGGCGGCCCCGACGACATGGTGGACATGCTGGCTCGCAATGAGATCCAGATGCACCCGGTGTCCGGCATGATCCTGTCGCGCCTGACACCGGTGGTCGCCATCGAGGGATTTCCGTTTGCCTTCGGCACCAGCAAAGAGGCCTGCGCCGCCATGGCGGGCGCACCCGGCGACCGGGTGCGCGATGCCTTGCGCCAGCTGGGCATCCACGCCTTCAGGGCCGTGCTGCCGCAAGGCTTGAACCATGTGTTCAGCCGTGGCCGGCGCATCGAGCGCGCGACCGATCTCGATGGCCTGCGCATTCGCGTTGGCAACTCGCCGTACCTGAAAGACCTCTACCGCTCCCTGGGTTGCGATCCGCAGCCGGTCGACCTGCAACACGTGACCGCGGCGCTGGCCGACGGCCGGGCCGAGGGGGTGGAGATGACCATCAACAGCGTGGAGCGCAGCCCCCGCCACCGCCACATGGACCACATCGCGATGGTCGGCATTCGGTTCGCGTGCTTCTGGCTGTGCGTGAACCTGGACGCGTGGCAGATGCTCGATGCGCCCACACAGGAACGCCTGGAAGCGCATTTCGAGACGCTGGCCGCGCGCTACTCCGAAGACATGGACCGCCTGCACGAAGAAAGCCTGAGCGTGCTGGAAAGCAAGGGCTACACCGTCACCGAGGTCCACCGCGAAGGATTGGTCACGCGCCTGAAAGAGAGTGGATTCATCGAACGCTGGCGCGCGCATGCAGGCATTGCCCACACCGAGGAGCCATCATGATTTCAAGACGCAAGACCCTCCAAGGCCTGGCAGGCGCGAGCCTGCTGGGGCACAGCCTCCTGGCGAACGCGAACCCCAACTACCCCGAGCGGCCCGTACGGCTGGTGGTGGCCAAGCCCCCGGGAGGTCTGGACGACCGGGTCGCGCGCGCCATTCACGTCGAAGTGGAGAAGGTGCTGCGCCAACCTTTGGTGATCGAGAACATCGCCGGCGGCCAAGGGATCATTGGCACGCAGAACCTGATCCGCGCGCAACCCGATGGGTACAAGATCATGCTGCTCAACACCAAGCAGCAGATCACCGCTGGCGCCGTGATGGAGAAGACGCCCTACGACCTGACGAAGGACGTCACACCCATCATCGCGTTCGCGAGCTACCGCTCCGCCATCATTGCGCACACCAGCATGGCCGGCACCTTCCAGGACATGCTGCGTTTCGCGAAGAGCAACCCCGGCAAAGTGCTGTACGCCTCCGCTGGCGTGGGCACCACCGGCCACCTGATTCTCGCGGTAGCGGCCCAGCAGGCGGGCGCGGACATGCTGCACGTGCCCTACCAGGGCGGTGGCCCGGCTTCGGCCGCCATCATGGCCGGGCAAGCGCATCTGTTCTATTCGGACATGACGACCGCCTTGCACGCCGCACGAACAGGCCGCGCCCGGATCGTGGCGCAGTCCGGCACCACGCGGTACAGGGAAGCGCCGGATGCGCCGCTGTTTTCCGAGCTGGGCTACAACCAGTTCAGCAATGGCTCGATCTCGCTCGTCGGCCCGGCCGGCATGGACCCGGCGGTGGTCGAGAAGATTCAAGCCGCCGTGCGCCAGGCCTGTGCGCAACCCGCGCTGATCGAGCTGCTGCAGAACGTGGGTGTGGAAGTCGATCTGGTGAACGGCGCGGGTCTGCGCAAGGAGATCGAAGACACGGCGGCGCAATGGGGGCCGCAGGCGAAGGCGGTGTTGGCTTCGGCGGGGAAGTAGGGGGGCGTCAGGCGTAAGACTGGAATTGGTTACTGTCCCTGCTGAGCAGTTGCATCAGCTTGGGATGGATAAAAAGCTTCTCCTTGCCAAACGGCATTTCGCGCAGCACGCCCAGGGTGGCAAGATCGTGGAGGTAGCGTGAGGCGGCCTGCCGCTGGGCAATGCCTTTGTCTACCAGGTTGCCGATGCGGCAGTAGGGCTGCTCAAAGATCACGTCCACCAGCTCACGGGTGTAGATCTTGGGCAGGCGCGCGCGCACGTGTTCGGTGGTGTGCTCGGCCAGCGCGCGGATGGCGGCAATCTTGCCCGTGGTCCACTTGGACGTCTCGGCGACTGCTTGCAGCATGAAGATCAGCCACGGTTCCCAGGCCTCGTCTCTGGTGACGCTGAGCAGCAGGCGGTAGTAGTCGGCCTTGTGGGCGATCACATGGCGGCTCAGGTACAGGATGGGCAGGCTCAACAACTCTTCCTGGATGAGGTACAGGATGTTGAGCACGCGGCCGGTGCGGCCGTTGCCGTCGGTGAAGGGGTGTATGGCTTCGAACTGGTAGTGACCCACTGCCATGCGGATCAAAGGGTCCAGTTCGGTCTGGTTGTGCAGAAAACGCTCCCAGTTGGCCAACATGTCGCGCAAGCGGGCTTGGCCTTCGGGCGGGGTGTACACCACTTCGCCGGTGCGGTCGTTGGCGAGCTGGGTGCCCGGTGTGCGGCGAATGTCCATGTCCACCCCCTTGAGCGTGCGGCAAACGTTCACGGCGGTGGCGGTGCACAGCGGGCGCGCCTTGAGCGACTGAAAGCCTTGGTGTAGCGCGGTGCGGTAGCGCAGCGCCTCTTTGGTGGCTGGGTCGGCGTTGTCGTGGCCTTGCGCGTACTGAAACAACTGGTCTGTCGTGGTCACGATGTTTTCAATTTCCGAGCTGTCTTTGGCTTCCAGCAGCGGAATGGTGTTGATCAGCATCGCCTGATTGGGGATCAGTTCAGCCGCCTGTTTGAGCTCGGCCAGGGCGGCGCGCGCCTCGATGCAGGCTTTGAGCACGGCCCGGCTTTCCAGCTCGTGCACTGGAGGCAGCGCGGGCAATTCGTTGTGAGGCTGCTCGGGGTGCCAGGCGGGGGCGGCATTTTTCATGATGAAAAAATCTGATTTCAGCGACACGTCGGCAGCTTATGTCGCCGCAGGCGACACGTCAATGAAACATGTTCTTTTTTAGAGGAAATGACGACATGTAATGGTTTCATGTCGTTCTGGAAACCCTATATGAACGGATCGGCTGGCTTCGCCGCCGGCAACTTGAAATCGATTCAATGCGTGGCACCCGCCGCCAGCGCCGCGTCCTTCCGCACCCGCAACGCGCACTGCACGGCCAGTCGCAGGCCACGCACGATGTCGTCCAACGGCATGCCGGGCGTGCCCTGTTCGGGCAGCCAGGGCACGTGCACGAAGCCGCCGCGCGTGTGGCGCAAGCTGCGGCGGGTGGTCAGGGCGTGCATCAGGCCGTAGAACACGTGGTTGCAGACGAAGGTGCCGGCCGTCTGCGAGACTTCGGCCGCGAGCCCGGCCGCCTGCAGTTCGGCGAGCATGGACTTGATGGGCAGGCCGGTGAAGTAGGCGGGGGGCGCACCGCGCCGCACCGGTGCATCGACAGGCCGAGCGCCCGCGTTGTCGGCCATCGGCGCGTCGTCGATGTTGATGGCCACGCGCTCGAGCGAGATAGCCCCACGTCCGCCGGCCTGGCCCACGCAGATCACGAGCGCGGGTCGGTGGGCCTCCAGCAGCGCCGTCAGGCAGCGCAAGGATTCGCCGAACACGGTGGGCAGTTGCGCCGCCACCACCGGGTGGTCCTGCAGTCGCTCACCGTGCAGGGCCTGCACGGCCTGCCAACTCGGGTTCACGGTTGCGCCGCCGAAGGCGTCGAAACCAGTGAGCAGAACCGTATGGGACGGCGGGGAGGTCGGGCGTCGGCGGGCGGGCATCGCGCCAATCTAACCGCAGAAGGGCAGAAGGGCCGCCGCCTCAGCGCTTCGCAACGCGCCCGCGAATGTCCACCAGCTTCGCCTGCAAGCGGCGCTGGTTGCCCGCACCCACGCGCAGCAGCATCTTCTGCCCGGCAGACATCGATTGAAGTTTCGGGTCCGCGTACTCATAGCGCACCCACGGTCGGGTCGACGGCACCTCCCCCTTGACCTCCACCAGCACCACGGCCGGTGGCGCGGCGGGCACGGGCGTGGCGATGAGCTGGTCCAGCACCTGCACCAGGCGGTCATTGAAGTAGCGGCCCGGGAAGCCCAGTTCCTCGTACGCCTGCTGGAACAGCGGGTAGAGGCGTCGGTACAGCGCCACGGCCTGGCCCGTGTCCACCGATTCGACAAACCGCACGAAGGGCTCGTAGCGCGCGGCGTTGTCGGGGTGAATGGTTTGCGCGCTGCCGTCGGCGCTCTGGGCCGGGGAGAATTTCCCCGGGGTGGGGTTGACCGGCCAGACCAGCACCGGCGCGTGCGAGCGCCCCAGGTTGTCCACCGTGGCCACCGTTCGCTTCACGAAGCCCTCGAGCTGCAGGAAGCGCAGCACGTTCGGGCGGCCCAGCAGTTCGCCCAGGCGCTCACCGACGTAAGGGTCGGCGTCGGCCAGCGCGGGCAGGGATGCGGGCTCGGCCACTGGCTCGCCGGCCGGAGGCTCCACCGGGTGCTGAATGGCGGGCGCTGCGGGCTCGGCCGGCGCGGGCGGTGCGACGGGGGCGCTCGCCACCGGCGCAGGCTCAGGGGGGACTGGGGCCTGCCGGGCTTGGTAGTACTGCCAGCCGAAGTAGCCGGCCACAGCGAGCAGGAGCAAGGCCAACACGTACAGGGTCCAGTGGGGTTTGTCGTCTCGTTCAGGGTAGCGTGGTGGCATGCCGCATCATCCGGGAAGGTCGCAAGACGGTCCATCCTACGCGCCTGCCTGTGTCCGGGCAAACGACGGCGAGATGCCGATCAAACCCAGACAGAGGAGACGGTGTGCAACCGGCACACCGTTCCTCCATGCCCTGCTTGGCTATCAGCAGTCGCGCATCAAGCGACCTGCACCTCGATGCGCCTGGGTTGCGCGTGCTCGGCTTTGGGAATGCGCAGTTTCAGCACGCCCTGGGCCAGCTCCGCAGACACCTTCTCGGCATCGAGCTCCTTGCTCAAGGTGAACACCCGCCGAAACCGGGCCAGGTTCACCTCGGTGTGGTGCGAGGCCAGCCCTTCGGGGGCCGTCAGGTCGGACTCGGCCTCGATGGTCAAGGTGTCCGACTCCACATGGAGATTGAGCTTCTCCTTGCTCACGCCGGGCAGGTCTGCGTAGAGCGTGATGCCGTTGCTGTCTTCCACCACGTCCACGGGCGGCGTGAGGGCGGCGTCGCTGTATTGGGTGCGTGGTTGTTCCTGCGAAGCCGCCGGCGCGGGGTTGCTGTTGTTGCTGCCGCTGGCGGTGGTCTGTACATCGTTGCGCATGGCTGTGACTCCTTTCTTTCTCTCATTGGATGGCGATGCGGCGCGGCTGGGCGGAAGCGCGCCGCTGGATGGAGATGTGCAACACGCCATCTCGCAGCTTCGCAGAGACCTGTTCGGGGTCGGCGTCATCGGGCAGGGTCACGACGCGGCGGAAGCGGCCTGCGAAGCGCTCGTTGATGTGCACCGCGTTCTTGGCGTCCGACGTGGGCAGGGGGCTCTTGCGTTCACCGGCGATGGTGAGCACGCCGCGCTCCAGGTTGACCTCCAGCGACGACTGGTCGATGCCTGGCGCAAAGGCATAGATCTCGATCGTCTGGGGAGTGCCGCCCACGTTGAGGGCGGGAAAGCCGTGGCGTGCGAAGCCACGAATGGTGGGAGACAGATCGAAGGCCTGCTGCATATCGCGCTGCAGGCGATCCATCTCCGCGAGCATATCGCGAGGGAACAAGGATCGGTACATGGCGAAACCTCCATTCAAGGGTTGAACAGAGCGCCGGAGGCGTCTCCAGCGCGTCCGGAGGGGGAGATAGGCGTTGTTGGGGGAATTTCAAGAGGGGGTTTTGGGCTCTGGCCTTTGCTGGCGAAGAGCAGGAACTGCAGGAGAGGCTGGGCAAGCTTTCTGGACCTCCATTGATCCATGTCAAGCCCGGCTCCGAAGGTCGGGTCGCATGCACGGACGCGTTTCCACAATGCAGGTCTGTCACGCGCTCATCTGCCTTGAAAGAACTTCCCATGAAACACCCCCCCTGTTTGCGCCATGGCCTGTTGGCGCTGTCATTCAGCCTGGCTGCGCTGCCCGCCCTGGCCGACGATGACTGCGAGGCGCCGCTGAATCGCTGGCAGTCACGCGATGCTGTGCGGCAGATGGCGGTTGCACAGGGCTGGCAGATCCAGCGGCTGAAGATCGACGACGGCTGCTACGAAGTGCGGGGCACGGATGCCCTGGGCCGCACCTTCAAGGCCCGGATCGATCCGGAGACCCTGAAGGTGTTGAAGCTGAAGCAGGACGACCACCCAAGAGCCCGCGATCACGATCGCGATCGCAATGCCGAATAACCACCATTCCAACCGGAGAATCACCATGTCCAGATCCCTTTTGACCCTTCTGGCCACCGCTTGTGCGACGGCCCTTCCCGCTCTTGCGCACAGCCGTCCACTCACGCTGACCGCCCAGCTCAAGAACTACGGCGGCGACGGCGCCTACCTGGCGGCGTACCTGACCGATGCCAAGGGGGCCTATGTGCGAACGCTGTGGGTCGCTGGCGGCAAGGCCAAGTACCACAAGCACTTGTCCGACTGGAGCCGCCTTTCGGCTGGTGACACCAAGCGGCTGGACGGCGTCACTGGCGCCAGCGTGGGCGCGGGGCGAACACTCAAGGTCACAGCCGATCTGGCCGATGCGCTGATCGACGCAGGCTATGAGATCCGCATCGACGCCGCGGTAGAAGACATGCGCGACAGCCCTTCGGAGGTCCGCATACCGCTGTCCACCGCCAACGCCGGCAAGCCACAGCCCGGCAAGCAATACATCCAGTCCGTGAACTTCGAGTTCAAGTAAAGGGCCTCGCGTGAGTTGGAAAGCCATCCACCGCTGGCTGGGTCTGACGGTGGGCTGCCTGGCCGTGGTGCTGGGCGTCACCGGCGCCGTTCTGACGATCGATCCCGTGCAACAGGCGTGGCAGGCCCCCGCCGCACCGGGCGATTTGCCTGTGGCCACGCTGGTGGAGCGCGTCACGCGCACCGTTCCGACAGCGGAAGAAATTCGCCACCTGCCCTCGGGTGCCATCGTGGTGTTCAGCTTTGCTGGCGATCAACCGCAGGCAACTTACGTCGATCCGGCCGATGGCCGGGTGCTGAGTGCCTGGCAAGCCTCGTCGCTGCCGCGCTGGGTGAAGAACCTGCACCGCTCGCTGCTGATGGGCGACGCCGGGCGCTGGGGTGCTGCGGGCGTTGCGCTGGCCATGGCCTTGGTGTGCATTTCTGCCCTGGTGCTGCTGCTGCGCCGCATGGGTGGCTGGCGGCGGTTGGCGGCGCGGGTGCGCGGTTCGCTGGCGCAACGCATCCATGTGGTCGCGGGTCGCGTGGTGCTCGCCGTTTTGTGCCTGACGTCGCTCACGGCGCTGACCATGAGCGCATCGACCCTGGGGCTGGTGGTTCTCGATTCCAGGACCGAGCCTGATGTGCTTTCGGTGGTTTCCGGCCAGCCGGCCTTGCGTGGCGAGCAACTGGTCACGATGCAAAACCTGGCCGTGAAGGACCTGCGCAAGCTGAATTTTCCCGGCACCACCGATCCGGAGGACACGTGGAAGGTCACCACCGCCCAAGGTCAAGGCTGGATCGATCGGTATTCGGGGCAGATGCTGGTCTGGCAAGACGCCACCGTGGCGCAGCGCGTCAACCACCTGGCCGTGGTGCTGCATACGGGCGAAGCGTCCTGGCCCTGGGCCGTGGTGCTCGGGTGCGTGGGTGCCAGCGTGCTGCTGTTCTGGCTGTCGGGCGTGGTCCTCTGGTGGCAAGCACGTCGCCTGGAACCACACATCACGGGCAACGCCCCGCTGGCGCAGGCCGACGTGCTCATCTACGTGGCCAGCGAAGGGGGCAGCACCTGGGGCTTTGCCCAAACGCTGCAAGACGCGCTGAGCCAGGTTGGCCACCGCGTGCACACCAGCGCGCTGGAGAACTTTCAAACGACGGCCGCCACGCGGCAGGTGTTCGTGCTGGCCGCCACCTATGGTGAAGGCCAGGCCCCGGCCCATGCCAGCCATGCCCTGGAGCACATCGCCAAGCTCAAGGCCAACGCCGTGCCGGTGACGGTGCTTGGCTTTGGCGACCGGCAGTTCCCAACCTTCTGTGCCTTTGCCGAAACGCTGGACCAGAAACTGCGCGCGCTGGGCTGGCTCTCGCTGCTGCCGCTCGAATGCATCCACCAACAGTCCGGCCAACAGTTCGCGCTCTGGGGCGTTGCCCTGGCACAAGCGCTGGGCGAACCCTTGGTGCTGGAGCATGCGCCGCGCGTGCCCCCCGCCACAGCACTCACGCTCATAGCGCGACAGGACTACAGCAGTGGCGCCGGACCGGCCACTGCGATCCTGCGCTTTGCGTGGCCTGCACAGAGCCTGGGCGCACGCCTGCGCGGGCACGGCCTGGCGCGGTTTGCGGCGGGCGACCTCGTGGGCATCTTGCCGCCGGGATCGGCCGTGCCGCGTTACTACTCGCTGGCCTCGGGCCAGGAAGATGGGTTTCTGGAAATCTGCGCGCGGCAGATGGCCGGCGGTCTGTGCTCCACGCACTTGCTGGGCCTGAAGATGGGGGACAGCATCACCGCCTTCATCCGGTCCAACCCTGGTTTTGCATTGCCGCGAACGCGTCGGCCTGTGCTGCTGATCGGGGCGGGCACCGGCGTGGCGCCGCTGGCGGGCTTCATCCGCCGCAACGACAGACACCGTCCCATGCATCTTTACTTTGGCGGGCGCGATCCGGCACGCGACTTCTACTTCGGCCCCGACATCCAGCACTGGCTCGTTGAAGGGCGCCTGACGACGTTGCACACGGCCTTCTCGCGCGTGCCAGAAGGCGGCGGCTATGTGCAGGACGCCCTGCGCCGGGATGCCGAGAGCCTGCGCGATTGGATGATGCGGGGCGCCCTCGTGCGTGTCTGCGGCGGGCGCGCCATGGCGCAGGGCGTGGCCGAGGCGCTGGACGCGGTGCTGGCGCCACTGCAACTGAGCGTGGCCAAGCTCAAAGCCAGCGAGCGCTATGCCGAAGATGTCTTCTGAAACGGCCGTGACTTGCAAGCGCACCACCCTGCACGGTCCGACCATGGGCACGCGTTGGTCGGCCACGGTCGACACCGACAACACCATGGACCTCGAAGCCCTGCGCCAGGACCTCGCCACTGCGGTGGAGCAGGTGGATGAGCAGATGTCGCCCTGGAAACCGGACAGCGACCTCATGCGCCTGAACCGGGCGCCCGTGGGCACCTGGGTGGATCTGTCCGCTGACATCGTGGATGTGCTGGACTGTGCGCTCGAGTTCCAGCGCCTGAGTGCCGGTGCATTCGATCCGTGCGTTGGGGAACTGGTCGATGCCTGGGGCTTCGGCGCAGTGCGCGACACACCCGACGCGGACGCGATCCGCGCCGCACGCCAGCCCGAGGCGCATGCAGGGCCTGGGAGCATCGAGCTGGAAAGGCCCGCCGGCCGTGCCCGCAAGCGCCGGTCCTTGCAGCTCGACCTGTGCGGCATTGCCAAGGGCTACGCGGTGGACCGCATGGTCACGGTGCTGCAACAGCATGGTGTGCGGCACGCACTGGCCGCGCTGGACGGAGAGCTTCGCGCGGTGGGTCGCCAGGCCAGCGGCGCGCCCTGGGCCGTGGCGCTCGAACGCCCCGAGGTGGGGCTGCGCGCGGTGCAGGGTGTCATCGAGCTGGAGGACCTGGCCGTGGCCACCTCGGGCGACTACCGGCGCTGCTTGCAGGTGGGCGAAGCGCGCCTGGCCCACACCATGGACGCGCGCCGCCGCGCGCCGGTGAACAACGCAGTGGCGTCGGTCACCGTGCTGGCGCGTACCTGCATGCACGCAGACGCCTGGGCCACGGCCTTGCTGGTGGCAGGCTCCGACGAAGGTCTAGCCATGGCCCAGCGCATGGGGTTGGACGTGCTGTTCCTGGTGCGCCGTGCAGAAGGTTTGGTGGAGCTGGGACTGGGCCGGTTTGGCCGGTTTGGCAGGTCCGCAGCCCTGTCAAAGTGAAGGCCGTCGGCGGGCCCATTTGATGCCTTCGAACCACAGCACGCTCAGCAATCCCAGACCGCAGGCGGCGGCCAGCTCGTGCAACGGCAGGGGTGCGAAGCGCAGCACCGCCACCGCCCAGGGAACGTAGAGCGAAGCCAGCAACAGCGCACTGGCCAGTCCCAACACACCCCACAGCGTGCGGTTGGGCGTGCGCAGCGTTGCCCACAGCGAGCGGGTGGTCGAACGGTTGGAGAGGATCAGGGCCAGGTTGCCCACGACCAGGGTGGCAAACGCAAAGGCCCGCGCCTCGGGTTCGGGGATGCGCGCACTGGCCCATGCGAACGCGGCCATGACCACGGCCAGCACACCCAGCCCCTGAACCAGCGCCAGCAGCAGCGTGGTGCCGCCAAACAGGGGGGTGGTCGCATCCCGCGGCGGGCGCTGCATCACATCGGCTTCTGCCGGCTCGTTCTCGAAAGCCACCGAGCAGGCGGGATCGATGATGAGCTCCAGCAAGGCAATGTGCATCGGGTAGAGCAGGGCCGGCCAGCCCAACAGCACCGGCAGCATCGCCATGCCGGCGATGGGAACGTGCACCGCCAGGATGTACGACATGGCCTTGCGAAGGTTGTCGAAGATCCTGCGTCCCAGGCGCACCGACGCGACGATGGCCGCGAAGTTGTCGTCGATCAGCACGAGCGAAGCCGACTCGCGGGCCACGTCGGTGCCGCGTTTGCCCATGGCCACACCCACGTGCGCCGCGCGCAGCGCCGGCGCGTCGTTGACGCCGTCGCCCGTCATCGCGACGATGTCGCCCCGCGCCTTCAGCGCCTGGACGATGCGCAACTTCTGCTCGGGCGCGATGCGTGCGCAAACGCTGACGGTGGCCATGCGTTCGCGCAGTGCCCCATCGTCCAGCCCCGCGATCTCGTCGCCGGTGAGCACGTCACCGTCGCGCCCGGCCAACCCAGCATGTTGGGCGATGGCCCGTGCCGTGGCCGGGTAGTCACCGGTGATCATGACCACACGAATGCCGGCGGCGCGGCACTCGGCCACAGCGGCGGGCACTTCTGCGCGCATCGGATCGGCCAGCCCGAGCAAGCCGATGAACTCGAAATCGAAGCCGTGCTCGTCTGTCGGCCAGTCCTGGCCTTCAAACGATCCGCTCGCGACAGCCAGCACGCGCAGCCCCTGGGCCGCCAGCGTCTCCACCGCGCTGCCGACATGGGCCCTCTGCGCATCGTCGAGGTGGCACAGGTCCATCACCGCCTCCGGCGCACCCTTGGCGGCAACTGTCTGGACACCGTCACCCGGCGCTGCCCACACGTGCGACATCGCCCGCAGCGCCGGGCTGAGCGCGTAGGTGCGAACCAGACGCCAGTTCCGGTGCAGGTGTTCGGTGTCCGTGAGGAAGCGCTGACCGAGTTGATGGAAGGCCTTCTCCATCGGGTCGAACGGGTCGATCACGCTGGCCAGGATCGCGTGCTCCACCAGCGCGTGAAAGGCCTCGGGCAACCGGTCTTCGGTCCGCGCATTCAGTGCGAGGCTCTCGCTCAGATCGACACCGCCGGCGACCAGGTTCGTCACCGTCATGCGGTTCTCCGTCAGCGTGCCCGTCTTGTCGGTGCAGAGCACGGTGGTGGCGCCCAGCGTCTCGATGGCATTGATGCGACGGGTGAGCACACCTTCCCGGGACAGTCGGCGCGCGCCGAGCGCCGGAAACACCGTCAGCACCACCGGGTACTCCTCGGGCAACAAGGCCATGGCCAGGGCAATGCCCGCCAGCAGGGCTTGCAGCCAGTCGCCCTTGATCAACCCGTGCGTCAGGATCAGCAGCAGGCTGAGCGTCAGCGCCAGCAAGGCGAGGTTGCGCACCAGCCGTGTGGTCTGCTTTTGCAGCGGCGAGCGCTCGTTCTCCACGGTGCTCAGCGAGGTACCGATGCGGCCGATCTCGCTGCGCTGGCCCGTGGCTGTCACACAGGCCAGCGCATTGCCCTGCACGATCAGCGTGCCCGCGTACACCCAAGGCAGATCGTCACCGCCCGGCACCTGGCGCTTGGCGCCGGACGCCTTCCCCGATGCAGCCTGTTCATCGGCCTTTGCCACCCGCTTGCCCACCGGAACAGCCTCACCTGTCAGCAGCGATTCATCGGCCCTTACGCCATCAGCAGACACCAGCAGCGCATCGGCCGGAACACGGTCGCCTTCGCTCAGCTTGAGCAGGTCGCCGCGAACCACGTCGCGCCCGGCAATGCGCTGGGGTTGTCCGTCGCGAATGACCAGCGCGCGCGGGCTCGTGAGGTCACGCAACGCTTCTATGGCCCGCTCGGTCTTGCCTTCTTGGTACAGCGTGAGCCCCACGGTGACCGCCACGAACCCGAAGAGCGTCAGACCCTCCTGCAGGTCCCCGAAGGCGAGGTACAGGGTGCCTGCTGCGAGCAGCAAAAGGAACATCGGCTCCCGCACCGTTCCCACAGCGATGGACAGCAGGGAGCGGCGCTGTCCACCGGGCAGCGCGTTGGGGCCGTCTTCGGTCAGGCGCTGGGCAGCCTGGGCTGCGGAGAGACCCGATTCGAGGAGGGCCGCATCGGCTGACACCTCGATGGGGGACACCGCGCCGGGTTCGGCCAGATCAGCTTGGGTCGCAGTCATATCAGGGCCGGATCGCCGGCTACCTCCTGGGCCACAAGCTTACGTGCAGCAGCGCTGTTCCGAGAGCATCAGCACAAAAATGCCAATGAAGCACTGCGCATCGCTCCGAAGAGCCCGGACGTGTGGCTGGCATTCGCACAGGCTGCGGACCGGTCGGCGCATTCGCTGCTGCCGCTCAAAAGCCGTTGCGGGTGCCCGATACCCGTCGAGGCTGTATGAAAACGCCTGGAATGGCTGCTGTGATCGCGTAATGGTCGGCAACGCGACTTTGGGTGAGCCACGTGAAGCGATTCATCGAGGGTGAGGCACGCAGCCAGATCACGCTACTGCCAGAGTGCCTGGACGACCACATCGCTGAGGACTACCCGGGGCGGGTTGTCGATGTCTTCGTCGATGAGCTGAACTTGCACCAGCGCAGGTTCAAGGACGGCTGTGCGGCGGTTGCTGCCGGTGGTGCTTGCGCACCGAACGTGCGATCTGCGCCACGTTGCAGTCATTCAGTGTTTCGGCTTGCAGGCAGCGGTGCCGCGGCTAGGCCGCCGCTATCGGCTAAGCGCGGACCCTTCGTTAGAGGCGATTGGCCCGCCGTGAACATTAGAGCGACTCGGCCTGCGGCGATGACGTAGAAGGCGCGAACTTAATCTTGGTCATATCCGGCACATAGGCGTAGTGGACCGGGCACTCAGAACGAGGTTTCTCCACAGCGGACAGGATGATTGGGAAACTAGCTGCTCGATATTGCTCTAGAGATAGGATGAAGGTTCCCTCTGCAACGTATCGCAGATAGGTTGTGATTTCTTGCATCTCCTCATGCACGTAGACTTGCTCAACATTGTCGCGATCCACAATGCCCCAGACTGGCAAGCCGATCTGACCATTTGGTAATACCCTGAAGTTGTATATCTCAGTCCTTTTGCTCTCTTCGCGGATGTGCTCTGCGTGGTTTCGTAGCTCAACAATGCGCCTCACAAGGACTGCCTGTTCAACTACGAACTGCACCACTACTGTCCGGTTAAAAGTCGAACAAATTCAATTGGTTAACGGCGTCGGGCATATCGGTCTGGGACGCGTCGGCCTGCAAGGCGCATGAAATCTCGGTTTTCTCGAAGACCGACACCGACAAGATCTGTAGACATGTGTAAAGCGAGACATCGAGTTGAAGCTCCTTCTTGACGATGGCAATGAGCACGTAGGTGGCCACGGCACACCACACCTGCGTCTTCACGGCGTTCTCGCTGTTGCCGAGAAACTTCTTGATGCGCAGATGCTGCTTGATCCATTTGAAGAACAGCTCGACTCGCCAGCGGCTCTTGTACAGCGCGGCGATCGTCAGCGCCGGCAGCGCCGTGTTGTTGGTCAGGAAGATCAGTGTTTTGCCGGACTCGGGATCCTTGAATCGCACACGCCGCAAATGCTCGGGATACTTCTTGGCCGAGTAGTGACCGTTGAGCATGACCTGCTGGTCGCTGATGACGCCAGTGCTGCGGTCGGTGGGTGCCGAGTAGACACGTCTGGCATCCATCGGCGACTTCGCGCGCGTAACGAAGAAGGCGCCAGCCTGGTGCAGCGCATACAGCCGTGCGAAGTCCACATAGCCGCGATCCATCACGTAGAACGCACCGGCCTCGAAACTCAGCATGTCCAGCACGTTCACGTCGTGCAGCTTGCCATCGCTGATGTGGATGAAGGCCGGGATAGCGCCGCGCAGATCCAGCAGCGTGTGCAGCTTGATGGCCGCCTTGGTCGATCGAAACGGTGCCCAGTCGAACAGGCTCAAGCACAGATCGATGGTGCTGGAGTCCAGCGCATAGACCGTGTTGTCCAAGTCGACGCCGAGCGCATCGTTCGCGTACAGCTTGCGTGCGCGCCGGATCAGCAAGGCAGCCAGGTCCGACCAGATGCGCCAGTCGCGCGATTCGTTGGCGTCGGCCAGCGTGGAGCGCTTGACCGCCGAGCGAAACCCCATCGCATACAGCTTGCCGGCATTGGCCGACAAGCTGGCCTCGATGTCGCGCAGACTCTCTCGCCAAGTCAGCTGCGCGAAGGCCATCGCCCGGAACTGCTCGGCGCACGACAGCGCTCGCACACCCGAGTTGCCTCCATGGCGCTGCACGATGCGCGCGAAGCTGGTCCATGGGACGAACTCCATGATCTGAGAAAACAAGGTCTTGCCGATGTGCACGCGCTTCCCCAGAGACAGTCAAGCCCGGGAAAGTACGCGGTTTTGGAAGAGCGAAGTTCAAATCGGCACCAAACGAAATCGGTCTGCAACCCGCGCCAATGCTTGATCTCAGGCTCGGCGCGGACCATTTAACCGGACAGTAGTGGAACTGCACCAGCGTTGAATCTTGGGAAAGCGCGGCTGCAAGCGTCTTGCTGAGGTGATCAAAATTGGAGTCTTCTTTAAGATCTGCGAACAGACGGGGAATACCGCAGATGGCGCGCACGACCTTGTTGGCGCCGATGAGGAAGTTGTTGGCCTCAGGGTGAAGGTCTGCGACTTGTGGGAATGGATTGAAGCCCCTGCCATGGTTGTCTCGAGGAAGCTCGTTGCGCTCGATCTTTCCGGTGATTTCCATAACAGCGGCATTGATGCGCAGAGCGATCTGCTCGCACTGCAGTAAGTCTTCCTTGACCTTGTGCATGTGTCGCAGGACTTTGTCTTTATCTACACCATCAGGGAGTTGCACACTCTTCAGAAGTTCGCTGCTCTGGATGACCAACCGCGACACGATTTCGTTGGCCGATCCCGCTCTGATGTTTACGGTGCTGACCCAGGGCGCGTTTGGATTCGTACGCTGCGGGTCAATGTCTTCGGGGCTCCGGAGCTGACTAGTGGCATCAGCTTTGTACATCTCAAGGAAGTTGCCGAAGCTCACCACGCTGATGATCGGCCCCGTTCCCTCTTTAAACGTGAAGCTGCCGGCCCCATCACGCGAGGGCATTGGTACCTTGGGCGGTTCGTACTTCTTGGCAATCAAATGATTTCCTTCAGCACAGTAGATCTGCACCAATGACGAGTGCGATTTCTTTCGTGCATTTCATCCACAGACACTGCTTACACCTCCAGCGTATCTCAAGCCCACAAGATGAAGCTCACACATCAAAATCCCGCCGCCCGCTTCAGCAACTCCAGAACGGCCCCCTCACCAAGCCGACCTACCGCACGCCCGAGCACATCCATCATGTCCGAGCCGGGCTCGTCGAAAACCAGCGCTTCCCCCGTCTTAACAGTGAAGTGGTGAGCCATGTGCTGCATCTCCAACCTCGTCTCCTTGGAATGCGAGGCGATATGGTGCAACTCCACATACCGCGCGATGGCCAGGCTAGCGACGTACACAGCCAACACCGCAGTGCGCCGTCCCGGGTCACCCTGCCATAGCACAGACACGAACTCGTCTGACGCATCCTCTGTCCCATGGAAGGGGAGGATGAGCGTTCCATCGACAAGTGACCGAGCGCACCATTGGCCGTTTACCCGTTCGCCAACGTACGAGGGCATCAAGTTTGCGATGAACGCAATGATCCGTTCATTGCTACCTTCTTCCATAAGACCCCTTCGTTACCGAGTACAAGGCTGTTTGACACTAGTCGCACCAGTCTATAGACAGGAAGAGCTTTTATGTGTGGAAGGTGCGTCCGGATTTTTTGGAGATAGGCCTGGACGAGCTGCACTAGGTCGCAGCGGCCTCCGGCGGATCGGACACAAGTGGGCCACTCTGTCTCTTGATCTCTGAATCGCCCCGGGGCGTTTCAAATCTTCGCCCCCTTGACGTTGGGGAAGCGCTTCATGTCGGCAATCTCGTCGTACAACAGCCGTCGCACCTTGAACTTCACCACCTTGCCAGCGGGACCGTCGAGGTGATTCAGCGCCATGACAGGGCGCCCTACCGCCTTCGCTATGGGCCTTTCCCTCTTGAGTACCGAAGTCAGCTGCGCCGTCCTCGTAGATGTAGATAGAGTTGCACCGGGGCAACTTGGCTGGACGTTGCTCATGGCGTATCACTGCTCCATTGAAAGTCGCAGCTTGATCGACGAATCAGTCTTGAGGCGACAGTAAAACTGCGGTGGATGGAAGCCAGGCATTGCCGCCCGTAGAGCATCAAGCGTGATTGGCGCTTTCAATTTCCTTGAACCAGAAAGTGCCATCGCCGTCGCTACAACAGTCCCGTCAAAGTAGTTCATAAATTCGGACTTGCTGAGGCCTGAGACAGGCCCGTACTTACGCCATACGGTACTCGGCGCAGCCGAGTAGGTCTTTCCCACTGTCGCAAAACCAACCACCGCTCCGACGGGCTTCTTGACGTAGAGCCAAACGGTTGAACCAGGCTCAACATGCATAGTTCGGCGTCTGAGCTCCACTTGCTTGGTCCCTACGAGGATGTTAGTTGCATGGCGCTCGTCAAGTGATATGAGCACATGCTGGGTCGGTTGCATCAAAGGCCTTTGTCTAGGATCGCCTGAACCTGCTCGGAAGACAGTCGTTGGCTGGAAATGAGTTGGTGAGCTTCGCCGCACCGTATGCTTTTGAGTTCGTGTAGAGGAACAGGTCTCGGCAAGCGCAGCACATTGTCGAACACAGTGATGGTCTTGGTCTTCGAGACCCCAATGCTTGAGAGTTGGCTGCGGTCCAACACGGAGGGTGCCAAGTCGCTGGCCTGCATTCCAGACTCATCACGAAGGTAGGCCTGCAATACACGCCCAACCGCAATGACAGCGCCAGCGCCTTTGTTCTTAACGGACTCATAGAAGAACATCAGATCGCCGCGGGAAAAGTTTCTCAATGTTTTCTTGTCACTCAAGTAGTGGCGCAAAGGGGCGAGTTGGGCCTTGCCGCGAGGGAGGAATGAGTCCTGCGGCGAATCTGCCAGGAGGTGCTCTTCAAACTGCTTTCGGATGGGGACCATCACCCCCTCTCGCCCCGGCAGACACAGTAGCATTGGGGCTAGCAGGGACTCCAGCTTGAACATAGGAACAAGGACCTTTTGACCATCTGGTCTGAGGACTGAAATTTGCTGATCGACATGTCGGAATGGGGGAGGATCCTGGGGTAAACCGATTTTTCCCACGGTCGCCAGCGCTTCGCGGCCCGAAGTCCAACTTCGTTCGGTTAAACGACCCTTTGCAACGATCTTTTGTAAGTCGTTTGGCGTTGATGGGGACGCAACATAGCCAAACGTAGCTGCAACTTCTCGAAGCGAGGCCTGACGCGCGGGACAACTCAACCGTACACGGCCGATCTCGCCAGGCTTCACGATGCTCAGCACATGTCTGAGCAGGGACTGCGCAATTTCATGAGCGTCCTTCGGGCTCTCTGCGACGGCGGCATAAGCGCGAATTTCAAGGCCTCGAATTTTCGCCGGCAATACTAGGTAGCCAGCAACCACGCCATTCAAGCGTGCCACATGTCGTATGCAGGCCGAGCTGCCGGTGTCGGTTGCTGCCCACTCGCTAATTTGGGTTGCTGTGTCGATACCTAACGCCGTCAGCAACCGCCGAATGGCGACTGTGTCCCCGGCTGAAGCAACTTGCATTTCAATGAGGTCGGCGCCATGCGCTTCGTGAACTACTGAGCTTGCCGTGTGGTCTGGCTCGACTTGAAACAGCTCCGGCGATATGGCGTCCACGCCAAACCGCTGCCTGAGTTCAGGCGATCGATCTAGGATTCGTCCATCGCTTGTAATGAAACCTGGCAGACCGTGGTGAATGGCGGTCGCAAGATGCATCAGGTCAGATCTGTCGTTGTCCGACAGCGAGTCCGAGGCGTGGCGCTCTGGGAACACTAGCGAGGCAAGCATCGGCGATAAACGCGCCCACTCCTCATCGGGCGGCGTCGCGAACTTCGGAAGAGTTCCTGCGAAAGAGAGCATTGGGTCTGTCTTGCCTTCGCGAGCGGTGCGCTTCAACTCCGTCACTACTTCGCTGCTAACTGCCAGGGCACATGCTTGCAGTCTCTCCGCCCTAAAGACGCTCATGGCTAACTCATGTCGGGGCCGACGAGGCCCCAAGTCGAAGAGTACGTTCAAATCCAGCAGATAAAGCGGCTTCGCCACGCCGCCGGCGATATCCAAGCCAAGTGGATCGGCGGCACTGATTCCGCTGGAAGCAAAAAGTTGAGGCGAATCAAGCTCATGGGCTCGAACCACGATCATGCGATTTCGACTGGCACCTCCAACTGCAACCCGTTGAGCGTAAAACCCCTGTGCTTCCCAAAACATGTTGGCATCTCGTAGGTCTTCAGCGACGCGTGCATGAATTGAAATGAACTGCCACTCGGTCAGCATGTGCTTCATCGCGTTCAGCAGCGTCTGTCCGATGCTCCGACCCCGATGCGTCTTGGGCACGTATATTTGCCGCACATGCGCCTTGGGAAAGCGCAGGTCGAACAACAGGTGGCCGGCATAGAACTCGCCAGTACTGCCTGATGCCAGTGCCACAAACAATTGTCCCTTGCGGCAGAAGTCTGCATACACGCTGCGTGAGAAGAAGCCAAGGGCATCCCTGTCGCTGTCTGCGGCCTGCACCACCTCGCCCAAGAGTACCGAGACGGAGCTTGGGTCCGTGAGTACTTTGATCGAGAAGCCGTTGGTTTTCATAACTCCCCCAGTTTGATTTTGCGACAACTGTAACGGCAAGTGTGGCTTTGGTGCCCCAGTGAAAATCTGGTGCACTAGCTCTAGGTGGCCCGCTCCATACGGCGCTGCCGTTCGGCATCTGGATAGCCCCCCTTTCCACCTCCGCCCTCGCAACTTAGCGGCTCGACCATCGTTCGAAGGCTGAGTGGGGGATGACTGGCAGACTCTTCCCGTCGGAGCCGCGGTTCGCGGAGTCAATCGGTGACGGCTTTGTTCGCTTCGCCGACATTCGGTGGCGAATTTCGACTGGCAGCACTCAGCCTCAAGCAGCCGCTCGTCCGAACTATGGAGGATCGACCCTTCCCGACTGTCTCGCCCCCGTGGCTATACTCCGCCCGTCAAACCCAAAAAAGGTTTGATCGGGCTGGACACCCGTCGAAATCCCTGTAGCGAAAGCTGCAGGATCTACCTAACGCAGAGTCTGCGGCTTTCTCGCTTGAGCCCCTTTTTGGCGGCCCGAGCGGGGAGCTCTCGGGCTCGCCGGTTTCCGCAGGGATTTCACGGTTGTCCAACCCGCATCGGGCCGCCGCCCCTTACGCATCAAAGCAAAGGGCGGCGGTAGACACCTAACCGCAATCTCTAGGGAGCCACAAAACATGAATCAACAACTCACGGCCGCCGCCCAATGCGTCTCGTTGTCGGGCAAGGCATCTGAGCAGGCGATGGATCTGTCGTACAAGTTCAAGTCGTTCGTCGCGCTACAGCGCTTCGTTCAACCCCAGTACGAAGACGAGGCGCAAGACCACGTGCCAGTCACGCGCGCCGAGATGGACGCAATGTTGGAAACACTCAATGCCGACGTGCTGCGGCGCATGGATGCGCTCGCAGACACCTTGACGGTGCTGGGTGCGCAGGCGCGGTTGAGCGTGACATCGCTTGCGCCTTCGCCATCTTCTTGAGAATCGGCGCGCGCTGGTTGTGCGACGACGCGGCCGCCTATTGGCTCTTCGGGCACAGCGCCGCGCCGGGTTCGATGTGGGAGAAGGCAGCTAAGTTGCTGCTGCTCTTTCCTGCCGGGGGTCAAGGCGTACCGCTTGACCATTGCGGAACACGATCAGGTCTGTTCCCGTCTGCAGCGCCACTTGCCGAGCGCGCTCCGCCGCCCGGCGCATAGCGGCCATTGAACCTTTGAGGTTGGCGCTGGCATTCGCGGGGAGCCCGCAGTAAGCAGGAGCAGGCTCGACGACCTTGTTGGGGGTGCTCATGGATATTTCGCTCCAATCGATCATGGCAGGTTGTTCACCCGCGTTGTTCAAACATAGTCCGTGTGCGGTGACTACTGTGTGCTCGAAGGCTTAGCAGGGTGTATCTAGGCTCTGCTTACGCAATTTCAGACGCTGGTGGTCGATATAAGTCGTTGATTTTTGGGGATCGGGTCATCTATCACCCTCGAATCTATCGCCCAGCTATCGCCGATATCGCTTGGTTTGTCCAATAGCGGACTCCTCATACGGCCCAATACCTCCGCCATCGATTGCTGCCTTCGAAACGCACTGCTCCGCGTCGAATCAACTCGTCCAGCGTGCGCTTGATCTGCTTTGTGTGGATTTCGCCGCCCACGCGGTAGTGGACATCGCTGATCGCCGAGGCCGGATACCGCCCGAGGTCTTCCAACACAAGGGCAGCCAGACGGTGTGGTTCGATGCGCTTGAGCGTAGTGGTTGCATTGAAGTTCAGCGTGCGCAGCAGGCTCGGTTCGACGTAATAACGCGTACCCTGGGTGCGGCCAACAGTACCCACAAGTCGCCACTCCAGCAGACGCTTAAGCCAAGGCTGCAGCGCGTCCGCCGTCGGCAACTCCAGCGCTGCAAGCAACTCGCGGGCCGTCATGGCTTCGTGCTGCGCCAGCAAGCCGAGCGCAATACGCTCCCGCTGGCTGAGCGGATAGGTCTGTTCCGCCTTAACCATGAAGTCGATAGAGGCCGGAGCCAAAATGCGGCGGCGCACGGTGACTTGCACGCGGTCGTAGGCTTCGACCAGTTCCGGCACTGGCCTCCCCTGCGAAAGGAGCACCTCGAACATTCTGTCGAAGCCACTGCCTTCCCGCTCCATCAGCTTCAAGTCATGGAACAGTCGGGCAAGGTGCTCGTTGCGTCGCACGGTGGTGTGCAGCACGTTTTGCGGAGTCACGCCCAGCGGCAGCGGTCCGGGGTTCACCACCTCAAGCTTGTCGGGGTGCAGGTTCAGAAAAATGTCGCCGCGTTGAGTGTAGGGACGATGCACCAGGGCATTGACCAGCAGCTCGCGTACAACCACCTCGTCGAAAGCAGGTACGTGCTGCCGAAAAAGCCCGTCAGGAAGTTCATACCGTTCACGGAAGTCGGGGACCTCTCGCCACACGGCTTCAATCAAGGCCATGGGGCTTAACGTGTGGTCGTCCCACACCAGCTTGTTCACCTTCTGGCCAAGATCGTCGAGTTTTATGAACTGGATCACCGGTGCAGTGGCGAGCTGAGCGCGCTGGCGCTGGAGTCCCATGCACAAAATGCCCAAGTGAGTGAGTAAAGGGCCTTGTGCGAGTTGGTAGTGGTCCAGCAGTTCGTCGTCGGTTTTCTCCTTAACCGACGCCTTTACCCGATCGAGGCGCGCAAGCGCTCCAGCAGGCTATCGCGCTGGGCAGAGTCCGCCTGCATGCGAGGCACGTTAAGAGTGGTCAACGTCTCCCACGGCAATGCGGCGCGTTCGTTCGCCAGCCGCATTACGTCGTCGCCGGTGACAGGCTTGCTTTGGTCGGCCACACGCAGAAAGTAATGGCCGTCGGTAGTAGACGCAACGCCCAGGGCGCGCGGGATACGTAGAGCAATGTACTGACCGCCATTAGGCGCAGTCACCACGTCCAGTAACGCAGTGACGTTGACGGTCCTTTCAGCCAGTTTGCGACGCAAGGTGTCGGGCAGCTCGGCTGGGATGCGCTGGCCGGCGGGAGGTTCAGCCTCCGCGTCCTCGATGCCCAACAGCAACTGTCCTCCCGTGGCGTTGGCAAAGGCGATGCAATCCTTGGCGAGTTCGGGCCAGTCCGCGGTCTTGCCGGTGATCGCGCGCAACGACTTCTTATCTAGGAGATGGCCTTCCAAACTCATGGGACGGCCTCTTGCGCTTTGACTGCCCCGTCTCGTATGTGCGGGAGCGCGTTTACCGACCCGACCGGCTGTCGATTCCGGGCGTTTTGCATGGGTCTGTATGTTAACGATTCGCATCGTCAACAGGCACGCTCTTCTAACCATCCTGGACACTTTGGCGGTAGTTGCCCCACAGCTGAGATCGCGAACGCCTGCGCTCTTTTTAAGGCTCGCCAGGGTCGGACACACCCTTACCGAAACTCACCGCCCCCGCGTCACCCGCCAAACCGTATTCGCCAAGTCATCCGCCACGATCAACGCCCCCTTCGGGTCCACCGTCACACCCACCGGCCTCCCCATCGTCTTCCCATCGCTCTGAAACCCGGTGACGAAGTCCACCGGTGGCCCACTCGGGCGGCCGTTGGCGAAGGGCACGAAGATCACCTTGTAGCCCACCGGCTCTTTGCGGTTCCAACTGCCGTGCAGGCCGATGAAAGCCCCTTCCGCAAACGGCGCCGCAAACCCACTCTGTTGCGGCGGCACGAACGACAAGCCCAGCGGTGCCGAGTGCGACTGCAGCGCGTAGTCGGGCTTGATAGTGGCTTTCACTTTGGCCTCGTCCTGCGGCTGCACGCGGGTGTCGACGTTCTGGCCCCAGTACGCATAGGGCCAGCCGTAGAACGCGCCTTCTTTCACCGACGTGAGGTAGTCCGGCACCAGGTCGGGGCCGAGTTCGTCGCGCTCGTTCACCACGGCCCATAGCTGTTTGTTCGACGGCTCGAACGCGAGCGCCGTGGGGTTGCGGATGCCGGTGACGTAGTTGCGCGCAGCGCCCGTGTTGGCGTCGACCTGCCAGACCACGGCGCGGTTTTCTTCAATGTCCATGCCACGCTCGCCCACGTTGCTGTTGGAGCCGATGCCGACGTAGAGGTACCGCCCTTCGGCATCGGCCGCGAGCGATTTGGTCCAGTGGTGGTTGACGGCCGAGGGCAGCTTGGTGACGGACACGGGCGCTGCGCTGGCCTGGGTCTGCCCGGGCACGTAGTCGAAGCGCACCAGTTCGTCCTGGTTGGCCACGTAGAGCTTGTTGCCCACCAGCGCCAGGCCGTAGGGTGCGTTCAGGTCTTTCGCGTAGACCCACCGGCCTTCGTAGGTGCCATCGCCATCGGCATCGCGCAGCAAGGTGAGCTGGTTGCCGCCTTTCACGCTCGTGTTGCCCCTGGCCTTGATGATGCCGGCAATGATGTCTTTGGGCTTGAGCGCGGGCGCGCCACCGCCCTTGCCTTCGGCCACCAGAATGTCGCCATTGGGCAGCACCAGGGACTGGCGCGGCACTTTCAAATCGGTGGCAATGGCTTTGATGGTCCAGCCTTGCGGCACGGTGGGCACGCGGTCGCCCCAGGCTGCGGGTTCGGCAATGCGCATGTTGGGCAGCAGGCCTCGCTGCGGCGGTGGCAGGTCCGGCTGGGCAGGGTTGTTTTGTGCGCTGCTCAAGCCGGCTGCGGCCAGCGCGGCGGCGGCAGCGATCAGCGTCAACGTGATGGTCAGGGTGCGGGTCGGGCGCGTCATGGTGCGACCCTCCGCAGAACGCCGGCCAGCCCGATGGCGCTGGCCACCGCAGCCAGCAGCACGACCACCACCGACAGGACCAAACCGGTGGGCATGGCGGCCCAGCCGTCTTTGCCGTGGACGAAAGCATTGACCAGGCCGATGACGAAGGTGGCCAGCAGCAAGGCCACGTAGCCCCAGCCGGCGCGATGGCGGTGGGCCGCATGGCGCAGCACATGCACCACACCCCACAGCAGCGCGAGGCCGGCCATCACCAGCCCACCCGCGATGAGCCACGAGGCGAAGTTGACCCACTGAATCTCGTGGGTGCGGTAGTAGGCCCAGTCACTGAGCAACGCGCCCAGGAAGAGCGGCACGGAGGAGAAGGTGAGGACGGCATGCATTCGGGGTTTATCGCGGCGTAAGAGGCAAGCGTCTGTTCGCCAACGAACAGTGCGCGGCGCTGCTCCGTGGTGTCATGCGATGCGGAGATGCGGCAAGTCGCCGGGCCGGTACCGCCGGTGCGCCCCTTGTTGGAGGTGAATGCTTTGGAAGAGTTGAAGCGGTGGGTCCCTTACTGCGGCGAGGCGCCCGGCCCCGAGGTCTGGCTGAGCCGCTGGAATCTGGACCCGGTGTTGTGGGTGGTGCTGTTGCTGCTGCTGGTTCGGCTGTTGTGGCCGGTGCGGGTAGGCAGCAGGGCCACGCCCCGGCGCTTGCTGAGCCTGCGGGGCGCGTGGGCGCTCACGTTCGTGCTGTACGTGTCGCCGCTGTGTGCGCTGAGTTCGGCGTTCTTCACGGTGCGGGTGGTGCACCACCTCGCGCTGGTGTTGGTGCTGGCGCCCTTGCTGGTGTTTGGTTTGGAGCCTTTCTTGCGGCGTTGGCCGGTGTCGCTGTGGCTGTCCACCGCGGTCTCGGTGGTGGTGTTCTGGGTGTGGCATGCGCCGGGCGCGTATGCGCAAGCGCTGTCGTCCGACGGGGTCTATGCGGCGATGCAGCTCTCGCTGCTGGTCAGTGCCATGGCCTTCTGGCTTGCGGTGCGCCGCGCCGGGCCGCCCTTGGCCATTGGCGCGGTGCTGGTCACCACGGTGTTGATGGGGCTGCTGGGCGCGTTGATCACCTTTGCCACGCGGCCGCTGTATCCGCCGCACTTCGCGTCTGCGATCGGTTGGGGCGTGGCGCCGCTGGACGACCAGCAGCTCGCCGGCATCATCATGTGGGCGCCGGGCAGCGTCGCGTACCTGGCGGCGGCCATGTGGATCGGCTGGCGCTGGATGAACGCCGAACGCGCGCGCGGCGTGCATGGCGCGCGTGGTGGGCTGGCATGAGCCTGATTGCGGCCATCGAATGGGCCGAGGGTTACCACCGGCGCGGCCTGTACACGCCGATCGGCGTCGCCTTCCATTGGGTCATGGCGGCGCTCATGTTTTTTCAGCTGGGCCATGGCTGGTACCTGAGCTGGCTGCCGGTGGGGGCGGACAAGTACATCGGCTACCAGATGCACACGCAGGTGGGCTTGACGATCATGCTGCTGGGCTCGCTGCGCCTGTTCTGGCGCAGCCAGATCAGCACGCCCGAGACGGTGGACGAGGATTCGTTCGCCGGCCGGGCCAGCCACGTGCTGCAAACCTGGTTCTACTTCAGCTTCTTCGCCTTGCCCGTCAGCGGCTGGGTGATGTGGTCCACCTTGCCGAGCGATCTGCCGCTGTCGATCGCGGGCGTGATCCCGTTTCCGAACCTGCCGTTCGATCAGTTGTCCGAAGGCCTGCAGCACACGCTCATGCAGTGGGCCGCCACGGCGCACTTCTACATCGTGTGGATCACGATGCTGGTCATTCCCGGCCATGCCGGAGCGGCCGTGCTGCACTATGTGGTGAAACGCGACCGCGTGCTGCCGTCGATGTTCGACCTCAACGGTCCTGAAGCGCCGGGCGTAGTGGGATCTGGGCCAGATAAAGGCTCAGCTGCCTGACCTGCACCGCATCGAGCTCTTGCGCCACCTTCAACATCTCATGACCACCGTCGTTGCGCCGTTTCGAAAGCTGCCAGTCCTGCAATTGCTGGGCGAGGTAGAAGGCCGGCTGGGCGTTGAGCGGCGGCCCGTTCACCGTGCCCACACCTTGCGCGCCATGGCAATGCTGGCAGGTGGCGGCGTACAGCGCGGGCGTGGCCGGGTCCACGGTGTCTTGCGTGGCGGGGCGCATGGCCCTTGCCGGCAGCGCGGCGTAGTGCTGGGCCACCCGCACGCGTTCGTGGCTGTCCAGAAAACGCGCCACGTCGCGCATGACGTCGTGCGGCCGCAGGCCGGCGGCGTAGTCTTCCATCTGCTTCTGCAGGTAACCCACGGGCAGGCCGGAGAGGCGCGGCGCGTCGTACCCGTTGCCTTCGCCACGCGCGCCGTGGCAGGTGGCGCAGGCGTAGCGCGCGCCGCCTTCGCCACCGCTCATGGCAATGAGTTCGCCGCTCTGGCCCCAGCGGTCATCGGTGTCTTCCATGCGGTCGGTGCAGGCCGCGTTGAGGGCCACGGTGCAAAACACCAGCAACAGCTTGGCGCTGAACTTCGCAGGCCGGTGTGGGGTGTGCAGCGTGGAGTGTGTGCGCATGGGAACTAGATCATCGTTCATGACGGAGGTTCGCGGTTCACCCAAGGTCAAGGGCAACACCAGGGGCAAACGCAGTGCCTGGCTGGTGCTGGCCTGCTTGGGCCTGGTGGCCTGCGACGGCCCGCCCGACCGCACACCCACCTTGGCCGACGCGGACACGGCCAGTGGCCGCCGGCTCGTGAGCGACAAAGGCTGCGTGGCCTGCCACAGCTTTCCCGATGTGAAGTGGCCGCGCGGCGGCCTCGGGCCTTCGTTGCACGGCTTCGCCCGGCAGGGTTTGATTGCCGGGCAGTTGCCGAACCAGCCCGGCGTGTTGATGCAATTCGTGAGGGACGCGCCCGGGCTGGTGCCCGGGACGGCCATGCCGGCCATCCCGATGTCTGACCAGGAAGCCCGCGATGTCACAGCCTACCTCCTCACGCTCCAATCTCGCTGAGGCCTTGAGCGGCTGGCCGCCGCCGGTGCTCGACCCGCAAGGGCCGTTCTCGAACACGGTCACCTCGCTCGCGTGGGGGTTGATCGCGCTCGTCACGCTGATCTTCGTGCTGGTCTGCGTGGCCATGTGGGTGGCGCTCTACGGCAGCGACACACTGCGCGCCAGGCTCGGGGGCGAAGGCGTCGTGAAATGGTTCGGGCTGTTCATCCCGGCCGGGGTGCTGTTCGTGTTGCTGGTGTGGGGGCTCACGCTGGCCTCGGGCCTGTCGACCATCAAGGGCGATGAGTTGCGCATGCGGGTGTCGGGCAACATCTATTGGTGGCGCGTGTCCTACCTGGACGCGGCCGGCCAAGAGACCCATGCCGACGCCAATGAGTTGCACATACCGGTAGGCCGCCCCGTGGTGCTCGACATGGTGAGCGAAGACGTGATCCACAGCTTCTGGGTGCCCAAGCTCGGCGGCAAGATGGACATGGTTCCGGGCCGCACCAACCGCCTCAAGCTGCAGGCCGACAAGGCGGGTGTGTACGGCGGGCAATGCGCCGAGTTCTGCGGCGGTGCGCACTCGCTCATGGGTTTCGTGGTGGTGGCGCACGAGCCGGCCGATTGGGAGCGCTGGCATGCGGCGCGGCTGGCGCGCCAGCAGCCGCAGGTGGCTCCCGTGGCCCCCGTGAACGACGAGGTGCAACGCGGCCGCCAGCTGTTTGGCGACATGGGCTGCGCCGCCTGCCACCGCATCGCGGGCACAGAGGCGCAAGGCTTGTCGGGGCCGGACCTCACGCACGTCGGCTCGCGGCAGTCGCTGGGCGCGGGCATTCTGCCCAACACGCGGGGCACACTGATCGGCTGGATCGGCGACAGCCAGTCGATCAAGCCCAACAACCGCATGCCCGCCTACCGCACGCTGCAGGCCGACGAGCTCAACGCCTTGGCCGCGTACATGGAGTCCTTGAAGTGACGCCCCGCATTCCCCCTGGCGTGGCCGGTGCCGTGGAAGACGCCGCAAACGCCGCCTCAGACACAGGCTTCGACGCGCGGCTCTACGAACGTTTTCCGACCACGGGCCGAAGACCTCGCGGTGAATTCGAGGCGCTGAAGAAGGTGTGGGCCACGCCCACCGGATGGCGGGCGTTGAGCGCCGTCAACAACAATTTCATCGGCTTCCTGTTCATCGTCACGGCGTTCGGCTTCTTCGTGGCGGCCGGCATCCTGTCGCTGGTGATGCGCGTGCAGCTGGCCGCGCCGCTGGCCGATGTGGTGCCGCAGGAGACCTACAACCAGCTGTTCACGATGCACGGCTCGGTGATGATGTTCCTGTTTGCCGTGCCGGCCGTGGAGGCCATCGCGGTGCTGTTGTTGCCGCAGATGATCGGCGCGCGCGACCTGCCGTTCCCGCGGCTGTCGGCGTACTCGTACTGGGCCTACCTGATCGGCGGCACCGTGTTCTTCTGCTCGATCTTCTTCAGCCTGGCGCCTTCGGGCGGCTGGTTCATGTACCCGCCGCTGAGTTCGGGGGTCTACGCCAAGGGCATCAACGCAGACTTCTGGCTGCTGGGCATCGGCTTCATCGAGATCAGCGCAATCGCCGGTGCCATCGAGCTCATCGTGGGTGTGCTGCGCACGCGCGCACCGGGCATGGCGCTGTCGAAGATGCCGATTTACGCCTGGGCGGTGCTGATCTTCGGTGTGATGATCATCCTGGCCTTTCCGGCCATGATCATGGTGACCTTTCTGCTGGAGCTGGAGCGCGCCTTCAACTGGCCGCTGTTCGACGCCACGCGCGGCGGCGACCCGCTGCTGTACCAGCACCTGTTCTGGTTCTTCGGCCATCCCGACGTCTACATCATCTTCATACCGGCCTCGGCCATGGTGTCGGCCATGATCGTCACGGTGGCGCAGAAGCCGCTGGTGGGGCATGAGATCGTGGTGCTGGCCCTGATCGCCACCGGCTTCATCAGCTTCGGCGTGTGGGCGCACCACATGTTCACCGTGGGCCTGCCAGGCTTGTCGGCGGGTTACTTCTCCGCCGCGTCGATGGCGGTGGCCATTCCCGCGGGGGCGCAGGTGTTCGCGTGGATCGCCACGCTCGCCTCGGGCAAGGTGCAGCGCAACGTGCCTTCGCTGTTTCTGGTGGGCGGCATTCTCATCTTCGTGATGGGCGGGCTCACAGGTGTGATGGTGGGCATGGTCGCCTTCGATGGGCAGGCGCACGACACCTACTTCGTCGTCGCGCACTTCCACTACGTGTTGATCGGCAGCATGGTGTTTCCGCTGTTCGCCGGCTTCTACTACTGGACGCCGATGGTCAACGGGCGGCAACTGTCCGAGCGCGTCGGGCGCTGGGTGTTCTGGCTCAACTTCATCGGTGTGCACGTGTGCTTTCTGCCCATGCACCTCACGGGCTTGATGGGCATGCCCCGGCGTGTCGACACCTACCTGCCGGGCCGTTCGTTCGACGTGCCCAACATGGTCTCGACCGTGGGCGCGTTCATCATGGCGGCCGGGGTGTTGCTGTTTCTGATCGACGCGATTCGCTGCTACGGCCGCAAGGACGATGGCGATGGCAACGCGCGCAACGTGTACCACGGCGGCACGCTGGAATGGCTGTCCACCGGCAACTACGGCGTGCGTTCGATCCCGGTGGTGAGTTCGCTGGAGCCCTTGTGGAACGACGCCCAACTGCGCAAGGACGTGGAAGCCGGGCGCTACTTCCTGCCCGGCACCGCCACCGGCGCGCGCGAGACGCTGATCACCAGCAGCATGCGCGCAGAGCCGCAGTATGTGCAGATCATGCCGGGGCCTGCGTGGTCGCCGCTGCTGGCCGCGTTGTTCACCGCTGGCTGCTTCCTGCTGCTGACGGTGAAGGCCTTGGTGCTGAGCGCGGCCTGCGGCGTGCTGGCCATCGTCTGCATCATGTGCTGGGTGTGGCAGAACGACCGGCACATTGCGCAGAAGCAGGTGGACGCGGGCGCGGGCATTCTGCTGCCGACCTATGTGACCGGCCCGCCATCGCACGGCTGGTGGGGTGCGGTGTTGCTGACCATCGTGCTCGGCATGATTTTTCTGATGGCGATGTTCGGCTACCTGTACCTGTTCGGCTCGCATCCGCAGTGGTGGACGGTCACCGCGCCGCGCAGCACGTTGGTGCCGGGCCTGATGTTGCTGGGCGCGTCGGCGGGCCTGGCCTATGGGGCGCGGCCGTTGATGGCGAGGTTCACGCGCGGCAGCGGGCTCAGCGCCTGGGCAATGGCGCTGAGCATGGCGTGCCTCGTGGCCGCGTTCGCGATGGACGTTCAGAGTTGGTGGAACGCCGGGCTGCGCGGCGATGCCAGCGGGCAAGGCGCGGCGGTGTATGCGATGTTGGCGTGGCACGGCTCCATCGTGCTGACGGTGGTGCTGTCGGCGTTCTACTACGTGGCGCGCTGGACGCGCGGTCTCGCGCCGGGCCCGGCCAACAAGACCCTGGAGGCGCTGCGCATCCTGTTCCTGTTCGCCGCACTCGAAGGTTCGGCCGCGCTGCTGCTGCCACGTCTGGTGCCGTGGGGTGGGGTGTGACAGCGCGCAAGCGTTTGGGTGCGGGGCCGATCCTCACGGCATTCGCCATCTGGTTCGCGCACTTCATGGTGGTCTGGGCGGCGGGCGAGATCTGGCCGCACCAGTGGGTGGCCAACGTGCTGGCGTGGGGCCTCACCGTGGTCGCGCTGCTGGCCTTGGGCGGATATCACATGCGCTTGAAGCAGCAGCACGCCGAAGGCTTGCTCTCCAGCTGGAGCTATCGCTTCGCGTGCGGGGCTGCGGCCATTGCGACTGCGGCGGTGGTGTTCAGCGCCATGCCCTCGGTGTTTTTTCTGCCTTGAGTGGCGAGCGCGGTTGGTCGGCGGCGCAACGCAGGACAAGGCCTACAGCGGGCGTGACCGATGGCCTATGGGTAGGCCTTGGTACGGGGTTCAAACTGGTTTGACAGGTCCATGTCGGACCTTGCATCACCTGGAGCAAACCATGTCCATCACCCCCAACCCACCGGGCCAGACCCCGGCCAAGCCCGTCGATCAACAGCCACCGGGCGACAACCGCGCCCCGGGTGCAAACCCCACCCATCCGGATCGAGCGCCACAGACGAGCCCTGCAGACCGCAAACCCGGTGAAAGGTCCATTGCAGACGTCGACCGCAAGGTTCGAGAAGGCGACGCGTAGCGATCCTATGGCCACACGCGCAGGATGAAAACGCCGAGCGCCACCACCACGACCAGGCCGATGACAGAAAGAACCTCGACGCCGAGCCAATCGTTGTCGACGGGGTTTAACGAGCGAGGGTAGCGGCCGAAGGTGATGATCTTTACCGCGAGCCAGCCGGGCCAGTAGAACACGAAGCTGAACAGGAGTTCCTTGAGCAGGTGCCCAGCAAAACCCAACAAGGCGTCCATGGCGTCTCCTGAGCGCGGCCGTTTTTTTGAACCGAGGCCCTTGCGATCCAGCCTCGGGTGGATACCCCCTTATGGGGCGGCGTTCACTTCAAGTGCTTGCCGACCAGACCCGTCATTTCGAACATCGTCACTTCGTCTTTGCCGAAGACCGCCTTGAGCTTGGCGTCGGCCAGGATGTTGCGCTTGTTCTTCGGGTTCTGCAGGTTGTTGGCCTTGATATATTCCCACATGAGTTTCACGACCTCGGTGCGGGGCTGCGGCGTGGAGCCGATCACGGCGGCCAGTTCGGGGCTGGGGGTGAGGGCACGGTTGAATGCGGTTTGTTTCTTGGCAGTGGTCATGTCAGGCTCTTCAGTTGAAAACTGGCATTCTAGGACCAGGACGCGCGGCGCTCCCTTCGCCCCCAGTTCATGGATGGGCAGGCCCTAAGATCGCCCACCGGGGAAACATCAGCACCGCGCGGAGACCACACCACCATGAGCGAAGCCATTCAGAAGCGACGACGCACGAACCGCGCGCGCGAGTTGCTGGCAGGACTTGCCGTGACGACGGCACTGGCCGTCGCGTTGGCGGTGGCGGCGGAGGTTCTCATCTCGTTGACGGGGCTCGCGTTGGGGGATGGCCACTGGCACCGCACCTGGCGCGACACCGTGCTGCTGGCGCTGCTGCTGTTCGTGCCTTGCCTGTGGATGGGCCAGCGGATCGGGCCCGTGTTGATCGCCTCTTACGACGACGAGGCCCTGCACCCCGCGCCGCACGCGAACATGGGTTTGCAATGGGCGGGCCCGCTGGGGCCGACGCAGCAGAAAGCCTGGGACGATCTCTCGGCCTGGGCCCAGGCCGGCATGGGAGATGGCCACTCGCCGTTCTGGCGCCCCTGGGTGCTCCCCGATGTGGACGAGCGCTTCAACGTGGCCGTGATGGAGGGTGACAGCGGTGGCGGCAAGTCGCATCTGGCCGGATCCTTCGCGCGCTTCCTGGACGGCAATGACGAGCTCGCGCTCCATGCGGGCGCATCAAAGCTCAAGGCCTGGCGCTACAAGCTGCTGGTGAAATGGCGCGAGCTGTGGTGGTGGAGAAAGCGGCACCCGCGCCAACCCTGGGACAGCGGCTACCTCGTGGAAGACCCGGCGGCGCTCGCGCAGCTGGCGCACTTCAGGCCGCGCAGGCCCACGCTGATCCTGGCGGACGGGTTGAGCGGGCGCAGTCTGGAAGAGGCCTTGCGCGCGCTGAGCGCGGCGCGGGTGGACTATCGGCACCCGGTGCGCTTGCTCGTCATCGACGTGGCGTTGCCCAGTGTGATGGCGCTTGGGCTCGACCACGAAAGCGGCCAATGGAAAACGAGCGTGATCGACTTGGGCCCAGCCGTGCGGCGGATTGCGTGACCGGCGGCGGCTACCAGCTCACCCGAAGGCCGACGCTGCCGTTGAGCCCGCTGCTGTGGCGCGCATCGCCGCTGTGGGCCCAGAGCTTGCCGATCTCGCCGTAAAGGCTGGTGGTGGCCGACAGCGCGAGGGTCGCGCCCGCGGCCAGTTCGCTGCTGACGCCGCCGGTGTTCGTGGCCACATCGGCGAAGCCGGCCGGGCCGGTGAAGCGCGTGGTGTCCGTGCCGCTGCTGCCCCGGTACAGGTTCCAACGCGCATAGGGCCGCAGCAGGCCGGCGGCGGTGGACATGTCGCCCTTCACGCGCAGGCCCGCTCTCACGGTCCAGTGGCCGCGCGTGTGCTGTTGAACATCGGCACCAGTGATGCGCGCCTCGTCGAGGTTCACGCGTTGGTGGATCAGTTGCAGCTGGGGCTCCAGCGTCCAGCCGGGCGCGATATCGAAGGCCCGTCCCGCTTCCACCGAGGCCAGCAGGCTGTCGCCCTTGCCGTGGCCCGCGGTGGCGGTCAGTGGCGACACGCTGTAGCGGTGGCGGCCGCCTTGCAGCACGGTGTCGACGTAGAGGCCGCTCTCATGGTGGTAGGTGGCGTAGGCGCCCAGGTACTGGCTGCGCAGCTTGTTGCTGCCCACGTACAGGTTGGCGATGCCGCTGGCGAAACCGCGCACGCGCATGTCGCCGTTGAGTTGGCCCACGTACAGGCCCGCGCGCCAGGTGGCGGTGGGCGCCCACAGGTCGATGCCTGCCTGCAGGCCGTGCAGGCGGCCTTCGCTGCTGGGGCTTGCGTCGCCGCTCTGGCGCACGGTGTGGTCGGCGCCGATGAAGCGCGCCCAGGTCTGGCGATCGGCGCGCCCGCTGGCGGCGGCGTCGCCCACGCGCTGGTGCAGGTTGCCCAGCATCACCCGGTTGCCGGTGCGCAGTTGTTCGGGCAGCGCGGCGAACAGCGGCACTTCCACGCGGTAGGCCGTGGTGGATGGGCCGGCCGCCAGCGAGCGCGAACGCAGGAACCAGCTTTCGCCCGCGTTGTTGGCGTCGGCCGCGAACAGGCGGTATTCGAACGCGCCCGCGTCGACGTGGTCGCCCTCGAGGCTGAAGGCGTCTTTCGTGGTCTGCGCCGTGGTGGTGGCACCGTTGACCGCGCGGACGATCTCGATGCCGTCGCCCGTGGTCTGCGCGCCCAGGCCGCCGAGGTTGGTGATCTGCACGGTGGTGGTGCCGCTGGCGCTCGCGCCCGCGCCATCGATCACGAGCCGGTCGCTGATGCTGGTGCTGTCGCCCAGCGCGGTGCCCATGTGCAGCCGTGCGTTGTGGCCGACATAGTTGCCGGTGACGGTCAGCGTGCTGCCGGGCGCGCCGCCCAGCAGCGAGACGGTGCCCGCGTTGTCCAGGCTGGCCACGGTCTGGTCCAGGCCCGCGGTGTCGAGCACGGTGCCGACGGCCACGGTGTGGGCGGACGTGGGACTGAAGGCGTTGGCCAAGCCTGCTCTCAACGTCCCCTGCGCCACCGCCGTGGTGCCGCCATAGGTGTTGGCGGCGGACAAGGTGAGGGTGCCGCCGCCTTGCTTGGACAGGCCGCCCACGCCCGAGAGGGTGCTGGCGGACACCACGTCGAAGCCATTGGAGTCGAGGACCATGCCGCCGGCGCCCAGGTTGAAGGTGCCGGCCACGAAGCCCTGGATCAGCGTGCCGCTCGCCAGCGCCCGCAAGGTGCCGTTGTCGAAGGTCACCGTGGCGCTGCCCACGCCACGGCGAAGCACCCTGGTTTCGACGACGCCGCCGGTGTCCACGAGCAGCGCGCCACTCGAACCGGCGTTGCCCACGCCCAGGTTCACGAGCGGTGCGCTCACCCGGCCGCCATCGCGAACGGTGAGCGTGCCGTGTCCCTGCTCCAGGATGAACTCGCCGAGGTACAGGCTGCCGGAGGAGGTGAAGCGCGAGCCTGCTCCGGTCACCAGCATGGACCCGGTGCCGTTGCGGCCCATGACGGCACCGCCATTGATCACCTGCGTCAGCGCACCGTTGGACACGGTGATGCTGGCGCCATTGGCCGCGCCGCCCGTCATGAGATAGGTGTCGGCCGTCCAGGTCGTGCCGGGACCGTCGACCACCACGCTGATGTTGTTGGCCAGGGTGTTGACGCTGTCCTCGCCGACGAAGGAGCGGCCCGTGGTCAGGGTGCCGCCGTTGGCCAGGTTCACGGTGACATCGCCAGCGCGGCCAAAGACCATGTCGCCATCCACCGTGAGGCCGGAGCCCGTGTCCTCGATGCGCAGACCGCCCTGGCTCCAGTCCATGAAGTTCCTGACGCGCAGCGTGGCACCGTTGGACACGGTCAGCGCGAACGTGCCCACCGAGCCCTCGACGCCGACGTAGTTGTTGCTGCCGGTGTCCCAGGCCGTGCCCGCGCCGTTCAGGTTCAGACCAAAGCCGGATGCGGAGATGAAGAGGCTCGTGGGGCTGGTGGCCAGGTCGAACACGGTGCCGGCGGGGGTCGTGATGTTCTGCCCCAGCGTCAACGTAGTGTCGGGATCGCCGTCGGTGTTCGACAGGGTGACCGCCTGTGTCAGCTCTGTCGTGTCGTTCACCGGGTAGTCGACGGCATGCGCCATGGGTACGAATTGAATACCCGCCGCCATCCCGAACGCCCATATCGGCGCGCATTTGTAAGACCTGTTCACGTTCCCACCTTTCGACATAGCGGCCCCGCTGGCTCGAAAGGGACCCTTGGGTTCAGATCGGCGAGTGTGGCCGATTCTTGAGGGTAGTGGTCCTGGAACGGACACGAACCGCGGTCACGCCTGCAACAAGCTCTGCGCCCACCACCGGCCCGCGGCTTCGGCAAGCGCCTCTGGCGTTTCCAGCGGCACGAAGTGGCCCACTCCCTGAAACCGGACCCACCGCGCCTGGGAAACGGCTTGCGCGATCTCGGCTTGCCGATCGGGTGGGTTGATGAGGTCCTCGTCGCCGCTGGCGATGAGCACGGGCATGCGCAGCGCGGCCAGCCGCGGTCGGCTGTCGGCGCGGTGGTTGGCGATGGCGGCCTGATCGGCGTACACCGCGGGCCCGGCGGCGAGCGCCATGCGCAGCACCGCGTCTGCCATGGCCGCATCGCCCAGCCGGGCGGGCGCCACGTAGCGCGGCCACAGATCGCGTCGCAGGTGGCCGGCCATGTCGGCCCGTGCCGCCGCCACGCCGGCCTCGCGCTGGGCCGCGTTCTCGGGTGGGTCGGGGCGTGCGTTGGCGGCCACCAGTGCCATGCCACCCACCCGCTCAGGCGCCTGCGCGGCCATCTCCAGCGCGACGATGCCGCCGAGTGAAAAGCCCATCAGCGCGAAGCGCGGTGGCAGCACCTTCAGCAGCGCGCGCGCCATGGCAGCGGCGCTCTGCTGCCCTGCGAGCGTGGGCGTGATGGTGGGCGGCGCGCCGCCGGGCCAGCACTGCAGCATGGGCGCCCACACCCGGGCGTCGCAAAGCGTGCCGGGCAACAGCACCAACGGCAGCGCCTCGGCGTGTGCACGTGGAGCCTGTGCCGGGCGGCCGTCGGCGTTCATGCGGGGTTCAGGCCGTGTTCAGGCGGCGAGGACAACGCCGATGCCCAGCGCGGTGGGCGGCAGCAAGCGCTTGGACGCGATGCGACCATCGGGGTCGAGCACGAAGCCGGCGGCCTCGGCCTGTTGCTGCACCTCGTTGCTCCAGACGATGCGCTTGCGGTGGTCGCCCGATGTCATCACACCGATCTCGGCCGGAATGTCGCCCACCGAACGGATCTCGCGCCACACGCCTGCCGGTGTGGCGTACACGTCTTGCGGACCGAGGCGCACGGCGACCGCATCGGCACCCTGGTTCACCAGGATCTCGACCGTGCCCTGCATGACGGACAACACCTGCTTCTCGCGCAACAGGAAACACCCGGTGCGGCCGCCGGGCGCGAGCCGCAACCAGTCGATGGAGAAACCATGCGCACCCTGGATGGGGGCGATGTGGGCGCGCTGTTCGGTGATGCCGAAGCCCAGCACCGGGGCGAGTTCGCAGCCCGCGCCCGCTTGCAGCGCGCCGAGCAAGGCCGTGCTCGACCACTCGCGCGCTTCGGCCTTGAGCATGCGCGTGGCCATCTCTTCGGGCGTGTACAGGCGCAGGCCATTCATGTCGTCGTCGGTAAGCGGTGTGATAAGCGTTTGCGGCGCGGGCGCTTCACCGCCCGGTGCCACTTCCACGAGCATGTTGTCGCGGCTGAGGTACAGGCTGTGCTCGGCCGCCGCCTTGAGGATGGAGGGGTGCCAGATGATGCCGCCGGTGTCGTCGCCGCCGAGCGCGGTGACGATCCAGCCGTTGTCGGTGCCGACGTTGGTGAAGCCGCGAAAGATCCAGGTCGGCACGCTCAGCACGTCGCCCGGCACGCCCTCCACTTCGTGCATGGTGCGGCCATTGCCCCAACGAAAGCGCCAGCGGCCTTCCTGCACCAGGAACACCTCGGCGGTGAAGTGCACGTGCAGGTTGTTCGTGACACCGGGCGGCATCGCGCCCACACCCACGCTGAAGCCGTGCGGCTCGGTGATGTTGACGAACTGTTCATCGGACTGCGTCACGCCCGGCCCGATCAGCGAGTAGTTCTCTTTCAGGTCGGAACCCGGCAGCTTGCAGTCGATGAACGCGAGCTTGCAGGCGACCATGTCGGTGCGGCGGATGGCGCGCGCCTGGGCGGCTTCGGGGCTCAGGGTCAGGTGGGTTGTGGTGTCCATGTGTCCTCGGGGCGGGCGATGTATTTCGAGCAATGCATTCGAATGCATTAGGATTGTGCGCCACCCGAAGTCAAGAAGCAAGCACCCCTTCGGCATCGAGCCAGTACAGTCGCAGGCACAGGAGCCTCCGTCCATGCCGCCACCCCGCGTCCCATCGCTTTCGTCCGCCCGCGCAGTACGCTCCGCCACCGCAAGCCGTGGCGCCACGCCCAGCGGGCGCGCCACGTCCTATGACGTGGCCGTGGCCGCGGGCGTGTCGCAACCCACGGTGTCGCGCTGCTTCGCGCCCGAGAGCCACATTTCCGAGAAGACCCGCGCGCACGTGCTCGCGGTGGCCGAGCAGCTGGGCTACACGCCCAATGTGTTGGCGCGCTCGCTCATCACCCGGCAGTCTCACGCCGTGGGCCTGGTGATCACGCGCTACACCATGCTGGCCACGCCCGGCTTGCTGCACGCGCTGGGCGACGAGTTGGCGCGCGCGCACAAACGGTTGATTCTTCTGGCGGTGGAAAACGATGAGGACGCGGGCGCCGCGCTGAACGACATCCGGGGTTATCCCCTGGACGGGCTCATCAGCTGCGCCACGCTTGACGACGCCTCCCTGCTGCACTTCAAGCGCCACGGTGTCCCGCTGCTGTTTTTCAACCGCGCACCCGGCAAGGTCGGCGCGGACAGCGTGTCGACGCACCACGCAGAAGGCGCAGCGCAACTCGCCACCGCGCTGCTGGCCGCTGGCTACCAGCGCTTCCTCTGCATCGGCGGGCCGAAGAAAGCCCCGGTGAGCGTGGAGCGCATGAAGGGCTTCACGGCCACGCTGGCGCAGGCCGGCATGGCGCCGCAGATGGTGGTGCATACCGACTTCACTTACCAGGGCGGCCACGACGCGTTTCTCGCCGCTGTACAGCAAGGCGCAAAGCCCGATTGCGTCTGGTGCGCCAACGATGCAATGGCACTCGGCGTGATCGACGCCTGCCGCTGGGAACTGGGCTGGCAGGTGCCGCAGGACGTGGCCGTGGCCGGCTTCGACGACGTGGCCGAGGCCTCGCGTTCGGGCTACCGGCTCACCACCGTGCGCCAGCCGATCGGGGAGATGGCGGCGCGCGCCGTGGCGTTGCTGCTGGAGCGCGCGCAGGAGCCCTCGCTCAAGCCCCGCGCCATCGCCTTCGACGGCAATCTGGTCGAGCGCGCTTCTGCCGCGCTCGGTTGAGCGTCAGAGCCTTGCTTCGGTCTTCGGATCGAAGAAGTGGCAATGCTGCGCGGGTAGCGCGAGCGCCACGGGGTCGCCGATGGCCAGGCGCAGGTGCCTGTCACCGCGCACGCACAGGCGGTCCTTGCCCACTTCCACCGTGAGCAACACCGCGTCCCCGGTGAGTTCGGACATGTAGACCTGGCCCTTGAGCAGCGCCTCGCCGTCCTGGGCGCTGCCCTCGGCAGCTACACGCAAGTCTTCGGGGCGCACGCCCAGAACCACATCACCCTGCGCCGTGGCCGGTGGCGTGAGGCCATCAAGCCGTTGTACGCCCACGTGCACCACGCCACCTTGCACGGTCGCGCTCAACAGGTTCATCGGCGGTGAACCCACGAAACCGGCGACGAACAGATTGGCCGGGCGCGCGTACACCTCGGCCGGCGTGCCCAGCTGCTGGATCACACCGCTCTTCATCACCACGATGCGATCCGCCAACGTCATGGCTTCGATCTGGTCGTGCGTCACATAGATGGTGGTGATGCGCATCTCGGCCTGCAGGCGGCGGATCTCGGCGCGCATGGAAGCGCGCAGCTTCGCGTCCAGATTCGACAGCGGCTCGTCCATCAGGAACACCTGCGGACGGCGCACGATCGCGCGCGCGAGCGCCACGCGTTGCCGCTGGCCGCCCGAGAGGTCGCGCGGACGCCGCGCGAGCAGGTGTTCGAGCTCGACCTTCTGCGCCACTTCCTGCACCTGGCGTTGGCGCTCCTCACGGCCGACGCCGCGGATCTTGAGCGGGTAGCCGATGTTGTCTGCCACGCTCATGTGCGGGTAGAGGCCGTAGTTCTGGAATACCATGGCCACGTCGCGGTCCTTGGGCAGCGCGTCGGTCACGTCCTTGTCCCCGATCCAGATCTGCCCGTCCGACGGTTCTTCCAGTCCGGCGACCATGCGCATGGTGGTGGTCTTGCCGCAACCCGATGGGCCGAGGAACACCATGAATTCGCCGTCCTGGATGTCCAGCGATTGCCGTGCCACGCCGACCACGTTGCCCCAGCGTTTTTCGATATTGACGAGTTTGACCAATGCCATGACGGCTCTCCGGAAAAATCAACGGACCGCGCCGGCCACCAGGCCTGCGGCGAAATAGCGCTGCACGAAGCGCGAGAGGATGAGCATGGGCGCGATGATGAACAGGCCCATGCTGGCCATGATGTCCCAGGCATCGCCTTCTTCGGTGCGCGCGCCCATGAGGGCCACCGGCAAGGTCACCGCGTGGTCGCGGCTGAGCACGAGCGCGTAGAAGAACTCGTTCCACGACACCACGAAGGCGAAGATGGCAGCGGTCGCAATGCCCGGCACCGCCACCGGCACCACCACCGTCCACAGCGCCTGCAGGCGCGTGGCGCCATCGATCTGCGCGGCCTCTTCCATGTCGGGCGGCAGCGCGTCGAAGAAGCCCTTGATCATCCAGGTGGCGTAGGGCACGACGAACGACAGGTTGGCGATGATCAGCGCCCAGCGCGTGTCCAGAAGGCCGAGGTTTCTAAACACCACGAACAGGGGAATGACGATGATCACCGGCGGCAGGAACTGCGTGGCCAGCAGCACCAGGGGCGCGACCTGTCCGCCCGGATAGCGGAAGCGCGAGAACGCGTACGCGGCCACGGTGGACACCGGAATGGCAATGGCCAGCGTGCCGGCGGTCACGAGCACGCTGTTGAGCAGGCGTGCGCCGACCAGGTAGGGCGACTGGAAAGAGGCCACCACGTTGGCCCAGGTGGGTTCGAACAGGATGGCGAGCGAGAACACGTCGGCACGTGGCTTGAAGGCGGTGGCGATGATCCAGACCACCGGCAGCACCCACAGCACCGTGATGAGCACGATGGCGATGTTGCGACCAAGGTCTTTGTGCCGCCTTGCGCGCGATCGCGGCACCGCCACCACTGCGCGGTGGGGCAGCGAAGAGCTTGTCGTCGTGGTCGGGGTGGTGGTCGTGGTGGTGGTGTTGCTCATGAGGCACCTCGCATGGCGAAGCGGGCGTAGACCATGGCCAGCGCCATCATCACGGCGGCCAGCAGCCAGGCCATGGCCGAGGCATAACCGATGTCGTAGAAGCGGAAGGCGGTGGTGTAGACCATGTGGGGCAAGGTGTCGGTGGCCGTGCCGGGGCCGCCTGCGGTCATCGTCACCACCTGGTCGAGCATCTTCAGCGAGAAGATGGTCTTGAGCAGGATGGCGATGGCCAGCACCGGCCACAGCTGCGGCAGCACGACCTCGAAGAAGATGCGCACGGAACCTGCGCCGTCCACGCGTGCCGCCTCCACCGTCTCGCGCGGCAACGAGGCCAGCGCGCCGATGAAGGTGAGCATGAAGTACGGCGCCCAGTGCCACACGTCCACGATCACCAGCGCGGCCATGGCCAGCGCCGGGCGCGAGAGGATGGGCTCGGGCGCCAGGCCGGGAATCAGCGCGCGCAGCACCGCATCGATCGCGCCGAACTCGGGGTTGAGCATGAAGCGCCACGAGATGCCGATGAGCGCGGGCGACATGGCAAACGGGATCACGAGCAGCGTGCGGGCGTTCAGGCGCAGACGCCCGTCTCCCGCCAGCAACAGCGCCATGCCCATGGCCACCACCAGCGTGAGCAGCACCGAGGGCACGGTGAACAACAAGGTCACCTTGATGCTGCCCAGGAACTCCTGGTCTTCCAGCAGGTAGGCGTAGTTCGCCAGGCCGTTGAAGCCCTCTGGCGTGGACGAACGCCCCAGGTTCCAGTCGTAGGTGGAGTACACCAGCGACTGGAGCAGGGGGTAGAAGAGCGTGGCCACACACACCAGCAAGGCGGGCGCGAGCAATAGGTATTTCAGCGTTCTGTCGTGCATGGCTGTGCGTGGGGCGACGTTCTCACTTCAAGCGTTTCGGACCATCAACCGCGGCGCCGGCCGCCAGCGCGCTGCGTGATCTGCTCCACCTGACGGGCGGCGGCATCGAGCGTGGGCTTGACCGCCTTGTTGCTGGAAACGATGTCGGAGATGGCGGTCTCCAGCACCGTGGCTACCTGTGGCCACACCGTCATCTTCGGCAGGGTGCGCGCATTCTCCAAACTTTGCAACGCGGCCTGGTGCAGGCCGAAGTTGGCTTGGTTGACCTTCTCGTTGCGGAAGGTGGAGATGTGCGTGGCCACGATGTCGGCGGTGTTCGCGTCGCTCTTGTCGGAAACGATGGCCGCTTCGAGCGCCGGGTTGGTGACCCACTTCAGGAATTCCCAGGCCGCTTCCTTGTTGCGCGATTGCTTCGACATACCGAAGGGCATGACGATCGCCACGGAGGGCGTCTTCTTCTCCCCGATGCTCAGCATGGGTGCGAAGCCGACTTGATCCGCCTTGAGCTTGCTGCGGTCGCCGGTGAGCACCGAGTAGGTCCACCACCAGACCATCATCGAGGCCGAGTTGCCCTGGGCCATCGAGTTGACCATGTCGTACTCGTTGAACTGCGTGGAGCCGGGGTTGGCGACCTTGTGCTTGAACAGCACGTCCACATAAGCCTGCGTGGCGGCCACACCGGCGGCGTTGTTGAAGATGGGCTTGCCTTGTGCGTCCAGCACATCGGAGCCGTGGCCCCACAGGCAGTTGAACCACAGCCAGAGGTTCTGGAAGCCGCTGCCTTTCACGTAGTCCATTGCCACGCCGGCCACGCCGGTCTTGTCCTGCACGGCGCGCGTGGCGGTGAGCATTTCGTCCCAGGTGGTGGGCACTTTGGCGCCGGCCTGTGCGAACAGGTCCTTGCGGTAGAAGTAGAGCTGCGGGTGGGCACGCACCGGCAGACCGTAGTTGCGGCCTTCGAACATGGCGGCTTCGCTGAACACCTTGGGGTAGCGCGCGAGGTCGAGCTTGTCGGCCTTCACATTGGCGTCGATCGGCTCCAGATAGCCCGCGAGCGCGGCGAGCCAGCTGTCCTGGTACGCGATGAGGTCGTAGGCGCCGTTGCCGGCCACGGCTTCGGTGGTGATCTTGTCGAGCAGTTGGCCGTAGGGCACGTAGGTGTAGACGACCTTGATGCCGGTGAGCGATTCGAACTCGGCCAGGCGTTTTTCCTGTGCGCGGAACTGCGAGGCCGGTGGCAGCAGCAGGTTCACCGTTTTGCCCGCGTAGGGCTTGCCGGGCTTCAGGCCGTGCTCGGGTGACTGCGCATAGGCGAAAGGCGCAACCGCCTGCGCGGCGATCGCGGTGGCGCTGGCTTGGATGAAGTGTCTTCTTTGCATGTCTTGTCTCCTGTGGGCTGCTTGCGGTGGTTGACGAAAAAAGCTGTTCAGTACTGAAGGGGGGCGGCGGCCGGCTCGCCTTGCGCGGCCTGGCGCAGCGCGCGCGTGATGAGGGCCGTGGCCACGTTGGCGAAGAAGCTTGCGCCCAGAGCGCCGAAGTGCCGCTCGTCTTCGGGCGAGAGGCCGAGCGTGCCCGCGGGCTTGCCGGCATCGGCCACGGCGCGCAGGGCGCGGCCGATGGCGGCATTCACGTCCGGATGCCGCCAGTTGTCGCCCTGGCCCATCGAGTGCGACAGGTCGTTGGGACCGATGAAAACGGCGTCGACACCGTGGATGGCGGCGATGGCGCTGGCGTTGTGCACGCCTTCGGGGGTCTCGATCATCGGAATGAACACGATGCCTTCATTGCTGCGCGCGGTGTGGCCGTTGCCACCGAAGGCGCCGTAGCCGGCGGCGCGCGGGCTGAACGCGCTGCCCCGCTGGCCCGCGCCGGGGTAGCGGATCTGTTGCGCCAGTGCCGCGACCTTTTCCGGTGTATTGCACATCGGCACCATGACGCCGCTGGCGCCCATGTCGAGCACGCGGGGAATGTCGTGCGGCAGGCATCGCACCAGGGGCACGATGCGGCTGCCGCGCGCGGCCCGCAGCAGATGCTCGGTGGTGCTCAGATCGGCCGCGCCATGTTCGTTGTCGATAATGACGAACTCGAAGCCGGCGTAGCCGCACATTTCGATCAGGCCCGGGCTGGGCAACGCGGTGAAGATGCCGCGCACGCGTGTGCCGTTGCGGAGAATGCCGGGCAGGCGGCCGTCGAGGGGATGTCGGTCGAGATGGTCCATGTCAGGGCTGGCTCAGTCGATGGTGATCTGGTTGGTCTTGATCACGTCGGCGAATTTCTTGGTCTCGTCCTGGATGAACTTGCGGAACACCGCGGGGCTCATGGGCTTGGGCGTGAAGCCCTGGGCGGCGAGCTTGGCCTTGACCGCCGGGGTGTCCAGCACCGCCACTACTTCCTTGTTCAGGATGTTGATCACGCTCTCGGGTGTGCCCGCCGGCGCGAGCAGGCCGAGCCAGGTCACGGCTTCGAAGCCGGGCACGCCCACTTCGGCCACGGTGGGCAACTCGGGCGCGAGTTCGGAGCGGGTCTGGCTCGTCACCGCCAGCGCGCGTGCCTGGCCGTTCTTCGCGAAGGCCAGGGCCGTGGTCATGTTGTCGAACTGCATGTCGATCTGGCCGCCCGCGAGATCGGCGAGGGATTGGCTGCTGCCCTTGTACGGCACGTGCACCGCCTTGCCGCCAATGCGGTTGAGGAACATGACGGTGGTGAGGTGCTGCGAGGTGCCGTTGCCGCTGGTGCCGTAGGACAGGCCGTCCTGCTTCGCCTTGATCGCCGCGATGAGCGCCTGCGCGCTGCGCGCTTCGGTCTTCGGACCGGCCAGCAGCACCAACGGCGTGCTCGCCAGTTGCGTGATGGGCGCGAAGTCGCGCTCGACGTCGTAGCCGATCTTCTTCAGCAGATGCGGGTTGACCGCGAGCGCCGTTTGCGTGCCGAGCAGCAGCGTATAGCCATCGGGTTTGGCGCGCGCCACGAATTCCGTGCCGATGCCACCGCCTGCACCGGCGCGGTTCTCCACCACCACGCCGCTGTTCCAGCGTTTGCCCAACTCGTCGGCGACCAGGCGCGCAATGATGTCGGTGGCGCCGCCGGGCGCGAAGGGCACGACGATGCTGACGCGCCCGCTGCCGGGGTAAGCGGCCTGCGACATGGCGGCAGTGGGCACAGCCATTGCAGCGCCGGTCAATGCCAGCAGCGCGACACGGCGGGAGAAGAATGTGGACAAGGTCATGGGGGTGTCTCTGTGGTTGTCAGGATCGGGTAGCAGGAGATACGTTTGCTTTGCGGCGAACCGATGCGCGCGCCGATGAGGCAGAAGGCGCGGCACGCACGGAACCGCGCTCCATCAGACGGCAGCCGATCACGATGCTGCGCGCGGGCGCTGTGTTGTCCATGCGCTCCTTGAGAAGCGTGACCGTGGCTTCCACCATGGCCGGCACGTCCTGCACCACGGTGGTGAGCTGGTAGCTGCCCCAGGCGGCCTGCGGCACGTCGTCGAAGCCGACCACGCTCACGTCTTGCGGCACACGCAGGCCCAGTTGGTGGCGCAGCACGTCCATGGCGGCGATGGCCATGTGATCGTTCGCGGCGAAGAGCGCGTCGGGCCGCTCGGTGCCTTCAAACAGTTCCAGCGTGGCGGCCTGCGCGCGCTCGAAGCTGTAGTGGCCGACGGCGCGCTTCCATACCGAGTGCCCGGCATCCCGCAGGCCTTCGACGAAGCCGCGCTCGCGTTCGACATTGGTCGACGAGTTTTCCAGGCCCGCGAGGAACGCGATGCGCCGGTGCCCCCGCTCGACGAGGTGCTGCGCCACGAGCCGGCCGCCTTCGTGGTTGTCGGAGCTGACCGAGATGGTGTGGGGCCGCGTGGTGTCCACGTCGGGCAGGCGGTTGAACAGCACCACCGGCACGCCGGAGTCCACGCACTGCTGCGCGAGGTCTTGCGACAACATGGCCGACGCGATCACGATGGCGTCCACCTGGTATTGCAGGATCTCGGCGAGCGCGCCGTCGGTCTCATTCTCGTCGCTGATGAACATCAGCACGTGGTAGCCCTCGCGTTGCAGCAGTTGTGACAGCTGCTGGATCACCAGGGGATAGAACTGGTTCTGCAGATAGCCCATCACCAGCGCCACGATGTGGCTGCGCCGCGTGATGAGGCTGCGCGCCAATGCGTTCGGGCGGTAGCCCAGCGTCTTGGCGGCTGCCACGACGCGTTCGCGCGTGGCGTCCGACACGCTGGCACCGGGCGTGAACGTGCGGCTCACGGCCGACTGCGACACGCGCGCCAGGCGTGCCACTTCCTGCGCCGTGGCGCTGGTTCTCATGCGGCGCTCCACCCGCCGTCGAGCATGAGCGCGCTGCCCGTCATGAGGCTGGAGGCGTCGCCAGCGAGGAACACCACCGCACCCATGATCTCGTCCAATCGCCCCAGGCGGCCCAGTGCGATGCGCTCGAGCACCCAACCGCGAAAGCCATCGTCGGCGAACATGCCGGCGGTCATGGCGGTTTCGATGAAGGTCGGGCACAGGGTATTGACACGGATGCCCGCGCTGCCGAGTTCCCAGGCCAGCGCTTTCGTCATGCCTTCGATGGCGTGTTTGCTCGCGCAGTACAGCGTGCGGCGTGGGCTGCCCACCACGCCCATCTGCGACGAGATGTTGATGAGCGAGCCCGTCAGCCGCTCGGCCAGCAAGCGGCGCGACACGGCGCGCGACACGTAGAACGCCGCCTTGACATTCAGGTCCAGTACCGCGTCGATGTCGTCGTCCGTGACGTCCACCAGCGGCTTGGGCCGGTTCATGCCCGCGCTGTTCACGAGCACCTGGTACGGCGGGCGCTCGGCCAGTTGCGCGTCCACCGCGCGTGCATCGGTCACGTCGACCACCATGAAATCAGCGGTGCCACCCTCGGTGCGGATCTGATCGCAGGCCTGGCGCAGCTCGTCTTGCGAGCGCGCGGCCAGCGTGACGGCCGCCCCCGCCTGCGCGAGCGCGGCGGCGGCGGCCAGACCAATGCCCCGGCTCGCGCCGGTGACGAGCGCGCGCCGGCCTTGCAGACCCGATGGTGGTGTGCGTGGGAGCATGCTCAACTCAGGCTTCCAGAGCGGGCACGGGTTGGTACCACGGCACGTCGGCGCGGGTACCGTAGCGGCGCACCCGCAGGTTGGCCTGTTCACCGTGGCCGGCGAAGTTTTCCATGTGGCACAGGCGCGAGCAGTACTCGCCCATGGTGGCGCTGGCCTCGTCGGTCAGCACCTTCTGGTAGGTGCAGGTCTTGAGGAACTTGCCCACCCACAAGCCACCGGTGTAGCGCGCGTTGCGGTTGGTGGGCAGCGTGTGGTTGGTGCCGATGACCTTGTCGCCGAAGCTCACGTTGGTGCGCGCGCCGAGGAACAGCCCGCCGTAGTTGGTCATGTTGTGCAGGAAATAGTCCGGGTCGCGCGTGATCACCTGCACGTGCTCGAACGCGAGTTCGTCGGCCTTCTGCAACATTTCTTCCTGCGTGTCACAGACGATCACTTCGCCGTATTCGGCCCAGCTCACCGAGGCCACACCGGCCGTGGGCAGGATGGTGAGCTGGCGATCGATTTCCGCCATGGTCTCGCGCGCCAGCTGTTCGCTGGTGGTGAGCAAAATGGCCGGCGACGTGGGGCCGTGCTCGGCCTGTCCGAGCAGGTCGACCGCGCACATCTCGGCGTCTGCCGTCTCGTCGGCAATCACCAGGGTTTCGGTCGGACCCGCGAACAGGTCGATGCCCACGCGGCCGAACAGCTGGCGCTTGGCCTCGGCCACGAACATGTTGCCCGGGCCGACCAGCATGTCCACCGGCGCGATGGTCTTGGTGCCCACGGCCATCGCGACCACGGCCTGCACGCCACCGAGCACGAGGATTTCGTCGGCGCCGCCCATGGCCATTGCCGTGACGATGGCGGGGTGCGGGGCACCTTGGTACGGCGGCGCCGTGGCCACCACGCGCTTCACGCCCGCCACCTTGGCCGTCAGCACGCTCATGTGGGCGGAAGCCAGCAACGGGTACTTGCCGCCGGGGATGTAGCAACCCACGGCATTCACCGGAATGTGCTTGTGGCCGAGGATGACGCCGGGGTAGGTTTCCTGCTCGACGTCTTTCATGGAATCGCGTTGGATCTGCGCGAAGTGGCGCACCTGCTTCTGAGCGAAGGTGATGTCTTCGATCTCGCGCGCCGAGAGCTTCTTGCGTGCGGCCTCGATCTCGACTTGAGAGAGGCGGAAGTCCGCCGGATCCCACTGGTCGAATTGACGGCTGTATTCGCGCACCGCGTCGTCGCCGCGTTGCTCGACTGCTTTGATGATGGATTCCACGGTCGCGCGGACCTTGGCATCGTCCTCGGCCCGGACTTCGACGTCCTTACCGCGCTTCAAATATCTGATCATTTCCTGGCTCCGTAGTGGCTGTGCATCCGAATGCATAGAACTGTGCAGGCCGTGCATACGTATGCAAATAGGGGAAAACCCGAGGTTATTCAGGGGCCAGTGCGGCCGCGCATCGGGTGGTGCTGGTTCAGCGCGGGCGCGCCACCAGTTGCCAGTGGAGCAAAGGCGGGTGGACCGTCGCGCACACCGGGCCGCCGTCGGGCATCGTGCCGTGGATGCGGCCTTCGATGGCGCGGTCGGGATCGCCAGCGGCGGCTTCCACCAAGCCGCGCGGAATGCCGCCCAGCTGGATCTTCGCCCTGCGCTCCCAGGGCGTGTTCTGCTGGCCCGCGTATCCACCCGAGTTCACATAGACGAAACGGTCTGCCGGTGTGCCCTGCGCGAACGGGCCACGGAAGTTGAAGGATCCATCGGCCAGCGCGGGGCCGATATCCATAGTGATGGCGAAGGAGATGGATTCGGCGGACGCGGCATACGGCGGCCACAGGCCGTCGCGCCCTTGTTGCACGGCGAACAGGACGCCGGATGGGAATGCCGTGAGGGTCAGGATGAGCTGGAGTGCGTGGCTTGTCCTCGCATGGTGGGGCAGGCGGATGGCGGTCATGCGCGGATTCTCGTCGCTCTTATTCCGAATGGTGTCGGTCCTGCGCGGCAGGCCGCAGCAGGCATCCACCTGCACCACACCCATACGAACATCTGTCCTCTGCGGCACGGTCCGTGGCATCAAGCCATCGCTCGCACGCGCCGATGCGACATCACTCGAACTTGATGCGGCCCGTGTCGACCACCTGTTTCCAACGCGCCACGTCCTGCGCCATGAAGGTCGCCAGCGCATCGGGCGAACTGGCCCTCACTTCCATCGATGCGGTCGCCAGTTTCGTTTGCACGTCGGCATCTGCCAATGCCTTGACCAGTTCACGGTTCAGCGAAGCGATCACGGTTGGTGGCGTGCGGGCGGGCACCGCCAGGCCGTACCAGCTGGTGTAGTCGTAGCCCGTCAATCCGGCCTCGGCGACGGTGGGCACGTCGGGCAGGACCTTGGAGCGCACGCTGGGGCCGATGGCCAGCGCCCGCACCCGGCCTGTCTTCACCATCGGAATGGCAGAGGGATCCACAAACGACACATCAACCGACTTGTTGATCACGGCGGTAACGATCTCCGAACTCGACTTGAACGGCACATGGAGCATCTCCACGCCAGCGGATTGCATGAGCAGCTCGGCTGCAAGGTGCTGGGAGTTGCCGACACCGCCCGATGCCACCGTCAGTTGGCCGGGGCGGGCCTTCGCGGCGGCAATCAACTCCTTGAGGTTTTTCCAAGGCGCGTCAGGATGGGCAATGAAGATGGGTGACAGCGCAACAGCCATGCCGACCGGCGCAAAATCCTTCACAGGATCGAAAGACAGTTTGCGCCCGGCGACCGCGGCAATCGTGTTGGAAGGCGTCGCCACCAACAGCGTGTGTCCGTCTGCCGGCGCGCGTGCGACAAATTCGCTGCCGATCATCCCGCTCGCACCCACGCGGTTTTCGACAACAACCGGCTGCTTGAATGCTGCGCTGAACTTTTCCCCGATCAAGCGCGCGAAAACGTCGGGTCCGCTGCCAGGCGCGAACGGCACAACGATCTTGATGGTCTGCGACGGGAAATCCGACTGCGCAAGTGCGGATACGTGCATGAGGGCGGCAGGTACCGCTGCCGCTGCGGCGATGAGAGAACGTCGAAGCATGAAAGCACTCCAAGTAAGAAGATAGGGCCTGGTATGGCGGGGAAAGTGGGAAGAGACCTGACGCACAGGGTCGTGACTAGCGCACCGAACCACCACGCTGCGACAACAGGTTGTGGGTGGCGCTCGCGAGCTCCGGGATCTGCTCCCGGCCCACGGTGACGACGGGCAGCGGATTCCAGCTCCCCGTTGACTTGTCGGTGTCCTTGAGGCCAGAGGCGGTCGCCAGGCAAACGACCGTATCGTCCTCCCGCATCACACCGCTGCGCGCGAGCTGCCGCGCTGCGACAAAGGGCATGACACTGGCCAGTTCGTACAGCAAGCCCTCGCGGCATGCCACCAGCTCCTGCATATCGATGAGGCCTTCATTGCCGATCTGCACGGCCAGACCATCGCTCATACGCAACCAGTGAAGGGCCTGGTAGGTACTCTGGTTTGCACCGACCGACGCGGCCAGCGTGGCGTACTCTGCATCCACCGCGTCCACGCAGTCGGTCTGATGGGCCATGGCGTTGACGAGCGAGCCATGGGCCTCGGCCGCCACCAGCCGGGGGCGCTTGTCGATCTCACCAGCGCATAGCAAGTCCTCGAAACCCTGCGCGATACCGGCGAGGGCGTCGCCATAGCAGACGGGCATCACGACCCAGTCCGGGGCACTGCCCAAGTCACCGACGATCTCATAGGCAATGGTCTTGTAGCCTTCGATGCCCACCGCCGTGCTGCCCACCACCGGCGCGGCATGCGGAGACGTGACGTACCAGCCGTGGCGAGCAGCGCCTTCGGCCAGCAACGGCCAGCGCAAGCTCTTGTCGTCCATCATGACGAGGTGCGCGCCGTACTTGCGGATCTGCGCCATCATGGGACCGGAGGCGCCTTTCATGGAGGCCACCACGCACTGCAACCCGGCTCTTGCAGCGTAAGCCGCCAGCGACGCTCCGGCATTCCCTGACGAAGCGGTCGCGACGACGGACGCCCCTTGAGCCCGGGCGTGCGATACGGCCACTGCGCTGAGCCGGTCTTTGTAGGAGTGCGTCGGATTGCACGACTCGTCCTTGATATACAGCCTCTTCAACCCCAGGAGCTCGCCCATCCGGCGTGCAAGGTGCAGTGGCGTGCCACCCTCGCCCAGCGTGACCGCCTGATCGGTGGGCACAGGCAGCATCTCGCCGTAGCGCCACATGCCCGGTGGCATGGCATGCTTGTTCTTGAACCGCCAGCCTGGCACCTCCTGCGGGTCGTACACAACGCGCAGGTTGCTCGCCAGCTTGCCGGTGCAGGCCGCACAACCCGATCGGGCAACTTGCGGCGCATACCGCGTGCCGCAGCGCAGACACTGCATGGCAACAGGGCGGCTCACGCGAGCACCTTCAACGCACCGTCCTCGCGGTGCAGCAGTTCGACGCCGTCCTTGCGGACCACAACCGTGTTCTCGACCTGGAGACCGCACCAGCCGAACTCGTAATACGGCGTCTCGACACACATCACCATGCCTTCCTCGATGACCTGTTCGTTGGTCGGTGTGAGATCGGGCATGTCATAGCCGTCAAGGCCGATGCCGTGGCCGACGTGGCTGCGCTGGTAGTGCGGTATGCCGGACTTGCGTGTGGCCGCCATGGCGGCCTCGTAAACAGCGGACGAACTCACACCCGGTCGGATCGTGTCGAACGCCGCCATCACGCCGTTGTGCAGGGCCTTGTGGTACTGCGCGAGCTTCTTGTCCGGCTCGCCGAGAACGGCAATGCGGGCGATGTCGGCGCGGTAGTTGCCGTAGCGTCCGCCGCAGTCAAAGCGGATCACATCGCCCGCCTTCAGCCGGGCGTGGGAGGGATAGACGTTCGGCATGGCGGACCGGGTGCCGAAGCCGAGGCATCCGAGCACGGGCGTTGCGTCGCCTTGCACGGTGGCGGCGTGGAACACGCGCGCCATTTCGATCTCGGAGATGCCGGGCTGTGCGACCTTCAGCGCGGCGGCAACCGATTCCTCCGCGATCGTGGCGACCCGACGCAGTCGCTCGATTTCCTGAGGTGTCTTGACCGCACGGATTTCGCGGAACAGCCTCATGGCCGGAACAAGCTTCGCGTCCGGCAGCTCCTGTTGGATGCGCTCCCAATGCCCGGGCATCAATCCCATTTCATCGATGCCCAGAGTCCCTTTCTCAAGACCGAGCGAGCGGATGGATTGGACGAGGGCGGAGATGGCGTCTTTCTCCTCTGGCTGTTCGAAGAGGCTGAGGAGGCGGTCGTCCAACGGCGTCATGGCGCCTTCGGCCCGATCGACGTGGAAGAAGCCGTACCGGCTCACGTGCTGAACCCACACATCTTCCTGGTCGACGAGTTGATCGAGCAGCGACGTGGGTGCGATCACCCGGGTCTGCTCGACATCTTCCACCGGCAGCAACACGTAGACCTGGGGCCCACGTCGAATCCATTGAGAGAGCGCCCAGTAGCCACTGGCATAGGTCACGTTTTCGGGCGAAGTGGCCACCAGAGCGTCGAGTCTGTGTTGGGCGGCGAGCGATTTCAATCGCGGTTTGTTCAGAAGGGTTTCCATGGATCTCAGTGGGTGGTGTTCGTGCGGCGCGCAGGAGTCGGCACAGGTTGAATGGCAACGTGCCCGTGGGATGGGGGGGTGAAACCCAATGCGGCGGAACACCGCAACCCGGCACGAACGACGAGATCGGCAATCTCGGGCCATTCCTTCGGTCCGCGCTGGGCCTTGAGGAAGGCCACGCTGATGGCCGCGACGACCATGCCGTCGTGGTTGCGGATGGGCGTGCCGATGGAAACGACGCCCAATTCGTTTTCCTCGTCAGCGATCGAGTAACCCACACGCCTCGTCAGCTCCAGCTCCTTGGCGAAGGTACGAGCCGCAGTGAGGGTGTGCTTCGTGCGCGCGGCGTAGGGCGCTGCACCCAAGATTTCTTCAAGGCGATCCGAGGGCAACTCGGCCAGGAGGGCCTTTCCCAATGCAGTCGCGTGCGGAGAGACACGCTCCCCCGCCGCGGCCCGGATGGCAATCGCGCCATGGCTCTGCACGGTGTGCAGGTAGACGACCGCCTCCTGTTGGAGCACGCCCAGAAAGCCATTGAGCTGGTGCTGCTCGGCCAGGATGCGCAACTCGCTTGAAGCGCTCGCGTAGAGCTCGTCGCTTCGCACCATCTTCGATCCCAATGCCAGCGCACTCACGCCGAGCCGGTACTTGCGCGTCTCCACGACCTGTTGCAGGTACCCAGCTTCAACGAGCGTGTTGACCAGGCGCTGTGCGATGGAAGGGCTGATGTCGAGTAGCCGCGCGACTTCGCGAATACCCAGATGCTCCGAACTGGCGTTGATCGCGTCCAGCAACCGAAGCCCTCTCGACAAAGATTGATTGGTTGACATATGTTCCTATAATCGGTACAGTGTTCCTGTGAAAGGAATTGTCCCATAGGAAAACCTTGGAGGTCAAGGCGTTCTTTCGCGCGCGCGCCGTCCTTCTGCCGCGCAGCGCTGTGGCCGAGGCAGTGAAATGATTGGGATGAAGTCGCGCCAAAGCTGGCTGACGCGACGCTCGACAGTCTCAGTGGTGAGACGATTCGACAGCAGCAAGACGCTCGTCGAGCGTCTTGTTTTTGAGCGGACTGCGCAGGTCCGTCAGACCCACGGCCGTGTTGCTACACCCGCCTCACCGCGGCCACAGCACCCACATCTGCAGCGGCTGCTTGAGCGCAGCGGCCGTGGTGTAGGCCTCGTCGGTCCATGCGCCCCAGCCGGTGAACAGATCGGCGCGCACCGCGCCGACGATGGCGCCACCGGTGTCCTGCGCCATCACGAGTCGCTGCGTGTTCAGCGTGGGGCCTTGCGAGGCCAGCCACACCGGGGTGCCGTACGGAATGCTCTGCGGATCGACGGCGATGGAGCGCCCCGGCGTGAGCGGCACGCTTTGCGCGCCGCGCGGGCCGAAGCGCGCGTCGAGTTCGGACAGCGCCTCTTCGCGGAAGAACACGGTGCGCGGATTGCTCCACAGCATGTCATTGAGACGCTGCGGGTTCTGCACCGCCCAGGCCTTGATGGCCGACCACGACGCTTCGTTGATGGCGCGCTGGTCGAGCAGCCAGCGGCCCACGCTCTGGTAGGGATGGCCGTTGTGCGCGGCGAAGGCCACGCGCACCTGGCGCGCCGTGCGGCCATCGGCCTCCACGATGTTGAGCCGGCCTGAGCCCTGGATCTGCAGGATGAGCGCGTCGATCGGATCTTCGAGCCAGGCGATGGCGCGGCCCTGGAGCGCGGCTTGCGCGGCAGGCAGGGTGTCGATGTCCTGGCGGCTGTACCAGGCCTGGCCCGAACGCAGGCCGGCGGGCGGCGCGAACAGAGGCACGCGGTAGGTGGCGGTGGGCACGCGGCTGGCGGCCATGATGGGCTCGTAGTAACCCGTGAGCAGACCCGCGGGCGGCGTGCCGTCGGGCTCGGTCACGCGGTAGGGCCGAAAGCGCCGCATCACCCAGGCGTGTTGTTCGGCGGGCGTGGCGATGGAGAGTTGGCGCACCTCGGCGCACAGGCCCGCGTGCCCGGCCACCGGCCGTTCGCAGCCGCGCACCCAGGCGTTCCACACTTCGTGCAGGTTGTCCTGTCCCCAACCAGGCAGCTCGCTCCAGCGCACCGGCACCCACAGACTCTTGCCGCGCGCGATGGGGGCGGGCAGTGGCCCCGCGTCGTCGGGCGTGGTGAGCACCGGTGGCGTGCTCGGTGCGGTGGTGGACGGGGGAGAAGGCCTGGACGGAGAAGGCCGTGGCCCGATCGCGCACGCGGCCAGGCTTCCTACAATGAGAGCGCTCAGCCCCCAGCGCAGCATGCGCGCCCACCCTGCCGACCCATCGTTCCTGTCCATGATTCTGTTATTGCTCGAAGCGCTTGCCGCGCTGGTGTTGTTGCTGTTCATCGTGTGGTGGACCATGTTTTCAGGGCGCAAGAAGGGCGAGCTGCCCGACACGGCGCGCGACGAGAAGAGCAACGGCCCGAAGGACGAGGACGCACCGCAAGGCCCACGGCAGTAATCTTGGCGAGGTGAGTACTCATGTCGCGCGCAACACGTTGGCCAGTTCGACGGCGGACTTCACGCCCATCTTGTCGAACACGCGCGAGCGGTGCACCTCGACCGTGCGCACGCTGATGTTGAGCTGGTCGGCCACGAGCTTGTTGGGCAGGCCGGCGACCACCAGGTCCATCACGTCGCGCTCGCGATCGGTGAGACCATCCAGCCGCTGTTGCAGTTCGCGTTTGATGCGTTGCTGCGCCTGCACGTCGCTAGAGCGGTTCAGCGCCTGCTCGACGCGGTCGACCAGGGCGTTGTCGGAAAACGGCTTTTCGCAGAAGTCGAAGGCGCCGCGCTTGACCGCGTCGACGGCCGTGGCCACATCGGCATGGCCGGAGAGAAAGATCACCGGCATCGCGGCCTGCCAGGGCAGTTCGAGCAGACGCTCGAACAAGGCCAGGCCGCTCATCTCGCCCATGCGCACATCGAGCAGCACGCAGCAGGGCGCCTCGGGTGCTGCGGCCCATACGGGTGCGCCCGCCTGGAAGGCCTCGGCGCTGTCGTAGCCCTCGCTGAGCAGGCGGCGTGTGCGCAACAACCAGGCGAGCGCCTCGCGCACGCCCGCGTCGTCGTCCACGAGATAGACCTTGGCGTCCGGGTGCTGTGTCATAGAAAACGATGATATAGACCAATCTCGTCGCTCATGGCGCGGCGGGCAGTGTGAAGCGGAACACGGTGCCGCGCGGGCGCGCGGGCTCGTGGGTGAGAGCCCCGCCATGTTGCTCGATGACGGTGCGGCACAGGCTCAGGCCAATGCCCATGCCTTCGGGGCGGGTGGTGAAGAAGGGGGTGAAGAGCTTGTCGACCACTTCGTCGCTCATGCCGTGGCCGTGGTCGGTGATGGCGAACGACACCCAGCTCTTGCGGATATGTTCGTAAGACGTTCCGCCCGCATGCGGACGCAGCCGGCCCACTTCGATGCGCAGCAGGCGCAAGCCGGAGTGGGTGGGCGGGTCGCCCTGCGGCATGGCTTGCACACCGTTGCGCGAGAGGTTGAGCAACACCTGTTCGATCATGGTGCGGTCGCATTGCACCTGGGGGCATTCGGGCTCGATGTGGATCTGCAGGCGGATGTTCTGCTTGTTGACCAGCAGGCCGAGCAGGGGCTGGATGGCATCGATCAGGCTTTGCGGCGTGACCGTCTCGCGCACGCGCTCGCGCCGCCGCACGAAGTCGCCCACGCTCTTGATGACGCGGCCGGCGCGCTCGGCCTGTTCGGCGATGCGCCGCATGGCCTGCGCCAGATCGGCGTGCAGGGGGTTGGAGACGCTGGATTCCAGCAGGTTGAGCGTGCCGCTGGCGTAGCTGGCGATGGCGGCCAGCGGCTGGTTGAGCTCGTGGCTGAGCAGGGTGGCCATTTCGCCCACGGTGGTGAGGCGGGCGGTGGCCTGCAGGCGTTCGCGCGAGGCGCGGTTGAGCTCTTCGACGCGGCGCTGTTCGGTCAGGTCGATGATGGCGCCCATGAAGCCGGTCTGCTGGCCTTGCGCATCGATCAGCGGCGCTTCGATGATGAGCACCGGAAAGCGCGTGCCATCGGGCCGGCGGAACACCGATTCGTGGCCCTCGCGCGGCAGCACCTGGTTGGCCAGCCGCACCTCCTGGCGTTGCTGGTATTCGTCGACCAGTTCGGGCGGCCACCACGGCGCGGGCGGCCCCGTGCCGACGAGTTGCTCGGCGCTCAGCCCGACCATTTCACAGAAGGCCGGGTTCACGTAGGTGATGCGGCCGTCCATGTCGCGCGCGCGCAGCCCGGTGACCAGCGAGTCTTCCATGGCCTTGCGAAACGCGAGCGCGCGGGCCACTTCGAGTTCGGCGCGCTGGCGGCGGCGGATGTCGCGCCCCAGCAGGTACAGCACCGACAACAGGGCCAGCGAGAGCGCGCTGACCATGGCGGTGAGCACGTTGGGAAACAGGCCCCGCGCCTGCCGCTGGCTCTGCAGTTGCAGCATGAGCGTGTAGCCGGGCAGGTCGAGCACGGCGCGCGCGGTGAGGTTTCGGCGCGTGCCGTGCAAGGTGCTGAGCATGGCCAGGCGCGTGCCGTCGGCGTCGCTGAAGCCCAGGCCGCGACCGCGCACGGTGCTTCTGCTGGTGAGTTCGGCGAGCATGCCCGGCAGGGAGTAGGTGGCCACCAGGAACCCGGCGGGCCGCCCCTCGTTGGCAATGGGCAGGCACATTTCGATCATCTCGACGCCGCGGCCGTTGCTCATGGGCCAGAAGTAGCTGCTGGAGTAGGCCGGGCTGCTCTGGCGCTGGGCGGCATCGCATGCGCCCCGGACCTCGTGCATGGCCTGCTCACGTGTGAAAACGCCCATGAGGTCGGGCACGTACAGGCTGTCGCGATGCGCCACCAGGCGCAGCTCGGTGTCGCGCCATTCCAGGCGCATGGCTTCGCGGCGCTGCGTCAGGAAGTCGGCCGCCAGAACGCCCCAGTCTGAGACCGATGGCGCCACGCTGTGCAGGGACTGCAGCGTCTGCACGTTGTGCAGGAGGTTGCTGCCGATCTCGTTTGCAATGGTCTCCGCATCCTGCTCGAGCTCGATCTGGTCGCGCGTCTCTTCGTATTGGGTGGCGAGGAACACGAGCACCGACAGCATCACGACCACGAGCAGGATGAGCGCGGCCCACAGGCGCCACCGGCTGGAACGCAAACGCTGGCGCCACGCGCTGCGCACGGGCGTCTCTTCCATGCTTCAGAGTCTGCGGTGCTGCAGCGAAGGCAACTGCTCGCGCACGCGCAGCAGGTGTTCGGCGTCGAGATCGGCCATCACCACGCCGGGACCTTCGGCCTGCAGGGCCATCACCTCGCCCCAGGGGTCGATGACCATGGTGTGGCCCCAGGTGCGCCGGCCGTTTTCGTGCACGCCGCCTTGCGCGCTGGCGATCACGTAGGCCTGGTTTTCAATGGCGCGCGCGCGCAGCAGCACTTCCCAGTGCGCGCGGCCGGTGGTGTAGGTGAAGGCCGAGGGCACGAGCAGGATGTCGGCCGCGAGCATGCGGTAGAGCTCGCCAAAGCGCAGGTCGTAGCACACGCTTTGGCCCACCCGCCAGTCGCGCCCGTTGCGGTCGCGGCATTCGAACACGGTGGGCGTTTCGCCGGCCACGAGCACGGCGGCTTCGTCGTAGTGCTCCTTGCCGTTGTCGTAGCGGAACAGATGGATCTTGTCGTAGCGGCTGGCGCTTTCGCCGCGCGGGTTGTAGACCACCGAGGCGTTGGCCGCGTGGGCGGGGTCGTCGGTGGCCATGGGCAAGGTGCCACCGACCACCCACATCTTGAGGTCGCGCGCGGCGTCCGAGAGAAAGTCCTGCACGGTGCCCAGACCGGGGGTTTCGGCCAGCACGAGCTTGTCTTCGTCCTTGGCGCCCATGAAGCAGAAGTACTCGGGCAGTACCGCGAGTTCGGCCCCGTTGGCCGCGGCCTGGCGCAACAGGCGCAGGGCCTCGCTGAGGTTGGCATCCAGGCTGATGCCCGAGACCATCTGGAGGGCGGCGACTTTCATGGCGGGGTCCTTGTCTGGTGTTCGATGCGGGGCGATTCGAGGCGATGGGGCGGCTGCGGCCCCGAGAATACCGCGCCAATCTACTGCCGCACGGGCGCGGGGTCGGGCGGCGCGGCGGAAACAGGGGGCGAAGACCGCTCGATCTTGTCGACTTGTGGATCGGCCCAGCTGCCGGTGATGCGGAAATGCTGCGTGGTGGCCGATTGCAGGGGTTGGCGCAGCAAGTAGTTGGCGAGGAAGGCGCCCAGGCCGATGGCGGGGTTGATGGCGGTGGCGATGAGCGAGGCGGTGCCGGCGTTGATTTCGGGCACCACGACCACCTTGAGGTCCTGCCGCTCGCGCGCGATGTCGGCGCTGCCTTCCATCAGCACCGCCGCGTTCACGCCCTTCATCTGCAGGTTGTTGGTGGTCAGCACGCCTTTGTCCATGTGTGCATCGCCGCGCACGAAGTCGAAGGCGAAGCCTTCGGAGAACACGTCGCGGAAGTCCAGCGCGAGCCGGCGCGGCAGGGCCTGCAGGCTGAGCACGCCGAGCAGGCGGCCCGCGCCGGCCTCGGCCTTGAGGAACTGGCCGCGTTCGATGTCGGCGTGGATCTGGCCGTCGAGGCTGGCGTAGTCCAGCGACAGCGGCGAACCGGCCCAGCCGATCTGGCCTTCCAGCCGCCCCTTGCCGCCGCGCACCAGGCCATCGCGGCCGAAGCGGGCGAGCAGTTGACCGGAGTCGTCGATGTCGAGGCGAAAGTCCAGCGTGGTGCGGCGCGCGCCGCCGCTCGCCCCGCGCGGCAACGCCCAGTAACCGGTGGCGCTGAAGCGCGCCTCGGGCACGCCCAGGCGCAGTTTGGTCAGGCGCCACTCGGCTGCGCGCAACGGCGCACTTTGATGGACGGCCTCGACCTCCACCTTGCCCAGGTGGCGCCCGGCCAGCACCAGATCGTCCACCGCGATGTCGAGCGAGGGCACGCTGGTGGGCTGTTGCAGCAGTTGCTCCACATCCGACGCCGCCGACGGCTCCAGGCGCAGGCGCGTCAGCCGCGCGTGCACATGGCCCGGCGTGCCGGCGCCGGCCTGCCGCACCTCGACGTAGCCATTGAGCTCGTCGGCATCGAGGTTGGCGCGCCAGTGGGTGCCCTCGCGCGACCCACCCAGCACCACACGGTGGAAGCTGCGCCCGCCGAGAAGGACACGCTCGGCGCGCAGGGCGATGGTGGTGGGGAGGTAGGCCAGAGCGGTGTTGGGGTCGGTGGCCACGGGGCCGGCGCGCGGCGGCGCGGCGGCCACGCCTGCGTCCACCCCGGTGGCGTTCTCCAGCGCCTGCTCCCAGGCATCGACATCGACTTGCCCGAACTGTGCGTGGGCGGCCACGCCGGTGGCGGGCAAGGGTGCGGTGTCGCCGCTGTTCGTGCCGGCGGTGATCACGCCGCGCAGCACGCGCGGTTCGGCCCCCTGGAGGTCGCGCTCGTAGTGCAGGGACAGCACGGGCGCCAGGGACGAGCCCAGTTGGACTGCCAGCCGGTCGGTGCGCGCGCGGCCATCGGTCTCGGTGAGCACCGTGTTCTCCACGCTCAGCGGCAGGCTGGTCTCGGCCGGCTTGCCCAGCGGCGCGGGCAGGTTCAGGGCCATACCTTGCAGGTTGCTCACCACCTGCAGCTCGGGCACGCCCGCGCGAAAACCGAGCTGGGCGGTGTAGGCCGTGCTGCCGCTGGCGCGCTGGAAGAGGCGCGAGGCAAAGCCCAGGCCGGCCTCGCGCAGGCCCTCGGCGCTGGCCACACCCTGGCCACGGAACTGGGTGCGCGTGACGCCTTGCGCATCGCGCGCCAGGCCGCCTTCGAAACGCAGGTCGCCACCATACAGGCGGGCCTGGCCGGCCTTCACGGAGAAGCCGGTGTCGCTGAAGGCCACCGTGCCTGCGGCGCGCGCGAGCAGGGGAGACTCGGGCGTGATCTGCAGGTCGTTGCCGGCGAGCTGCACGCTGCCCTGCACGCGGGTGTCGTGGGTGTTGGCCAAGGGCATCTGCAGCCCGAAGCCGACCTGGGCCTGGCCACCGATGCGCGTGCGTGCCAACGCCTCGCTGGTCATGGCATTGAGCGGCGAGTGCTGCACGAAGCCCAGCACTTCGTTGGCAGGACCCTGGGCGCGCGCGTCCACGGCAAGCACGGCGTCGTGCCCGAGGTGGGCGATGTGCACCTGCCCCTGGGACAGGCGCACGCCCGGCGCGTTGGCCACGCCGCCGGCGAGCTGGGTGATCCGCAGCGAGGCGCGGTCCAGCACGAGCTCGCCCTCGATGCCGCGCAGCCCCGGCCAGGCCGCCTCCCCTTCGTGCTGCAGGTAGGCGGGCACGTAGTCGAAGTCGAGCTTCTGCAAGGGTGCGGTGATGCGGAACACGCCTTCGTCACCGGGCCGGTCGAAAGGCACGTGGTCCAGGCGGCCCTGCACCCGGAAGCCGACCTGCTGGGAGCGGCCGGCGCGCACCGCCTCGCGCACGTAGCGCCGCGCGTCGGCGTTGACACTCAACGGCAGGTAACGGTGCACGCGCGTGGCGTCGGCCCGGGTGAGTGTGGCGGTGAGGTCAAGCTCACCAGGAAAGCGCGAGGCGGGGGTGCCGGCCGCCGCGTCGCTGGTGTGCCAGCGCACCTGGGCCGTGCCTTCGGCGTCGGCGTTGCTCAGGCGCACGTTGTTCAGTTCGGCTTCGATGCGATCGCCCTTGAGCCGCCACACGGCGTCGGCCTGCAGGCTGTCCACCGGTACGCTGGGGTCTTCGAAGATGTCGGGCAGTTCCACTGTGCCCTGGGCCACGCGGATCTGCGCCTTGCCGCCGTTTTGATTGGCATCGAATTCCACCGTGGCGTTGGACAGGCCCGGGCGCCCGGGCAGCGGGAACTGGCCACTCTGGGACAGGCGGCCGCTGGGCTCGCCCGCCAACGACAGCCCGCTGGCGCGGCCCCGCACCAGATAGGTCTGGGGGTTCCAGTCGCCGCTTGCCGCGGCATCGGCCTTGTTCTGCCAGCGCGCCGAGAACCCGTCCACCCGGCCCACGGGGTTGAGCTGCGCCAGGCGGCGGTGCGCCTCGGGCGGCAGGGGCAGGCGGCTGGCGAGAGCGGCCAGCGCGCCCAGTTCGAGCCGTTCGGCGCTGAGCTCGGTGCTCGCACCCTGGCCCTGCGTGGCGGCGACGTGTTGCACCCGCAAGGGGCCGCCGGGCCACTCGACACCTTCGCGGGTGCGCAAACGCAGGTCTTCGGTGGAGGCGGTGAAGCCCGCGTCGGACCAGCGCGCGGCGATGCGCCCTTGCAGATCGTCGACCGCGAGGGCCGGCAGGTCGGGCCCGAGCTGGGCGTCGACGTTGTGCAGCGCCAGATCGGCCGTGACGCCGGCCACCGTCCCATCGGCCACCTCGGCCCAGGCGCGCACCGCGCCCTGCCCGGCCCGCAGGTCCACGCCCCAGGTGGAGAGGTCGGCGTGGGCACGCAGGCGCGCCACGTCCACACGGGTGAAGTCGGCATAGAGTTCGCCGTCCCAGTTGTGCCAGGGTTGCAGGTGGGCCGCGCGCGGGCCGAGTTCGATCAACGGCTCGCGCAGCCGCCCCCGCAGGCTCATGCGCTCGCCCCACTCGGGCGGCGGCGTTGCGTCGAGCCGGAACTGGTGCGTGCGCCGGGTGTTGCGCACCACGAAGTCCAACGCGTGCAGCGCCAGTGTGGGCTGGGCGCGCTGTTCGTCCGTCCAGCGCACGGTGCCCTCGCGGATGACGAATTCGCGCAAGGCGAAAAACCAGTCGGCGGCGGCGCCATCGCCCTCACCCGGCCCGGCGATGTCGATCCCGGCCACTTCGATGCGCCCTTGCGCGGTGCGCCGCACATCCAGCACCGCCTGGTCGATCACCACCTGCTCGAAATTGCGGTGCCAGAGCGAGCGCACCGACACCGAGGCGCGCACCAGCGGCAGGTGCAGTGCCACGCGGCCTTGCGCATCGAGCAGTTGCACGTTGCGCAACTCGAAGGAAGGCACGAGCGAGGGCAGCCAGCGCCCTCCATCCTCGGACGTGTCGGCGCGGATGTCACCCACCCGCACGGGTGTCCCTACAGCCTGACTGGCCCAGCGTTCCAGATCAGGACGCCATTCGCCGATTCGCGGCACAATCCACCCGTTCAACGCGCCCCAGGTCAGCACGAAGAGGCCCCACGCCAGGAACACGAGCCACAAACAGAGTCGGGCCAGCACCGAAAGTGTCTTGAGGGTTCGCGTGGCAGAAGCGATGGGAGCCGGGCTTTGATTCATGTCCACCGCAAATTATGACGGCCAGCCACTTCCCAGGTTCCACCGCGGACGCCCCCGTTTTGTCATCAAATGTGAGCCCCTGCGCGACCCTCTCGGCCGAGGACCGCAAGGCCGATCTCTCGCGTTTCGTGCAGCGGGTTCGGCGCCGCTACAGCGACGAACTCGCCTGTCTGCCCGAGGGTGATCCCGCCAAAGCGGACATGCAGCGGTGCCTGGCGGCCTTGCGCGAACGCGGCCTGCCCATGCCCGCAGCGCTGCGCGTGCTGCGCCAACTGGTGCTCGAACGTCTCGTGGTGCTCGACTGCGAGCAGGGCGCGTCGCTGACCGTGGTCACGCGCGCGGTCACGGAGCTGGCCGAGCTCGCGCTCGACGAAGCCTGCGCGCTGGCCTTTGCCGAACTCGACGAACTGCACGGCGCGCCACAGTGCGAGAGCGCCAGCGGCGAGGTGCAGCGGGCCCAGATGTGGGTGATCGGCATGGGCAAGCTGGGCGCGCGCGAACTCAATGTGTCGAGCGACATCGACCTGATCTACGTCTACGACCAGGACGGCGAGACCGCCGGCAACGCGCAGGGCCGCAACCGCATCAGCAACCACGAGTACTTCGGCAAGGCCGTCAAGCACATCTACAACACGGTGGGCGAGACCACCGAGCACGGCAACGTATTCCGTGTCGACCTGGCCTTGCGGCCCAATGGCAACTCCGGGCCGAGCGCAGTGTCGCTCGGTGCGCTGGAAGAGTATTTCCTGGTGCAAGGGCGCGAATGGGAACGCTTTGCCTGGTTGAAGAGCCGCGTGATCGCACCCACGCGCTGCATCCAGGACCGCAGCGCGAGCGCCCTGCGCGGCACGGTGCTGCCCTTCGTGTTCCGCCGCTACCTGGACTACAGCGTGTTCGACGCCTTGCGCAACCTGCACCGGCAGATCCGCGAGCACGCGTCCAAGCGCGCCGCCGGCAACCCGGGCCGCTCGAACGACGTGAAGCTCTCGCGCGGCGGCATCCGCGAGATCGAATTCACCGTGCAGCTGCTGCAGGTGGTGCGCGGCGGCCAGTTCCCCGAACTGCGCACGCGCCCCACGCTGGACGCGCTGCAACGCCTGTGCAAGGCCGGCCTGATGCCACCGGCCACGGCCACCGCGCTGGCCGAGGCCTACACCTTCCTGCGTCGGGTGGAGCACCGCATCCAGTACCTGGACGACCAGCAGACCCACGTGATGCCCACGCGCGACGAGGACCTGGCCTGGCTCGCCGCCACGCTGGACTACCCCGACGTGTGCGCCTTCCTGCACGCACTGGATGCGCACCGCGAACTGGTGGCGCAGGAATTCGACACCTTGCTCGGCGGCGCCACGCGAGGCGGCTGCAACGGCAAGACCTGCAATGGCAAGAACGGCGCGAACGGGCGCAGCGCAGCCGACGAACTCGAGAGCGTGCTGGCCCAGTTGCCCGAGGCCTTCGCGGCCCGCGTGGGCCAGTGGCGCGAGCACCCGCGCGTGCTCGCGCTGCGCGAAGACACGCGCGCGCGCCTGGTGCGGCTGGTGCAGCGCACCGGCGCCTGGCTCGACGAAGGCCGCGTGAGCGAAGAGGCCGCGCTGCGCATGGCGGACTGGATCGAGCCGTTGCTGCGCCGCGAGAGTTACCTGGCGCTGCTGCAGGAGCGGCCTTCGGTGCACGAGCGCCTGTTGCGCCTGCTGGGCGCGGCCAAGTGGCCGGCGCGCTACCTCATCAAGCACCCGGGCGTGATCGACGAACTCGCCAGCCAGCAGTTGCTCACCGACCGCTTCGATGCCGCGCAGTTCGAGGAGGAGCTCGAAGCACGCCGCGCGGCGCTGCGCTCCACTGGCGAAGACGATGAAGAAGCGCTGCTCAACCTGCTGCGCCGCGCGCACCACGCCGAGGTGTTCCGCACGCTGGCGCGCGACCTGGAGAAGGTGCTCACCGTCGAACAGGTGGCCGACGACCTGTCCGCCCTGGCCGACTCGGTGCTGCGCACCACAGCGCGCTGGTGCTGGGCGCGCCTGAAGAACCGCCACCGCGACGAGCCCAGCTTCGCCATCATTGGCTACGGCAAGCTCGGCGGCAAGGAGCTCGGCTACGGCAGCGACCTGGACATCGTGTTCGTCTACGAGGACGAACACGAGAACGCCTCCGAGGTGTACGCCGCCTTCGTGCGCAAGATGATCAACTGGCTCACGGTGAAGACCGGCGAGGGCGATCTGTTCGAGATCGACACCGCCCTGCGGCCCAACGGCAACTCGGGCCTGCTGGTCACCAGCTTCACCGCCTACGCCAACTACCAGCAACAGCGAGGCAGCAACACCGCGTGGACCTGGGAACACCAGGCCATGACGCGCGCCCGCTTCGTGCTCGGGGCGGTGGCGCTCTCGGGCCGCTTCGATGCCGTGCGCGAAAACGTGATCACTGCCGCACGCGACGCCGCGTCGCTGGCGGCGGAGATCATCGCCATGCGCGCCAAGGTGCGCGCGGCCCATCCGGTGCGCGGCACGCAGTTCGACGTGAAACACAGCCCGGGCGGCATGGTGGATGTGGAGTTCGCCGTGCAATACCTGGTGCTGCTGCATTCGCGCGAGCACCCCGAGCTGCGCGCCAACACCGGCAACATCAACCTGCTGCACCGCGCCGAGAGTGCGGGCCTGCTGACGCCCGGCATGGGCGCGGCGGCAGCGCGGGCCTACCGCGAGCTGCGCCAGATTCAGCACCGCGCGCGGCTGGACGAAGCGCCCACGCAAGTCGACGCCGAGCAGGTGCAGGACGCGGCGCGCGCGGTGCTCGCGCTGTGGGAACACGTGCTCGTACGCACCACCTCGCCCCTGTGAGCGCCCCCACTTCGCGCACTTGGTCGCGCAGTTGGTGGAGTCTGTGCGCCCTGCATGCGGGCGCCAGCGTGCTGCTGTGGTGGATCGGTCAAGACAGCGCCAGCGCGCTCGTGTGGCATGCCCGCGACTGGGTGCAACACCCGTGGACGCTGTGGACCAGCGCCTGGGTGCACCTGGGTCTCGGGCACCTGGTGGGCAATGTGCTGGCCCTGGGCGCCGTGGCCGCCGCGGGCGGGGTGCTGCGCGCCGATGCGCGTTGCACCGTGGCCTGGTTGCTGGCCTGGCCGCTCACGCAGGTCTCGCTGCTGCTGTGGCCCACGGTGGACTACGCGGTCGGCCTCTCCGGGCTGCTGCACGCGGGCGTCTTGCTGCTGGCGGTACCGCTCGTGTGGGGGCCGGCGCCGGTGCGCGTTCCGCGCCTCTGGGGTGGGGTCTTGCTGGTGGGCGCGTTGACCAAGGTGGCACTGGAGCACGGCTGGTCGCAGCCCTTGATGCCCCCGGCGGACGCGGGCATGACGGTGGTGCAGGCGGCGCACACGACGGGCGCCTTCTGGGGGCTGGTGCTGGGCCTGGGCGTGGTGGCGTGGCAGCGCCACGCACGCCGTCGAGAGGGCGCAAAAAAGCCCGCCGAAGCGGGCCTCTGACCAGGGCCGACCGCGTCAGACGGCAGAAGAAGCCGCTGCAGGCGTGATCGACTTGCGGAAGCGGTTGAGTTCCTGCACGGTCTTGAAGCTCTGCTCCATGAGCAGGCTCAGGTTGTGCAGGATGCGATCGACCACACGCGTTTCCCACACCGCGTCGAAGTTGATCTGCTTGTCCAGCCAGTGCTCCAGCCACTCGGGGTTGGGCAGGCGGCTCTGGATCGTGTCCTTGGGGAACAGGTCCTTGTTCACGTGCAGGTTGGTCGGGTGCAATGCCTGCGCGGTGCGCCGCGCGCTGGCCATGAGCACACCCACCTTGGCGAAGGCCCCGCGCGCCTCGTCGCCGAACTTGCCGATCGCGCGCTTCATGTAGCGCAGGTAGGCGCCACCATGGCGGGCCTCGTCCTGGCTGAGCGTGCTGTAGATCTGCTTGATGACCGGCTCGGTGTGCCATTCGCTGGCGCGGCGGTACCAGTGGTTCAAGCGGATTTCGCCGCAGAAGTGCAGCATGAGCGTCTCCAGCGGCGGCGCCGGGTCGAACTCGAAGCGGATGTCGTGCAGCTCCTGCTCGGTGGGCACCAGCTCGGGGCGGAAGCGGCGCAGGTACTCCATCAGCACCAGCGAGTGCTTCTGCTCTTCAAAGAACCAGATCGACATGAAGGCCGAGAAGTCCGAGTCGTCGCGGTTGTCGCGCAGGAACATCTCGGTGGCGGGCAGCGCGGCCCACTCGGTGATGGCGTTCATCTTGATGGTCTGGGCCTGCTCGTCGGTCAGCGCACTGGCGTCGAACTTGTCCCAGGGAATGTCCTTGTCCATGTCCCAACGCACGGATTCAAGCTGTTTGAAGAGTTCAGGGTAGAGCATGGTGGTCTTTCTTGAGGCGGACATTCTATTCGGCGGGCCCTCCCGGGCCGTGACAGGCGGTCCCACGTTCGGCCTCCGGTGGCGCGGGAAGTTCCGCAAAAGGCTGTGGAACCCAGCAGACCCGCACCTGCGCACGGGCTTCCCGAGGCATGATGGATACCCTCCTTTTCTCTCTGGAGCTGTGCCATGAAACACCTCGATGTCCTCCCTCTGGCCCTGGCTGCTTGCCTGGCCATTGCCAGTGCCCCGGTCCACGCGCAAGCGACGCCCGCCGCCGGCAACGCGGCCTGCCCCGCCTTGCTGCAGCAGCGCTTCGACCGCCTGCAGGACGAAAAGCCCCAGTCCCTCTGCCAATACAGCGGCAAGGTGGTGCTGGTGGTGAACACCGCAAGCTTCTGCGGTTTCACCAAGCAATACGAAGGCCTGGAAGCGCTGTACGCCAAGTACCAATCGCAGGGCCTGGTGGTGCTGGGCTTCCCGAGCAACGACTTCAGCCAGGAAACCGGCAGCAACCAGGCCATTGCCGAATTTTGCGAGAACACTTTCGGCGTGAAATTCCCGATGTTCACCAAGTCGGCGGTGGCCGGCCGCGAGGCCAATCCGCTGTTCAGACAGCTGGCCGAACGCACGGGCGAGCGGCCCCGCTGGAACTTCCACAAGTACCTGATCGGGCGCGATGGCCAGACCGTGCAGAGCTATCCCAGCGGTGTCGACCCCAAAAACCCCAAGTTCGTGAAGGACATCGAGAAGTTCCTGTCGGCCAAATCGTGACGCCTTGGGCGCCCTCCAAGCCAGAAGATCCATTTCCATGTGCCCTGTCTTTTTCTCGCCTTGCCCACTGCCGTTCGGATCGACCGTGCTCAGGGGTGGGAACTTTTCGCACTGCCGCGGCGTCGTAGCAAGCAGGCCGGCAATGGCGCCGGCCACCGAATCCGTTTTTGTACTGCGAAGCCTTCCGGGTCTGTGTGATCCGGTTGCAATCCCGAGGCGCTTCTCTTCCTCCTCCCTCCCTCCCTTGTTCGTCTGGGGGCGCTTCGCAGTCCTTTGTATTCGCCGCCATGGCGGCCGCGCCCCGGGCGGACACGCGCTGCGCCGGCACTGAGGTCCGACCACCATGTCCACGGACCTGCGCCCCATCCCTTCCCCACCCTTGCGGGCCCACAGAGCGGCGCGCGTGGCCATCGTCGGCTCGGGTATTGCCGGGCTGGCAGCGGCCCGCACGCTGCAAGGCCTGGCCGACATCACCCTGTTCGAAGCCGGCGACCATTTCGGCGGCCACACCCACACGGTGGACGTGACGCTGCCCGATGCCCAGGGCCTGCCCACCACGTTCGGCGTGGACACGGGCTTTCTGGTGCTCAACGAACGCGCCTACCCGAACCTGATCGCGCTCTTGACGGACCTGGAGGTGCCAATGGCCCGATCGGACATGTCGTTCTCGGTGCAGGTGCCGGGCGCAGGTCCCGGTGGCGACGCGCTGGAGTGGAGTGACAGCGGTCTCTCCAGTGTGTTCGCGCAGCGGCGCAATATGGCCGATCCCCGCTTTCTGCGCATGCTGGCGGACATCCTTCGTTTCAACCGCGTCACCTCGGGCCTGGCCACGCGCGGAGAAGACCCGCGGCCCGACAGCGTGCTGTGGCAGCCGCTGCGCGAGTTTCTGCGTGCCCACCGCTTCTCGGATGCGTTTCGCGACTGGTACTTGCTGCCCATGTTGGGTGGCATCTGGAGCTGTCCGACCGACCAGATGCTGGAGTTCCCAGTGGCCGCCATGCTGCGCTTCTGCCACCACCACGGGCTGCTCCAGGTGAAGGACCGAGCGCAGTGGCACACCGTCGCTGGCGGTGCTCGCCAATACGTGAGCAAGATCGTGGCAGGCATCGCCGACAAGCGCTTGTCAACGCCCGTACAGCAGGTCTTGCGTGACGAGGAGGGTGTGCGCGTGGTCACGCCGGGCCATGTGGAGCGCTTCGACGCCATCGTGATCGCCTGCCACAGCGATCAGGCACTGCGCCTGCTCGGCGCCGAAACCTCGGCCAATGAACAGGCCGTGCTCGGCGCGGTCCACTACCAGGCCAACCGCGCGGTGCTGCACACCGACGCCTCGGTATTGCCGCAGAACCGCCGTGCCTGGGCGGCCCGGAACTGCGAGCGCGCGCCCAGCGCCAACGCGGAATCGGCCCAGGTCTGCTTGCACTACCTCATCAACCGCCTGCAGCCCCTGCCGGTCGCGCAGCCGGTGATCGTGTCGCTCAACCCGCTGCGCGACATCGTGCCCACACAGGTGCTGGGCGAGTACGCCTATCACCATCCGGTGTTCGACCTCGACGCCATTCACGCGCAAACCTGCCTGCCCGCGATTCAGGGCAAGAAGCACACCTGGTTCGCCGGCGCGTGGACCGGGAATGGCTTTCACGAAGACGGCCTCAAGTCGGGCCTGCAGGCTGCGCGTGCGCTGATCGACGCGCTGGGCCTCATGCCTGCCGTAAATCCGCGCCAGACCATGAGTGCCGCGCTGCCGGGGGTGTTCGCATGACCCCGGCACCGCTCTCGTAGCGGGTGGCTTACACCGGCCTGGAGTCGACGAAGCTCTGACGCTGGTTGAGCTTCTCGGCCAGACGCGCCAGGTTGGGGTACTGCCCGCGCCAGTCGATCGAGGTGAAGCGGAAGTCGAGGTAACCCAGCGCGCAACCCACGGCCACGTCGGACAAGCTGAAGTGGATGCCCGAGCAGAATGGTTTGTCACCCAGGCCCTGGCTCATGGACTTCAGGCTGGCTTCGATCTTTCGCATCTGGCGGTCGATCCATGCCTGGCTGCGCTGCGTGTCGCTGCGGTACCGCCAGGTGGCCTCCATGCGCGCCAGCACCGCGGCGTCGAGCACGCCATCGGCCAGCGCTTCCCAGGTTTTCACTTCGGCACGCTCACGCCCTTGCGTGGGGATGAGCTTGCCTACGGGCGAGAGAGTGTCCAGGTACTCGACGATCACGCGCGAATCGAACACCGCCTCGGCGCCTTCCATCACCAGGCAGGGCACCTTGCCCAGCGGGTTGGACGTCATGATCTGGGTTTCGTCCGCCCACACGTCTTCCACGATCATCTGGTAGTCCAGTTTTTTCTCCGCCATGACGACACGCACTTTTCGCACGTAGGGGCTGGTGTTGGAGCCAATGAGTTTCATGGGGAAGATCAGGGCGGTTGGTCAGGGACACACGATTCTAGCCAGCCACCCGCAGCGGCGCCCCGAGGACGGCTCCAGGCGCCCGGCGGGAGCGGGCAAGGACCGGGGGGCCTCCTACAATCGCCGCATGCGATCGACCTCTTCTTCCTCTGGCTCCTCTGCGTCTGCCTCGGCGCTCAACACCATCTCCGCCTTGTCGCCCCTGGACGGGCGCTACGCCGCCCGCCTGGCCAACCTGCGCCCCTTCATGAGCGAACAAGGCTACATGCACCGCCGCGTGCAGGTGGAAATCGCCTGGTTCATCGCCCTGTCCGACGCGGGCCTGGACGAGTTCAAACCCCTCTCGCCTGGCGCACGCACTTACCTCATGGGCCTGGTCAAGAACTTCAGCGAGGCCGACGGCCAAGCCATCAAGGAGATCGAAAAGACCACCAACCACGATGTGAAGGCGGTGGAGTACTGGATCAAGTCGCGCTTCGAGGCCCGCCCCGAATTGGAAAAAGCGGCCGAGTTCGTGCACTTCGCTTGCACCAGCGAGGACATCAACAACACCAGCCATGCCCTGCAACTCAAGGGCGGACGCGACGTGGTGCTGCTGCCCGCGCTGGACAGCCTCATCGCCAAGCTGCGCGACATGGCCCATGCGCACGCCGCCGTGCCCATGCTCAGCCGCACCCATGGCCAGACCGCCAGCCCCACCACCGTGGGCAAGGAAATCGCCAACGTGGTCGTGCGCCTGCAAGCCGCGCGCGAGAAGATCGCCAGCGTGAAGCTGATGGGCAAGATGAACGGTGCGGTCGGCAACTACAACGCGCATCTGAGCGCCTGGCCGGACTTCGACTGGGAGGCCTTCAGCCGCTCCGTCATTGAGCAGCCCGAACCCCTCGGCCTGGGCCTGACCTTCCAGCCTTACAGCATCCAGATCGAGCCACACGACTACATGGCCGAACTGTTCGACGCCGTGGCGCGCACCAACACCATCCTGATCGACCTGGCGCGCGACATCTGGGGCTACGTGAGCCTGGGCTACTTCAAGCAACGGCTGAAAGAAGGCGAGATTGGCTCTTCCACCATGCCGCACAAGGTCAATCCAATCGACTTCGAAAACGCCGAAGGCAACCTGGGCCTGGCCAACGCCCTGTTGCGTCATCTGTCGGAAAAGCTGCCCGTCAGCCGCTGGCAGCGCGACCTCACCGACTCCACCGTCTTGCGCAACATGGGCGTGGCCCTGGGCTATGCCGTGCTGTCGTACCACTCGCTGGGTGTGGGCCTGGGCAAGCTCGAACTCAATGAAGAGGCCCTGGCCGCCGACCTCGACGCCTCCTGGGAAGTGCTGGCCGAACCGATCCAGACCGTGATGCGCCGCTACGGTGTTTCCGGCGCGTACGAAAAGCTCAAGGCCGTCACCCGCGGCAAGACCGTCACCGCCGCCGCCTTGCACGAACTCATCCGAGGCCTGGACATCCCGCAAAGCGAAAAAGACCGCCTGCTCGCCATGACCCCGGCCAGCTACGTGGGCAAAGCCGCCGAACTGGCCCGACGCGCCTGATGCAGGCCGGCGTCAGGCCTGGCGCGGCCTACTTCCCGGATTCTTCCAGCGCTCGCTCGGCGTAGCGGTTGAAGCGCCAGGCATCGCCCTCGATGACGATGCGGCGCCAACTCGCGCGCTTCTCGCCGGGCGTCATCTCGGTCCAGCGCTGCACTTCGTCGAAAGTGCGCCCGCAGCCTTTGCAGAGCTCGTCTCCCTGGCTGGTGGAACAAATGGCGATGCAGGGGGTGTCCGGCGTGGTGTCGTACCAGGCCATCCAGGCGGCCAGAGCGGGCGCGGGCAGCGTGGCTTCATCGGCCTCGGTCTCGTGGTGCCACACCATCAGCGCATACACCTCGGCCAACGCGCGGATCTCCGGGCACAGAGACACCCCATCGGGCGAAGGTGAGCGTTCGCGCCAATAGTTGATCGCGGCTTCGATGTCAGTGATGTGGATGCCGGCCATGGGGGCTGGATCATAGCGAGTTCGGCCCCGCTTCGAGCGCATGCGCGGGCAGAAGCGGCTTCGGCCTTGTGGGAACTTTTTTACCCGCCTGCACCGCGCTGCATTGCCGGGCCGCTACAATCGCGGGTCTCGAAGGGGAGTAGCTCTCCGATCCGCCGCCAAGGGCCCCATGCCTCTCAACGACGGACATTCGGGTTGTCGTCAATACGAAGCCAATGCTTCCGGCAATCCGGGCCCGGCAAATTCCATTGCCAGGTCGAGCCAGACCTTTGGTAGGCTCTCATGGGCCGATCCAGACACGTCCACCCCTTCGACAGCGCGACAGCGCCATCGTGGGCAGGTGAACATGTCCTCCGATCACCTGTGAGAGTCTGAATGGAAAGGCCGAGCGGAAAGCGACGAGCAAGTCTCGAGCGCCGCTCATTTGGACAAACGACAACGAGGCATCTATGGATTTCCTGTCATCGCCCGCGTTCTGGGTTGCCCTGGGACAGATCATCATCATCGACATCCTGCTGGGTGGCGACAACGCGGTCGTGATCGCGCTGGCCTGCCGCAAGCTGCCGCCCGCCCAGCGCACCAAAGGCATCATCTGGGGCACCGCTGGCGCCATCGTCCTGCGCATCATCCTGATCGCGTTCGCCATGACCTTGCTGAACATTCCGTTCATCAAGCTCGTGGGCGCCATTCTGCTGGTCTGGATCGGCGTGAAGCTGCTTGCACCCGACGACGAAGCCCATGGCGACATCCAGGGCAGCGACAGGCTGCTGGCCGCCATCAAGACCATCATCGTGGCCGACCTGGTCATGAGCGTGGACAACGTGATCGCCATCGCGGGTGCCGCCCAGAATGCCGGCGAACACTCGTTCCTGCTGGTGGTGCTGGGCCTGCTGATCTCCATCCCGATCATCGTTTGGGGCAGCACCCTGGTCATCAAACTGATGGCTCGCTTCCCGATGATCATCACCCTGGGCGGCATGCTCCTGGGCTGGATCGCGGGTGGCATGCTGGTCACCGACCCGGCCTTCGTCAATCCCGACAAGTGGCTCTTCATGCCCAAGCTCGGTACGCTGGACGAGAAAGGCATGGCCGTTATTTCCAACACACTGTGGTGGGGTGCCCACATCGCTGGCGCGCTGCTGGTGCTGGCGTTGGGCAAATGGATCGCCTCCCGCCGTCCGCCGGTGGTGCACGAAACCTGATCGGCCGATTCGCTCGAAAGCGCAAAGGCGGTGCCCGCAAGGGCACCGCCTTTTTTCGTTTGCGTCGGCTGCTGCTATGCTGGTTCCATGAAACTCATCCTCACATGGCTGCTCGCGGCCTGCGCTCTGCTGGTGGTGGCCTACATCTATCCGGGCGTGCAAGTCCCCAACTTCACCTCCGCCCTGATCGCGGCGGCCGTCATCGGTCTTTTCAATGCGGTGTTGCGGCCCATCCTTGTGGTACTGACGCTGCCGGTGACGATCGTGACCCTGGGCTTGTTTCTCTTCGTCATCAACGCCCTGCTGTTCTGGGCGGCGTCTGGCGTGCTCAACGGATTTCACGTCAACGGGTTCTGGGCAGCCCTGCTGGGCTCCCTGATCTACTCGGTGTTGATGCTGCTGGTGAACACCGCTGTGCGCAACGTATTGCCGCGCTGAGTCCGGCGCGGCGGCGACGCCTCAGCGCCGCTCTTCTTCGTCCCGAACTGTCTCGCGCAACTGCGCCTCCACTTCGCGCCGGCGGCTGTCCACAATCGCCAGCTCCATGGCATCGGCGCTGCGCTGCGCCACGGGCAGGGCCTGCGCTGCCCTGAAGCGGTCGACCGCACCCGCAAAGTCCAGATGCGCCGCACGCGACTCGGCCTCGGCGCGAATCGCACGCAGTTGCTGTCCTTGAGATGCATACGCACGCGACAGCGTCTGCCAGGCCACCGCGTCCCGCGGATGCACCGACACCCAGGATTGCAAGCGCGACACCGCACGCTGCGCCTGCCCCGTGGCCAACGCGGCCTGGGCGCCCAGCAAGGCACTGGCACGAGAACTTCCCGCCAGCGCCTGGTCGCGCAGTTCGACCAGCATAGCCATCTGTGCAGACGGCATGGCAGCGCCGCCCGCCGAAGGCGCGAGCAAGATCTCGATCAACAGCGCATCCACCGTGGAGCGCGCCTCGGGCGACACCGTCGAGCGCAAGCGCTGTGCCAGATCCCATGCGAGGTCGCGCTGACCCAATCGCAACGCCGAGAGAGCCGCCGCGTAGCGATCGCCTGGCGATGCGTTGGCGGACTGCCCATTGGCCAGCCAGGCGCGCTGACGATCGGGTCCGTTCTCGGCCAGCACGCGGGCGCGAGCGGCCACCAAGGCGTGCAGCGCGCGCGAGGGCATGAGCAGTCCCACGCTGTTGCGCTGGGCATCGCGGGCACTCGGCAAACTCAGCAGCAGACCTGAGGAGGAACCGGAGCTTGCAGCCCCCAAACCAGGCGAAGCCAACACGCGCTCCGCGTCCGGCTGGGCATCTTTCGATGCCGCCGGCCCCGACGGCACCCGAGAGCGCATGTCCGCGATGCGCTCCCCCGTCAAGGGGTGGCTGCGCAGATAGGGGAACGAGCCATCGTCGTAGCGCGAGGACTGCTGCATCTTGTCGAACATGGAGACGAAGCCGTGGCCATCGAATCCGGCACCCGTCAACACACCGAATCCCACACGATCGGCCTCGCGCTCCATGTCGCGCGAGAAGTTCAGTTGCGACTGCGCAGCCACCGCCGTGCTGCCCGCCATGGCGGCACCTGCCACATTTGCGTTGCTGCCCGCCGCCAAGGCGCCCAGAATCATCGCCGCCATCATCCAGGGCGCCATGCGTTCTTCGCGCGTCATCATGCGGGCAATATGCCGCTGCGATACGTGGCTGAGCTCGTGCGCCATCACCGAGGCCAATTCCTCCGGGCGCTCCGTGATGGCGACCAGCCCCAGGTTGACGCCCAGGTAGCCACCGGGCAGGGCGAACGCGTTGACCCTTTTGTCTCGCGAGACCACGAGCTCCCACGCCATGCGTTCGGCCAGCTCGGGTGGCACATCGCCACGGTCCCGGGCGGCACCCAGCAAGGGCTGCCACAAGGTCTGCAGGTAGTCGGTCAATATGGGATCGTCGATGTAGTCCGGGTCGCGGTAGATATCGCGCGCGATGCGGTCCCCCAACCGCCGCTCGGCGCCAACGGACATGCCTTGCCCATCGCCCAAGCTGGGCAGGCCACTGGTCTGGGCCACCGATGCAGGGCCGGGAAGCACCAGCATGGAAGCCACCAGGAATGCGCACCACCGGGAGCGTTTGCGCCGGGATACGCCCGAGGTACTCGAAGTCCACAGAGAGAATCGCATCCCCGTATGATGCCGCCAAGTCCTCCGGGTTCTGTAAACCCGATGAATCAAGTCCTCATGAACGACGCTTCCCCGACTTCTCCACTCACGCATTTCGACACGCAAGGTCAGGCCCACATGGTCGATGTGGGCGCCAAGGCCAGCACCCACCGTGTGGCCGTGGCGGAAGGACGGATCACGATGCTGCCCACCACGCTGGCGCTGATCCAATCTGGCACAGCGAAGAAGGGAGATGTGCTGGGGATCGCACGGATCGCCGGCATTCAGGCGGCGAAGAAGACCAGTGACTTGATTCCGCTGTGCCATCCGATTGCGTTGACGCGGGTGGCGGTGGAGTTCGAGATCGAAGCAGACACGAACACCGTTTGCTGCCGTACGACGGCGGAATGCACGGGTCAGACGGGCGTGGAGATGGAGGCGCTCACCGCGACGTCAGTGGCCTTGTTGACCATCTACGACATGTGCAAGGCGGTGGACCGGGGGATGGTGGTTGAGGGCGTTCGGCTGGTGGAGAAGCGGGGGGGGAAGAGTGGGGATTTTCCCGTGTCCTCAAGATAGTCGATCCACACACTATCTTTCCTGTTTCCACTGCTCGAAGTCTTTAGGCCATGCTGCACTAAAACGGGCTTCATGAAATGCTGCGAGATCTTGAAAACCGAGTAGGGCGGCAGAATCAATCACGCGCCGAATAATGCGAGGATCCGGCTCCACGTGGAGCAACGAGAGCGACGCGTCGAGCATCGCTTGCGCATTTGCTTGGTCCAATGGGGTACCCAGCACTTGGGCGATAAGAAGGGGCGACCTAAAGAATGCCGCATCCTGGACTTTGTTGTATGTCTCCTCTCGATATCGTGGAGAGCGTTCACTGGCCGGAATGTAAATCTGGCTAACCTTGTTGTAGTCCAAAGTCAGCCCAGCGAGAGCCACTAGACATAGTGATGCCATTGCCGTTCGCGCAATAAAAACGGCTTCTCCGAAATGATCAACCGACGAGGTGCGACGGATTCGATAGATTTGCCATGCGCACATCAGAAACATCATCTGAAAAACACCAAACCAGAGTGGGTATTCCAAAAGACTATGCACCCCTATCAAGGCCAGGATGCCCCAGTACATACGCTCAGTCGCGTTAACGACAAACCATGGCTTGAGCCTTAAAAGCAACGCACACAATCCCACTCCAGCCAGAATGGCAACCGGAAGCCCCATGGTGACGGCCAATTGAAGTGCAATATTATGCGCATGAGAGGGCTTCTCACAGAAGCGAACGCCAGCAAAATCGGTTATGTAATGGGCATACATAAGCTCCCCCGACCCCCAGCCGGCCCACGGCTTAAGCAAGATCAAATCGACAACGTTGCTCCACAAGACGCGGCGACTGTGGCAAGCCAAGTCCATCCCGAAACGATCCAAAAGTTGCCGCTCAATGGAAACGCCCTGCAGCAGCCATACAAGCCATGGCAATCCTTGTGCTGCAACAATATAGATTCCCCAACCGGCCAACACGACAATGGCGCAACGACGTCGTTCTTCTGTATGCCACAACAGAAACATGCAAGTGATCGCCAGTAGATGCACCAATCCTGTACGTGATGCAGTAGCAGCCAAAGTCGCCAGCATCAAGGCGGCCATCCATGCAACATTCGGAGCTGAAAGATATCTCTTGTTAAACATCCACCAGAGAGATATCAAACCAACGCCCAGCAGGGTTGCCAGCATGTTCATCTGATGCACATTGGCAATGACGTAACCTGGTGGCGTCGGAGCGACCCACGGGTAGAAAACGTTCTCCAAGTCGAAATACTGCAGTAGCCCTAGCACAGAGCTTCCCAGTGCTGCACAAAGCCACCCCCCCGCAAGCGCCAATTCAGACCTTTTACCCATCGATGGCAGTGCAACGAACAGCACCGCGCCCACAGCCCAAGCGAACATGTTGGGCCACATCGCCGCAATGGGCACACGAAGGAATGGCCAGAACCACGGTGCGGCGACGAGGCATGTCACAAGCACCAAAAGAACACGCGAGCTAGAAACATCAAATTTGTGACCTGCTGGCCAGCTGTGCAGCAGTACATCTTGTAATCTGATCATCACCAACCATCGAGATGCAAGTACGCAATCGGCTGTCCATCCGCACGCCGCACGAGGACCACCCAGTCTGTCACCAAATCACGAACCAATGGAAGAAACCCTACTTGTGTTTTAGTCAGATTCTCTTTGGCTAACACATCAGCAATCTTTGCTAGCTCATCCGCACGGTCGATATTTTTTTCCTCCAACGCTCGCAGCGGGCGCAGTTGCATTAAGACGCTGGATACCTGAGTCTCATAAGGACGCCATCGTGATGGGCGAAAGGCAGGATGTAAGCCCTGCGCTGAGAGCTGAAGGCTTGCCAATAGATCGGCATCCTCAGTCGTGGAGAGATGCACGCCAATAAGTCGCGGACCTGCAAAAACCTGAATATTTCTGAGGTCGATAGCCGCCATATGCGACTGGGCCACATCGACATCACCAGCTTGCACCACTCGAAAGCGATCGCCTTCAAAGGCAAGGTAAACGGGGCGTGCAATTGCAAGCTGAGCCATGCCATACACCATCGCGCCGATCTGAACGGCCAAGATTGTGCCAAGATCCATGCGCCATTTGTGTCTTGGCTTTTGCGGGTTGAAGAGCACAAACGTCAACAGTGGACCACACACGAGGTCAACACCCACAAGGATAAGAAAGAGCTCCAGCCCGCCAATCAACTCGTTAAAAGGTGCAGGATACCAAACCCTGAAGACGACCAGACCAACCAAGAAGGCAACGAACAAACTGATCGCGAAGTGCAATGCCGCAACTCTCGTGGCAGCCCGTATGCGTTTACCCCAATGCACGAATGGAAAACCTCCAAAAAAAAGAGCGCCGAAGCGCTCTCTTTGGTCTGCAACCAATTACCGGCACTCAGAGGGTGCGAAACGGGCTTGCAAAGTGGCGCCAACGGTGGGAGCTGGCGAAATGGCTGTTCCGACAGTGGCCGAATGACATTGCCACTTCACGCCTTCGTCCGGAATAGCAAACGCAGCAGTTGCATCAGGGAGAGCATTACCGCTACCGGCCGCCTGGGTTGCGCCACCTGTGTATGGGACCACCACCAATGTCCCATTACCCGCACGCTGAGTGGTCGTGAGGGTGATCTGACCCGTAGCGGGTGCGATAGCAACACCGGCCAGGTTTTGCGTCGCGGTAGGAGGGGTATAGCCTGCCGCGTATCCCGACGCACTGTTGCGGCCGGTTGCCAGAATGTCACCTACATTGACCTTCGCAGCAGATGCAGCAACCAGCCCTTCCGACACCCGCGCACGCACCGTGTAGTCCTGATAAGCAGGCAAAGCCACGGCAGCCAAAATACCGATGATGGCCACCACGATCATCAGTTCGATCAGGGTGAAACCTTTTTGCAGGGTTCGCTTCATTGAAAAACTCCTTGGGACAGGACAGGGTTGGGATAAGGACGCTTCTTCTCAGCAGGCCGCGTGCCAGCCCCAAATACCCTGTTTTTCGCGCCCAATTTCACGGATCAACCCCCTCGTGTGACATTTCGCGACCCAGAAGCACCTTGTGCGACGACATTTTTTGTCACCCTGCCACCGCAGGGCGCGTTTTGTCAGAGGTCAAAGGTCTGCCCCGCCGTCAACCAACGGATGTCGTGTCTTGTCGCACCTGCCGCGCCGGGGGCTTCATCGAAGCGGCGGATCTCCTCCATGATCAGGCCGGTTTCGGCAGGCTTGGTATGGGTGATGTAGATCGGATACTTGTGTTGGGGATCGATTTGCGCCAGCTCCTGCGCCAGCGTTCCCGGGGCCAGGTGCAGGCTGCGCTGGGCCAGGGCCTGCTCGCGGTTGCTGAATGCGGTCTCGATGACCAACTGGGCAATCTGCAGTTGATTGACCCGTGCCCAGAACGCCGGATTGCGCTCGGTGTCCCCGCTGAAAACCCAATGTCCCGACGCACTGGCGACGGCATATCCCACGGCAGGCACGGTATGCACGGCAGGCAGCACCTCAACCGCCTTGCCGCCCACGTGCAGCACATCTCCAACGGCAATGGACACGAAACGCATGAGCGGCGTGTCCACGCTGGGAATGGCGGAGAAGTCGGGCCATATGAGGTTGTTGAAGATGTGCACCTTCAACGCGGCAATCGTGCCCGGCAAGGCATGCACCTGCAGAGGTGCAACGCCGCTGGCCAGACGCAAGGCGGCCACCGAATCGAGCATGAGCGGCAGCGCCGCAATATGGTCAAGGTGGGAATGCGTCAAGAGCACATGGTCCACCCGTGCCATTTCATCCAGGGTCAAGTCGCCCACGCCGGTGCCTGCGTCGATCAGGACGTCGTGGTCGAGCAGGAAGGAAGTGGTTCGACAGCCTTGAGCAATGGCTCCGGAGCACCCCAGTACGCGAACCCTCATTGGCGCCTTGAACAGTGAGTATCGAGACCAGGTCGACCTGGCCCGTCAGATTGGAACACTGGTTGACCTCGCCCGAGTGGATTCAGGCCGCAACCGATCGCCGAAGGCTACCCGTTTGACATGTCGGCGAGAAGGACTTTTTTGGCACTTCTTCCGCGGGATACATCAGCGAACAGTTGGGCGCCGGCGAAGAGCGCCGCGACTCACTGCTGAACGAACTGCATCTTTGTGCCGGCCAGCTCCAACAGATCGCCGTTGTGAAGATGGGTGGCATCGGTCCCGATGGGACTGCCGTTGACGGTGGGTTTCTGTGTGCCCTCCACGAGCGCAACCACATACCCATGCGGCCTGCGGGTGATGGCCGCCACCGCCACGCCCGGCTTGCCAATGGTGGTCACCACCTTGACCAAGGGCACTTCACGACCCGCAGCCGTTCCAGACATCACCTTGATGGCCGCAGTGCCCTGGGGTTCGCCCGTGTCCACGACCGCACCCGCGCTGATGACGGTGGTCTTTTCCTGGGTGTCCGCCACCCCTTCGTGCACGAACTTGATCTTGTACTTGCCAATCTCAACGCTGTCGCCGTTCTGCAGCTGCTGCTTCTTGATGGCCTTGCCATTGACGTAAGTGCCGTTGGTGCTGTTGAGGTCTTCCAGAAACACGTCCATGCCGGACATCTGCATTACCGCATGCTCGCCGCTGACCGCGAGGTTGTCGATCACGATGTCGTTATAAGGACGGCGTCCGAGCGTGGTGCGGTCTTTGGTGAGCTGCACTTCCTTGATGACGACACCGTCGATAGAAACGATCATTTTCGGCATGGCCGACTCCTCTGGAACCTGTGAACGAGACTCTGAAACTGGGGTACGCGCTATGCTTTGCCGAGCATCCGCGAGAGCAGACCTTTGCGGGCAGGCTTTGAGCGCGCATGCGCCAGTATCACCGAAATATTGTCGCGCCCACCAGCGTCGTTGGCCGCATCTACCAGGGCTTGCGCCTTTTCTTCGAGCGTGCCGGCGGTCACCAGAATGGCGGCAATGCGCTCATCGGCCATCATGTCGTTGAGGCCATCGGAGCAGAAAAGATAGAGATCTTCATCCTCGACGCGGTGCTCGTTGACTTCGAGAAGAACCGTGTCTTCGACGCCCAACGCCCGTGTCACGAGATTCTTGTGCGTGGCGAATTGCGCCTGCTCCGGAGAAATCAGTCCCGCATCGATCTGCTCTTGCAGCAAGGAATGGTCGCGCGTGATCTGCATGAAGGTGCCCGCGCGCAAGCGATAGCAGCGCGAATCGCCCACGTGGCCGATCATGACTCTGGTGGCATGAAACAAGCCCATGACCAGGGTGGTTCCCATGCCGGCGTATTGCGCGTTGGAGTTGGCAGCATTGAAGATGGAGCGGTTGGCATTGTCGATGCAGATTTCCATCGCCCTCTTGAGTTCGCGCGCGCTCGCCTCACTGCCACCCTCCGATATCCAGCGTCCGAGTTCGGTTTTGATGAAGGTGGTCGCCATGGCGCTGGCCACTTCGCCCGCGTTGTAGCCGCCCATGCCATCGGCCAGAACCGCAATGTGGTTCTCGGGGTCAAGGGCCACGGAGTCCTCGTTGTTGTCCCTGATCAACCCCGGATCCGTTAGACAGAAGTACTCAAAAATCATACGGCTTGGTAGGTAAGCGGGTAGCGAGGCGGCCGCCTCGGCAAGGGCGCTGCTCAGTATATAGACCGGTTTCAAAGGTCAGACGGGTACATCCGTCGCCATCATTTGCCTGGTTGCTGGGCACGTTGAAGATTCTCCGCTGGGGATTCGCATGCTGGTCGCTGCGAACTGCCCGAAGGTCAGAAACAAGCGCACCACGGTGACGACCACATTGCCGCCACCAAAATGTTGCATTTTGTTTCAGGCACTCATGGGAGAGCAAGAGGCTTGTGGACTTGGCGCCGCACTATTGAGCGCGCGCATAAAAAAAGGCAACGCAAGCGTTGCCCTTTTCACATCCGCAGCATGGTGCTCAGAGCAGTGCCTTGAGCAGCTTGGCCATTTCCGAAGGGTTGCGCGTGACCTTGAAACCGCACTCTTCCATGATGGCGAGCTTGGCGTCGGCGGTGTCGGCACCACCGGAAATCAGGGCGCCTGCGTGGCCCATGCGCTTTCCGGGAGGCGCGGTGACACCGGCGATGAAGCCCACGATGGGCTTCTTCATGTTTGCCTTGCACCACATTGCGGCTTCGGCTTCGTCAGGACCACCGATTTCACCGATCATGATGACGGCGTCGGTCTCGGGATCGTCGTTGAACGCCTTCATCACATCGATGTGCTTGAGGCCGTTGATGGGGTCGCCACCGATGCCGACGGCACTGGACTGGCCCAGGCCGATTTCGGTCAGCTGTGCCACGGCTTCGTAGGTCAGCGTCCCCGAACGGGACACCACGCCGATGCGGCCTTTGCGATGGATGTGACCGGGCATGATGCCGATCTTGATTTCATCGGGCGTGATCAGGCCGGGGCAGTTCGGGCCCAGCAGCAAGGTCTTCTTGCCGCCAGCGGCTTCCTTGGCCTTCATGCGGTTGCGCACTTCCAGCATGTCCTTGACCGGGATGCCTTCGGTGATGCAGATCGCCAGGTCCAGATCGGCCTCGACGGCCTCCCAGATGGCGGCGGCCGCGCCTGCGGGCGGCACGTAGATCACCGACACGGTGGCACCGGTCTGGGTCGCGGCTTCCTTGACGGAGGCATAGATCGGGATGTTGAAGATCGACTCGCCGGCCTTCTTGGGGTTCACGCCCGCCACGAAGCAGTTCTTGCCGTTGGCGTATTCCTGGCACTTCTCGGTGTGGAATTGACCGGTCTTGCCGGTGATGCCCTGGGTGATGACTTTGGTGTCTTTGTTGATGTAGATCGACATGACTGTTTCTCGCTTTCCTGGGCTTAGGCTTTGACCGCAGCAACCACCTTCTGGGCAGCTTCGGCCATGGTGTCTGCACTGATGATGGGAAGGCCCGACTCGGCCAGCATCTTCTTGCCCAGTTCTTCGTTGGTGCCCTTCATGCGCACCACCAGCGGCACTTGCAGGTTCACAGCCTTGCAGGCGGTGATCACGCCCGTGGCGATGGTGTCGCACTTCATGATGCCGCCGAAGATGTTGACCAGGATCGCCTTGACCTTGTCGTTCTTGAGCATGATCTTGAAGGCTTCCGTGACCTTCTCAGGGGTGGCGCCGCCGCCCACGTCAAGGAAGTTGGCCGGCTCGGCGCCGAACAGCTTGATGGTGTCCATGGTGGCCATGGCCAGGCCCGCGCCGTTGACCAAGCAGCCGATGTTGCCGTCCAGGCTGATGTAGGCGAGGTCGAACTTGGAGGCTTCGATTTCGGCCGGATCTTCTTCGTCCAGATCGCGGTAGGCCACGATCTCGGGGTGGCGGAACAGGGCGTTCGAGTCGAAGTTGAACTTGGCGTCCAGGGCCATGAGGTTGCCCTTGGAGTCGCAGTTCAGCGGGTTGATTTCAACCAGCGACGCGTCGGTGTCCATGTAGCACTTGTAGATCTTGGAGAAGATGTCCACGGCCTGGTCGACGGATGCGCCGGTCAGGCCGATGGCTGCTGCCACCTTCTTGCTCTGCTCTGGGGTGATGCCGGTCAGGGGATCGATCATCTCGGTGACGATCTTCTCGGGCGTGGAATGGGCCACTTCCTCGATGTCCATGCCGCCTTCGCTCGACGCGATCAGAGCCACCTTCTGCGTGGCGCGGTCGGTCACGAGCGACACATACAGTTCGTTCTTGATGTCCGCCCCGTCTTCGATGTAGAGGCGGCGAACCTTCTGGCCTTCGGGGCCGGTCTGGTGCGTTTTGAGCTGCATGCCGAGGATTTCACCGGCCAGGCGCTTGACGTCGTCGACCGTCTTGGCGACCTTCACGCCGCCGCCCTTGCCGCGGCCACCCGCGTGGATCTGGGCCTTGACCACCCAGACCGGACCACCCAACTTCTGAGCGGCTTCGACCGCCTCTTGCACTGTAAAGGCCGCAATGCCGCGCGGCACGGGCACACCAAACTGACGCAAGATTTCCTTGCCTTGGTATTCATGGATCTTCATGAGGTCTCTCTCAGGAACAGATAAAAGAGTGTCGGCCTACCCAGGTTGGCCGCGCTGGGGCACTGAAAACAGCAACCGGGGAATGTATCATGGTGCGATGCACCAAAGACGCGCGCGCGCCGGATCGAATGGTGTACCCCGTATTGTTTTCTTGACTGAGAAGGCGGATCTCCCATGGCCAAGGTATTCATCGATGGCGAAGCAGGCACCACCGGGCTGCAAATCCGCGAGCGTCTGCAGGACATGCCGCAGATCGAGCTGATCAGCATCGCGCCCGAACGCCGCAAGGACCCTGCGGCCAAACGCGAGTTGATGGCGCAGTCCGATCTGGTCATCCTCTGTTTGCACGACGACGCGGCGCGCGAGTCGGTCGCCATGATCGACGGTCTGTCGGGCAGGCAACCCAAGGTTATCGACGCTTCCACGGCCCACCGCACGGCGCCGGGCTGGGTGTTCGGCTTTCCCGAACTGGACGCCGGGCAGCGCAAGGCTGTCATGAACGCCAACCGCGTGGCCAATCCCGGCTGTTATGCCAGCGGCGCCATCGCATTGCTGCGCCCCCTGATCGACGCAGGCGTGGTGCCCGCCCATCACCCGGTCTCCCTGCCCGCCGTCAGCGGCTATTCGGGTGGCGGGCGCACCATGATCGAGGCGTACGAGCAAAGTCAGGCCCCGGCCTATGAGCTGTACGCGCTGGGCCTGACGCACAAGCACATTCCGGAGATCATGGCCTACACCGGCCTCACCCGCCGGCCGATCTTCATGCCCGCCGTGGGCAACTTTGCGCAAGGCATGCTGGTGCAGTTGCCGCTGCACCTGGACACGTTGCCAGGCAAGCCTGCCCTGGCCGATCTGAACGGCGTTTACAGCCTGCACTACGCCGGCAGCGAGTGGGTGAGCACCGAGCCGGCAACCGACAACGGCAAGCTCGATGCGCTGGCGCTCAACAACACCAACAAGCTGGAAATTCGGGTGTTCGGCAACGCCGAAGCGCGACACGCAGTCGTGGTGGCCCGGCTCGACAACCTCGGCAAGGGTGCCAGCGGAGCCGCGGTGCAGAACCTCAAGCTGATGCTGGGCCTGTAAGCATCTGCGGCGCCTCCGAGCTGCGCTTCGGAGGTGTCGAATTCCGGGGTATTGGTTCGTCGTCGGTTCACAAGACGCCGGTGTGGGTATTGGCGCCAAACTCCGAGGAACCTTTCCATGCACAAGGCTTCACCGCCCCCTGAGATAGCCCTACCCAAAGCCACGCGCCGTGAATGGGTCGCCTTGGGGGTGATTGCTCTGCCCTGCCTGGTCTACGCGATGGACCTCACTGTGCTGAACCTCGCACTGCCGGCCATCAGCACCGATCTGCGCCCATCGGCCTCGCAACTGCTCTGGATCGTCGATATCTACGGCTTCATGGTCGCCGGCCTGCTGATCACCATGGGCACGTTGGGCGACAAGCTCGGGCGGCGGCGCCTGCTGATGATCGGCGCGGCGGCGTTTGCAGCGGCATCGGTAGCGGCGGCGCTTTCGACCACCGCACAGGCCCTGATCGCCACGCGCGCGCTGCTCGGCATCGCCGGCGCCACACTGGCGCCGTCGACGCTTTCGCTGATCTCCAACATGTTCCGCGACGAGCGACAACGCCGGGTGGCGATCGGCATCTGGATTTCGAGTTATTCGGTGGGCGGGGCGATCGGGCCGCTGGTGGGCGGCCTCATCCTGGAGTATTTCGCCTGGCCAGCCATCTTCTGGGCCGCCGTACCGGTAATGTTGTTGCTGCTGGCGGTAGGCCCGTTCCTGCTGCCCGAGTACCGAGATGAAGCGGCTGGCCGCCTCGATTTGATCAGCGTGGGGCTCTCGCTCACCGCCGTCCTGGGTGGCGTGTTCGCGCTCAAGCAAGCGGCCGAAGGCCATTTGGGCGTGACCACCTGGGCGGTGGGCGTCCTGGGGTTGGCCGCTGGCCTTGCGTTCGTGCGCCGGCAACGCCGCATTCACTACCCGCTGCTGGACATCCAGCTGTTCGCCCAGCCCCGGTTCGCGGCCGCCATCTGTGCCTACGCGCTCACCTCGTTTGCGATGTTCGGCGTCTACATCTTCATCTCGCAGCACTTGCAGCTCGTGCTCGGGCTGTCGCCGCTGATGGCCGGCTTGTGCACCGTGCCTTGGTCGCTGTCGTTCGTGGTGGGATCGATGCTCACGCCTGCAATCGCGCAGCGCATCTCTGCGCCTCGCACGATGGTGATGGGCTTGGCCGTGGCGGCCGTCGGGTTTGCCGGCATGACGCTGGTGGACGGCGTGTACGGGCTGCCCGCGCTGGTGGTGGGCATGACGGTGATGGGCATCGGCATGGCGCCCGTGTTCACGCTGGGCAACGACATCGTCATCAGCTCCGCGCCGCCCGAGCGCGCCGGCGCAGCTTCGGCGCTGTCGGAAACCAGCGCCGAGTTGTCCGGCGCATTGGGCATCGCGGTGTTCGGCAGCCTGGCGACGGGTTTGTACCGGGCCGGCATGGCGGGGCAGTTGCCCGAGGGTTTATCGACAGCGGCGGTGGCCGAAGCCGCGACCTTGGGTGGCGCGCTCACCGTCGCGCAAGGCCTGCCCGCACCCGTGGCCGATGCGCTGCGGGTCGCCGCGCGCACCGCCTTCGTCGACGGCCTGCAAGTGGCCGCGGTGGTGGGCACGGCGATCATGGTGTTCAGCGGACTGTTGGCCTGGCGCATGCTGCGCGGCCCCGATACGCCAGCGGTCGCATCGACCTCGCAGCCGCGCTGAGCGGCAGCCTCTCAACCTTCGTTGTCGTCGTCCGGTGCACCGCGCACCACACGCCGCGCCACATCGGCGCCGAAGCCACGCGTGAGCAGGAAGCGCATCTGCTTGCCCACCGCGGCGGCGTCGCTGGGTGTTTCGCCAAATTTCTTGCGCCAGACCTCCCGGGCCCGCGTCTCCTCCGAGTCCTGCAGACCGGCCACGGCTTGCGCCACCGCTTGCGGGTCCAGGCCCTTGGCGTGCAGTTCCTGGCGCACGCGCGCGGCCCCCAGGCGGGCAGCGCGCCGGTGCACCACCGACTCCAGCACCCGTTGCTCGTTGATGAATCCCTTGGCCTCGAGTTCGTCCAGGGCTTTGGCCAGTTCACCGGGCTCGGTTTCGTGCGCGCTCAGCTTGCGCTGCAGTTCGGAGCGCGAATGCTCGCGCCCCGCCAGCAACCGCAAGGCGCGGCCCTTCAGCGAGATCTGGTCGAAGGCCATGCCGAAACAGCGCGACCCGCGCCTCAGGCAGCCGGTGCGGCGTCGGCGTCCTTGGCCTTCTTCTCGGCCTTGCCACCCTTGGCGGGCGCAGGCGCTTCTTCCACCGGCAGGAGCGGCACGCCGAGTTCGGTGCGCACCTTGTTTTCGATCTCGATGCGCAGGTCGGTGTTCTCGCGCAGGAATTCGCGCGAGTTGTCGCGGCCTTGGCCGATCTTCTCGCCGTTGTAGGCGTACCAGGCACCCGACTTCTCGATGACGCGGTGGGTCACGCCCAGATCGAGAATTTCGCCCTCGCGGCTGATGCCTTCGCCGAACAGGATGTCGAATTCGGCGGTCTTGAAGGGCGGTGACACCTTGTTTTTCACCACCTTGACCTTGGTCTCGTTGCCAATCGCCTCTTCACCCTTCTTGATCGTGCCGGTGCGGCGGATGTCCAGGCGCACCGAGGCGTAGAACTTCAATGCGTTGCCACCGGTGGTGGTTTCGGGGCTGCCGAACATCACGCCGATCTTCATGCGGATCTGGTTGATGAAGATGACCATGCAGTTGGTCTTCTTGATGTGCGCGGTGAGTTTGCGCAGTGCCTGGCTCATCAGGCGGGCCTGCAGGCCGGGCAGCGAGTCGCCCATTTCGCCTTCGAGTTCGGCCTTGGGCGTGAGCGCGGCCACCGAGTCGACCACGATCAGGTCGACCGCGCCGGAGCGCACCAGGCTGTCGACGATTTCGAGCGCCTGTTCACCGGTGTCGGGCTGGGAGATCAGCAGGTCTTGCAGGTTCACGCCGAGCTTCTGGGCGTACTGGATGTCCAGCGCGTGTTCGGCGTCGACGAAGGCGCATTGGCCGCCGAGCTTTTGCATCTCGGCAATCGCCTGCAGCGTGAGCGTGGTCTTGCCGGACGATTCCGGGCCGTAGATCTCGATCACGCGGCCACGTGGCAGACCGCCCACCCCAAGGGCGATGTCCAGGCCCAGCGAACCGGTGGAGACGACCTGGATGTCTTCGATCGTCTCGCCTTCGCCCAGCCGCATGATGGTGCCCTTGCCGAACTGCTTTTCGATCTGGGCCAGCGCGGCCTGCAAGGCCTTGGATTTTTCGCTGTTGAGGGGGTTGTTCTTGACGGCTGCGTCCATGAAAGCTCCTGAGCGGGTTGTTGGGGGTGAGCATGCCTGTAAATGCGTACAGGCTGGATGCTTGAGCAGGAGTTTACAGCCGGGTTAAAAATCAACAAGCCGTTATTTGGTCAGTTTGCCTTACCATCTGACCATGCCCGAAACCACCTTTGAGCCGCCCGACGACCGCTGGCGCGGCGGGCACCTGGGCCGCCTGATGGGCCTGGCATTGCGCCGCTTCGACGAGCGCGTGCTCAGCCTGATGGCGCACGACGCCAACGTGCCGCTGAGGCTCTCGCACCTGGCCGCGCGTGCGCAGGTGGGCGCGGCGCACATCCACATCACGCGCCATCTGGGCCTGCACGGCTCGCGCCTGACCGAACTGGCGCACCAGGCCGGCATGAGCAAGCAGGCCATGGGCGACCTGGTGACGCAGTGCGAAGCCTGGGGCCTGGTGCGGCGCGAGCCGGATGCGCACGATGCGCGCGCCCGGCGCATCGTGTTCACCGAGACCGGCCTGCTCTGGCTGGAGGCCTTTCGACATGCGGTCGCGCAAGCCGAAGCGGAGTTTCGCGCGCAAGTGGGCGACGCGGTGGCCACGGTGGTGGCGCTGGGCCTGGAAGCCTACGGATCGGAATCGCCCGGCGCGCGCGCCGCCGTGCCACCCCGGTGAAATCACCGGGTCCCGGGGCCACTACAGCGGCAGGCAGGCCTAAAATGAGCCGGCTCCAGCAGAGCATCCAGACAGACCCAGGGCGGCACGGGCCACCGAGGAGACACACCATGCGCATCCTGATCGCCGAAGACGACCATGTGTTGGCCGACGGCCTGTTGCGCAGCCTGCGCGCGGCGGGCGCCGCGGTCGACCACGTCACCACCGGCACCGAGGCCGATGCGGCTCTGCTCACCAACAACGAGTTCGACCTGCTGATCCTGGACCTGGGCCTGCCTCGGCTGCACGGTCTGGAGGTGCTCAAGCGCCTGCGCTCGCGCGGCTCGAAGATGCCCGTGCTGATCCTCACTGCAGCCGACAGCGTCGAGGAGCGCGTCAAGGGCCTGGACTACGGTGCCGACGACTACATGGCCAAGCCGTTCTCGCTGCAGGAACTCGAAGCCCGCGTGCGCGCGCTCACGCGCCGGGGCATGGGCGGTTCGACCAACGTCATCCGCCACGGCCCGCTGGAGTACGACCAGGCCGGGCGGGTGGCCACCATCGACGGCAAGATGATCGAGCTGTCCGCGCGCGAACTCGGCCTGCTCGAGGTGCTGCTGCAGCGCGCTGGCCGCCTGGTGAGCAAGGACCAGTTGGTCGAACGGCTGTGCGAATGGGGCGAAGAGGTGAGCAACAACGCGATCGAGGTGTACATCCACCGCCTGCGCAAGAAGATCGAGAAGGATCCGATCCGCATCGCCACGGTGCGCGGCCTGGGCTATTGCCTTGAAAAAGTCCCCGGCTGACACCGGGCCGCCGGGTGAGCCCTCCACCGCGAACGAACGGGTCGGGCAGAAGTCTTTCGGGTTGTTCCAACGCGAACAGCGCAGCCTGTTTGGCGAGATCCTGGACTGGATGCTCACGCCGCTGCTGCTGCTGTGGCCGCTCTCACTGGCCCTGACCTGGTTCGTGGCGCAGGGCATCGCCAGCCGGCCGTTCGACCGCGCGCTCGAATTCAACCTGCAGGCGTTAACGCAGTTCGTCACGAGCCACAACGCCCAGATCAGCTTCAATCTCAACGCCCAGGCGCGCGACCTGCTGCGCGCCGATGACACCGACCTGGTGTACTACCAGGTGGTCGACCCGCGGGGCACGCTCGTCAGCGGCGAAGCGGACTTTCCCCGGCCCAGCGCAGAGGAGGTACCAGAGCCTGGGCGCGTGCTGCTGCGCGACGACATGGTGCGCGGCGACGAGGTACGCGTGGCCTACACCTGGCTCGCGCGCTACGACAACGACAATCTGGTGCTGATGCAGGTGGCTGAGACGCGCGGCAAGCGCTCCACGCTGGCGGCCGAAATCGTCAAGGGCGTGATGGTGCCGCAGTTCGTCATCCTGCCGCTGGCGGTGCTGCTGGTGTGGCTGGCGCTGGTGCGCGGCATCCGCCCGCTCAACGAACTGGAGCAGCGCATCCGCGCGCGCAAACCCGATGACCTGAGCCCCATCCAGGAATCGGCGATTCCGCAGGAGGTGGCGCCGCTGGTGTCGTCCATCAACGACTTGCTGACGCGGCTGAAAGCCTCGCTCACCACGCAGCGGCGCTTCCTCGCCGACGCCGCGCACCAGCTCAAGACGCCACTGGCCGGCTTGCGCATGCAGGCCGAACTGGCGCAGCGCGAGACCGACCCGCAAGAGATCCGCGGTTCGCTCCAGCAGATCGCGCGCTCCAGCGCGCGCGCCACGCACACGGTGAACCAGTTGCTCGCGCTGGCCCGCGCCGAGACCACCGGCCGCGCCTTGCCCAACGCGCGCGTCGATCTGGCAGGCCTGGTGCGCGGCGTCGTGCAGGACTCGGTGCCCCGGGCGCTGGAGCACGGCATCGACCTGGGCTGCGAAGGCGCCGAGGCGGTGCCGGAAGACTGCCTGATCGATGGCAACCCGATCTTGCTGCAGGAGATGGTGCGCAACCTGGTCGACAACGCCATCAACTACAGCGGGCGCGGCGGCGTGGTGACGGCGCGCGTGCTGGTCGACCGCTTCAGCGGCGTGCAGATCCTGCAAGTGGAAGACAACGGCCCGGGCATTCCCGAGAACGAGCGCGAGTATGTGCTGCAGCCGTTCTACCGCGCCCTGGGCACCAACGTGGACGGCTCGGGCCTGGGCCTGACCATCGTGCAGGAGATCGCGCAGCAACACGGCGCCACGGTGGAGATCGCCAGCGCACACCCCGAGCGCCACCCGCCGGGCCTGCTCGCCTCGGTGCGCTTCACACCGAGCACACCGCGGCCCCAGGCCTGATCGCTCAGGTGTTGGAGTCCGCCTTGGGCTTGTAGATGTTGAGCACCAGGCGCTCGCGCTCGATGGCGCGCGCCACCGCCGGCAAGGCGGCAAAGCGCTGGGCCAGAGCCCAGGTGGCGGGCAAGGTGGTCGGGTCGATGCCGGCAAATCCACCCCAGCGCAGCAAGGTGAGCGCATAGGCATCCAGCGCACCCGGGCGCTCGCCGGTCATCCACGGCGAAGCCTTCTCGGCCATGGCTTCGATCTCGCCCAGCAAGCCCCGGTACGCCTTGGCCGCGAAGGCGCGGATCGACTGCTTCGTCGCCTCGTCGTCGGCAAACTTGTCGGGCATGAACACGTGGGTGAACGTGGGGTGCACGGTGTTGTTCATCCAGGTCAGGGCCTGCAGCGCGCGCGTGCGCGCCAGTCCCGAGGCGGGCAGGATGCCGGCCTGCGGCAGCTTGGCATCCAGGTGCAGCAGGATGGCCACGATCTGCGTGATCACCTGGTCATCGTCCACCAGCACCGGCACCTGGCCGCGCGGGTTGATCGCCAGGTACTCGGGGCTGCGCTGCTCGTTCTTGTGCAGCTTGACACTGTGCGGCTCGAACTCGACACCCGAGAGCTCGAGCATGCTGTGCGGCACGAAGGAACACGCGCCGGGGGCGAAATAGAGTTTCAGGCTCATGCGGACAATCCTTTGGAAAAAATCAGCTGAGGTGCTGGCCCACGAGGCCGGCGATCTCGAACATCGTCACCTGGTCCTTGCCGAACACCGGGCGCAGCTTGGCGTCGGCGTTCACGCGGCGCTTGTCGGTGGCGTCCTGCAATCCGTGGGCCTTGATGTAGTCCCATAGTTTTTTCACCACCTCGGGACGCGACACCGCGCCTTCGCCAATCACCGCCGCGAGTGCGGCGCTGGGCTGCTTGCCGGTGGCGGCCGTGGTCTTGCGCGGTGCCTTCGCCTTCGGGGTGGTCTTGGTCGCCGCGGTTTTCTTCGCCGCGGGTGCCTTCTTGGCCGGGCCCGCAGCGGTCTTCGTCGGCGCGCCGGCCGCTGCCTTGCGCGGCGGGAACTTGCTGGTGCGCGGCTCGAATTCGAAGTTCACCTTGCCGGCCTCCTTGTCCCAGGCCAGGAAGGCCTTGAACGCGCGGCGTGTGCGCATGGAAACAAACTTGTCGAGCAGGTCGGTCTTGCCGGTGTCCAGCAGCTTGCTCATCTGCTCGCGCGCCACGGGCTGCTGCAGGATGATCTTGCCGCTCTTGAAATCGCAGGTGGGCGTGGGTTGCGCCATCGTGGGCACGGCCTTCTCGCACACGTAGTTGCTGCCGTGCTCGAACACCGCACCACCGCATTTGGGGCAGCGCCCGAGCGACTCGCTGCCGGTGAAGTCCACCAGCTCGCCCGATTCTTCGCCCTTCTTGTCATCGCCGAAGTCGAATTCGAGCTTCCAGTTCTTGTCTTCTTCGTTGTACTTGATGACGATCTCGGCCACGAAAGGCCAGCCGGCCTTGGAGCGAAAGCCCTCGAGCGGTCCGATCTTCTTGTCGCGCAGCAGTTGCTCGGCCTCCTCCGGCTCGAAAGTACGGCCGGCCGGTGACTTCCCGAACGAGAAGCCGCAGCCTTCGCTGTTGCCGTTGGCACCGGTGCAGGCATAGCGCCGGTAATTCTCTTTCACCACGCCACCGCAATTGGGGCAGGGCGTGGACAGCGTCGTGTAGTTGCCCGGGATGGTGTCGCGGTCGTACTCCTTGGCTTTCTTCACCATGCGTTCGGTCATGGCGGCGATCTCGCCCATGAAGGCGGTGCGGCTGAGCTTGCCCTGCTCCATCTGCGAGAGTTTGTATTCCCACTCGCCGGTGAGTTCGGCCTTGGAGAGTTCTTCCACCTGCAGACCGCGCAGCAGCGTCATGAGCTGAAAGGCCTTGGCGGTCGGGATGAGCTCGCGTCCTTCGCGCAGCATGTATTTCTCGGTCAACAGGCCTTCGATGATGGCTGCGCGCGTGGCTGGCGTGCCCAGGCCCTTTTCCTGCATCGCTTCGCGCAGTTCGTCGTCGTCCACCAGTTTGCCCGCGCCTTCCATGGCGCCCAGCAGCGTGGCTTCCGAGTAGCGCGCAGGCGGTTTGGTCTTCAGCGCCTTGGGCTCCGCCGATTCGGTGCGCACGGTCTCACCTTCGCGCACCGGCACCAGGTTCTGGCCCTTGTCGCCATCCTTGGCATCGGCCACGTCCTCGGCCGCTTCCTTGCCGTACACGGCCATCCAGCCCGGTTTGACGAGCACCTTGCCTTCGGTCTTGAAGTTGTGGTTCAACACCGTGCTGATCCGGGTCGTCACCGTGAATTCGGCGCTCGGGAAAAACACAGCAAGAAAACGGCGCACCACCAGGTCGTACAGCTTCTGCTCCGCTTCGCTCAGGCCACTGGGCGCCTGCAGCGTCGGGATGATGGCAAAGTGGTCCGACACCTTGCTGTTGTCGAAAACGCGCTTGCTCGGACGGATGTAGTTGTTGCTGAGCGCCGTCTGCGCGTGCGGCGCGAGGTGCTTCATGCCGCTGCCCGCCAGCATCTCGAAGGTCTGCTTGACCGTGGGCAGGTAGTCCTCGGGCAGGGCGCGCGAATCGGTACGCGGGTAGGTCAGCGCCTTGTGGCGTTCGTACAGGCTTTGCGCCAGTTGCAGGGTGGTCTTGGCCGAGAAGCCGAAGCGCCCGTTGGCTTCGCGCTGCAGGCTGGTCAGATCGTAGAGCAGGCCACTGGCTTGCGTGGTGGGCTTGCTCTCTTCCTTCACGCTGGCGGCCTTGCCGCGCACGGCTTCGGCAATGGCCAGTGCGTCGCGCTGGTTCCACACGCGGTCGGCGCGCAACTCGGCATCGGCGTCTTCGCCCGTGGGCTTCTTGAAGTTCGGATCGAACCACTTGCCCGGGTACTCGCCGGCTTCGGCCAGGAAAGAGGCGTGGATTTCCCAGTAATCGCGCGCCTTGTGCGCGCGGATCTTTTCTTCGCGTTCGACGACGATGGACAACGTGGGCGTCTGCACCCGGCCCACCGTGGTGAGAAAGAAGCCACCATCGCGCGAATTGAATGCCGTCATGGCGCGCGTGCCGTTGATGCCGACCATCCAGTCGGCCTCCGAGCGGCTGCGCGCGGCGTCGGCCAGGCCGCGCATCTGCTCGTCGCTGCGCAGTTGTTCGAAACCATCGCGGATCGCAGCCGGCGTCATCGATTGCAGCCACAGCCGTTGCACCGGCTTGCCCAGACCCTGGTAGCTGCCGTTCTTGAAGCCGCCAGCGTACTGTTCGATCAAGCGGAAGATGAGCTCCCCCTCGCGGCCCGCGTCGCACGCATTGATGAGGCGGGACACGTCCTTGCGCTTGGCCAACCTGACCACAGCGGACAGGCGCGACTTGGTCTTGTCGATCGGCTTGAGTTCGAAGTAGGGTGGCAACACCGGCAGGTGAGCGAAGCTCCACTTGCCGCGCTTCACATCGAATTGCTCGGGCGCGGCAATCTCCACCAGGTGGCCCACGGCGGAGGTCACGACGTACTTGTCGTTCTCGAAGTGGTCGTCGTGTTTGTCGAACTTGCCCGCCACCGGGGTAAGCGCACGCACGATGTCTTGGGCCACGGATGGCTTCTCGGCAATGACCAGGGTTTTCATCTCTACAATCGGCTTTCACGCGCGTGTACACGCGCACATGGGCATGCGCGCACCTGCGCGCACCTGCATGAAACAACCTTACCAAATAAATCGGCCGTGACGAAAAGCACCCGCGTGAAGCAGAAGCGCCTCCCATCTGCCCCAGCCGCTTCGGCCGTGCCCCCGGGCCGCCGCATCCAGACCCGACGTTCCGGTGTGCACGGCAAGGGCGTGTTCGCCGTGGCGGACCTGGTCGAAGGTGAACCGCTGATCGAATACGTCGGCGAAATCATCACCTGGAAGGAGGCGCTGCGCCGCCACCCACACGACCCGAGCGACCCGAACCACACGTTCTACTTCCACATCGACGAGAAGCACGTGATCGACGCCAAGGTGGGCGGCAACTCGGCGCGCTGGATCAACCACAGCTGCAAGCCCAACTGCGAAGCAGACGTGGAAGACGGCCGCGTGTTCATCCGTGCTCGACGCGACATCAAGGCCGGTGAAGAGCTGTTCTACGACTATGGCCTGGTGATCGACGAACCCTACACGCCCAAGCTCAAGGCCGAGTACCCCTGCTGGTGCGGGGCCAAGAAGTGCCGCGGCACGCTGCTGGCGCCCAAACGCGGGGGCCGAGCGTCCAAGTTGGGCTGAACATGACCCCCACGCTCCACCGCTGCGCGGATCGCGGCGTTTCACCATGACGGATTTGCTCCGGCACGCGGAAGCCATCTGGGAGGCCGTGGTGCCCACACTGCCCGGCTTCACGGTGGAGGTGCTGCCCAGCATCGACTCGACGAGCAGCGAACTCATGCGCCGCGCGCGCTCGGGTCTTCTCGATCCGGTGCTGTTGACCGCGGAAGAACAAACCGCAGGACGCGGCCGGCTGGGCAAAGGCTGGCACAGCAGGCCGGGCCAGTCGCTCACGTTCTCCATCGCACTGCCGCTGGCACCGGCAAGCTGGTCGGGCCTGTCGCTCGCGGTCGGGGTGAGTCTGGCGCACAGCCTGCACCCCGACATCCGCCTGAAGTGGCCCAACGACCTCTGGCTGCAGCAGCGCAAGCTCGGCGGCATTCTGGTGGAGACGGCGAGCCACGGTGAAGCGTCGACCGGCCTGCGCATGGTGGTGATCGGCGTGGGCATCAATATCGCACGGCCCGAGGCGGCGGTGATGACGGCCCAGGCGAGCGCCAACGCCGCCAGCCTGCCGGCCATGGCGCCTGCGGGTCTGGCCGAGCTGGAGGTGGGCATCACGGCTGGCGAGGCACTGGAGCGCGTGGCGCCCACGCTGATCCGGGATGTGCTGGCATTTGCGTCTCAAGGATTCGGTGCCTTCGCGCAACGCTTTGCCCAGCGCGACGCCCTGCAAGGCTTGGCGGTGCAACTGTCCGATGGCACCCGGGGCACCGCCTGCGGGGTCGACGACAGCGGTGCCTTGCAGGTATTGACCGAGCGGGGCATGCAGGCCGTGACCAGTTCGGAAGTGAGCGTGCGCCCGTGCTGAGATGGGTCATCGTCCTGCTGGTGCTGGCCAACGCCGGCTACTTCGCGTGGACGCAGGGCTATCTGGACGGGCTGGGCATGGCACCGGTCGATCAGCGAGAACCCAAGCGCGTGGAGCAGCAGGTCAACCCCGACGTGTTGCGCCTGCTCAATGGTCCCAAGGACAGCCTGCCCGCGGCCCAAGCGCCAGAGGCCGCGGTCGACGCCTTGCCACCGCGCCCGGATGTACCTCCCCCCATGGCCACCACCCCGCCGGCCGTCCCACCAACGGACGCCGCCGCCGACGCCAAGGGGCCGCGCGCATGCTGGCAGGCCAGCGGCTTCGCCGAAACCCAGGTCGAACTGCTGCGCGCCGAGTTCGCGCTGCTCGGCCTGAGCGCCGATCAATGGCAATTCACCGAACAGCGCAGCGGCGCGCGTTGGATCGTCTACATGGGGCGCTACGACAACGCCGCCCAGGTGGACCGCAAGAAGGCCGAACTGCGTGGCATCGGCGTGAACTTCCGCGAACTCACGGCCTCCGGCCTGGCGCCCGGCCTGGCGCTGGGAACCTATTCGAGCGAGGCGGCGGCACAGCAAGCGCTGCGAGACACCGAACAGGCTGGTGTGCGGACCGCCAAGGTCGCGCAGGAACGTGCCGAGTCGGTGTCGTTCACGTTGCGCCTGCCCAGCATCACCGACGCTCAACGCACGGCGGTGGACGGCCTGGGCAAGGCGATGGCGGGCAAGACACTGCGCCGCTGCGCCTGATCGGCGGCTTGCCGCGTCAGCGCAAACGCTGGCGGCGGCGCTGCCGCAGCACCATCGCCAGCACCCAGGCCCACAGGCCCAGGCCCCAAAGCAAACCGGCGGACCCACCACCGCCTCCGCGTGCAGGCGGGGCCGGCATGGCCGCCACGACCACCACCGAGTCTTCACCTCGACGTCCGAAGTTGTCTGCAATGGAGAGAGAGAACTCGTAGGTGGCTTCGGATACCAGGGTGGCTTTGGCCACCGCACTCCGATCCGCGGTGATCGAGACGGGCGGGCCACCGACCTGGACCCATTGGTAGGAAACGATGCTGCGGCCGGGAATCGCCACGCTCGAGCTGCCATCCAGCGTGATCACGGTGCCCGGTTCGACCGTGCCCAGCGGCTTGATCACCACCGCGGGGCCGGTGGCCAGTTGCGCCGAGGTGTTCGCATCGAGCATGCCAGCGCCACACGTGGTGGCCGTGCAGTTGCACACGCCCGTGCCCGGCGTACCGCAGGTGGGCCGGCCGATGACCGTCTCGTGCAGGCGTGCACCGGCTTTCATGCGGTCGATGAGCTGGCGTGGGTTCAGGAACGGGTTGACCGAGAGCATCAGACTGGCCACCCCCGCAGCTTGCGGCGCCGCAAAGCTGGTACCTTGCTTGTACTCGAAGGTCGGGGCGGTAGGCCCCATGAGGCCCTGGTCGCTGTGGGACAACATCAGCGTGAGCCTATCGTCGTCGGCGGGATTGTCGGGCATCGCACCGCCCGGCGCCGAGAGGGCGACGTTGCTGCCAAAGCTCGAATACTCGGCCTTGAGACCATCCCTGCGAACCGACGCGACCGCCATGACGCGGCGGCAGTCGGCCGGTCGGAGCAAGGTCCGGTCGGTGTTGCCGGCGGCCACCACGACGAGAGCCCCGGCGCTGGTCACGGCATCGATGGTGCTCTGGTAGCCCGGCGCGCTCGCGCAAGTGCGGTCACCACCAAAGCTGAGGTTGATCACTCTGGCGGGGTTGGGGTTGGTGGGTTGGCCGTTGACGGGCAGTCCTGCCGCCCAGCGCACGCCGTCGAGCAGGTCGGAAAGCCGCGCGCCGCATTTGCCGGACACACGCACCGGCAGAATCCGGGTATTCCAGTTCAGTCCGGCGACGCCAATGGCGTTGTTCGTCTGTGCTCCGATCTGCCCGGCAATGAAGGTGCCATGCCAAGAGCTGGGCATCAGATTGCAACCGGCAAAAATCAGTTGCGCCTGGTCGGAGGCGTCGATGCCATCCCCCGGGTCGCTGGGGTCGGCGTCGCGGCCGTCACCATCGTTCGCGATGGCAAGTTCGCTCACCATGTCGCGACCCGGCAGCATGCGGCCGCTGGCCAGGGTCGGCAAATCGGGGTGGTCGAAGCGGATGCCGCTGTCCACCACCGCCACGACCGTCGATGCGCTGCCCAGCGTGATGTCCCAGGCATCGGGGAGGTTCAGAGCCGCCAGGTTTCCTGGACCAGGCGCCTGCAGGTGCCATTGGCCGCCCGGGTTGAGGCTGAACCCCGGGTCATTCGGCACCGCCAAGCGGGGTACCAGCACATCGGGCTCGACCCAGGCCACATCGGGGTGGAGGCGCGCACGGCGCACGGCGTTGGCCAACGCGTCGCCGCGCATCGGACGTTCAAAGCGCAGCAGTTGGGCATTGCCCGCGTCGCCCACGACACCCTGGGGCAGGCCGGCCTCCTTGGCCAGACGGCGCAGGCGTTCGCGGCCCTTGAAGCTGGCGCTTTCCCACTGCTGGCGCTCTCGTCCAACGGCGCGCTCTGCCGTGACCGCTTCAGTCGGAGAGTCCTTGAGTCCGATGATCAGCCCCGTGGCTTCGCCCCTTGCCAGCAAAGACTGCACCTGAGCCGCCGCCGGCAAGGCGGTGAGCCCCCCACAAAGGGAAATGGCCCACCACAACGGGGCCCAGAACCAGCGGCGCTGGCGGTTCGCTTGCATGAAGCTCATCTCCTTGGCGAACAAAGGTGAAAGACGTAACGACTTATTCTGGCAGGTGGGCTTTCCTCCATGCACCGACAAAACAACCGTTCGGCAGTTCCTCACACCCTTGCCAGCCTTTCGCCTAGTGGTCGGCGGCCAAGCTTGGCTGCGTCTCAAACCAGTCCAGCGCCTCGTTCCACAGCGCCTGAGCCTGGGGCCGGAAGTAGCCCATGTGGCCAATCGGCCCCAGCCCCATGCCCTGTGGATCGATGGTGACAGTGCGCACCGAAGTGTTGCGGTACCCTGCCATGAAGGCGTCGCGCGAGGCGGGCGGCGCCCAGGCGTCGTCCAGCGCATTCGCCGCGACGATGGGGAAACGCACTTCATCGAAGCGCTCGGTCACCGCGCTCATCTGCGGATCGTCGAAGAAGTAGCGCGGAAAGCGACACCATTGGCGCCACTGGCGGTACACGTCCAGCGGCAGGTCTTCGCCCATGCCGAGGCGGCTCCAGGGCAGGTAGCCCGCCAGACGCGTCCACACCGGGCCGATCACGCGCCACAACAACAGCACGCGCACCTGCTCGCGCAGCGGCATCCAGCCGTGCCAGCCCGCGCCGGTGGCAAAGGTGTAGGCGCCATCGACCCAGTCGTGGCGCGGCAGCAGGCCCAGCGCATGGCCACCATAGGAATGGCCGACGATGTAGAGCGGCATGCCTTCCTGCCGCATGGCTTGGACACCCGCGGCCAGATCGAGCCGGCCCCAGTCGAGGTAGTTCATGCGAAAGCCCTTGAGCGTGGACGGCGCCGAGGCGCCGATGCCGCGGTAGTCGAGCGTGAGCACGTCGAAACCCCGCCGCGCGGCGTGTTCGGCAAAGCGTTTGTAGAAACCTTGCGGCACGGCGGTAGCACTGCCCACCACGATGTGGGCGCGCGGCGGCGTGGGACTGCGGTAGCGCCGCGCCGCCAGGGCGTAACCGTCGGCAGCGGTCAGCGTGAGCGGTTCGACGCGGATCTGCGGGCTGGCTTCGGAGGGGGGCATGGCGTCGCTCCTGGACGAACGGGGATGGGTCTGGCAATTTATCGAACGGTCGTGCTATTTTCAATCCCCCGCTGTCGCGCAGGCGCGCCCGAACGGGCAACAAAAAAAGCGCCCGAAGGCGCTTTTCTGGATCGCGACAGGAACGCGCTTACTTGGCGACCACGCGCACCATCTCCAGGCACTTGTTGGAGTAGCCCCACTCGTTGTCGTACCAGCTCACGACCTTGATGAAGGTCTTGTCCAGCGCGATGCCGGCGTCGGCGTCGAAGATCGAGGTGCGGGTGTCGCCACGGAAATCGGTGGCCACGACCTTGTCGGTGGTGTAGCCCAGCACGCCCTTCAATGCGCCTTCGCTCTGCGCCTTCATCTCGGCGCAGATCTCGTCGTAGGTGGCTTCCTTGTTCAGCTCCACGGTCAGGTCGACCACGGACACGTCCGATGTGGGCACGCGGAAGCTCATGCCGGTGAGCTTCTTGTTCAACTCGGGGATCACCACGCCCACGGCCTTGGCGGCACCGGTGCTGCTGGGGATGATGTTTTCCAGGATGCCGCGGCCGCCGCGCCAGTCCTTGTTGCTCGGACCGTCCACGGTCTTCTGCGTGGCGGTGGCGGCGTGCACGGTCGTCATCAGGCCGCGCTTGATGCCCCACTTGTCGTTGAGCACCTTGGCGATGGGCGCCAGGCAGTTGGTGGTGCACGAGGCGTTGGAGATGATGGCTTCGCCCTTGTAGGTCTTGTCGTTCACGCCGAAGACGAACATCGGGGTGTCGTCCTTGGAAGGGGCCGACAGGATGACCTTCTTCGCGCCCGCGTCCAGGTGCTTCTGGGCCGTGACCTTGTCCAGGAACAGACCGGTGGATTCGATCACGACGTCAGCGCCGACTTCGTTCCACTTCAGGTTCGCCGGGTCGCGCTCTTGCGTGAGGCGGATCTTCTTGCCGTTGACGACCAGGGTGTTGCCCTCGACCGTCACCTCACCCTTGAAGCGGCCGTGCACGCTGTCGTACTGCAGCATGTAGGCCAGGTAGTCGGGCTCGAGCAGGTCGTTGATGGCCACGACTTCGATGTCCTGGAAGTTCTGGATGGCACTGCGCAGCACGTTGCGGCCGATGCGGCCGAAGCCGTTGATGCCGATCTTGATGGTCATGGATGCTCCTTTGAAAAATCGATCCGTTCACCCTGAGCTTGTCGAAGGGTTTCGACAGGCTCAGCCCGAACGGGCTTAACTCAATACCAGCGGTCTCAGCGTTTCGCGAGCACGGCACGCACCGTGTCCGCCACGTTCTCGGGGGTAAAGCCGAAGTGCTTGAACAGCACCGGCGCCGGTGCCGACTCGCCGTACGTGTCGATGCCGACCACGGCGGACACGCCGTATTTCCACCAGCCGTCGGTCGCACCCATTTCGACCGCGATGCGCGGCAGGCCGGCGGGAAGCACCGAGGTCTTGTAGTCCGCGCTCTGCCGGTCAAACGTGGTGGTGCTGGGCATGGAGACCACGCGCACCGCGATCTTGTGTTCCGTGGCCAGCAGCTCCTGGGCCTTCAGCGCCAGCTGCACTTCGGAGCCGGTGGCGATGATGACCGCCTGGGCTTTCTTCTTCAGGCCCACTTCGGCCGGTTCGGCCAGCACGTAGGCGCCTTGGGAGATGTGGCCCAGATCGCTCTTGGGTGCGTAAGGCAGGTTCTGGCGGCTGAGCAGCAGCGCGGTCGGGCGGCTGGCGTTTTCCAGCGCCACGGCCCAGGCGACGGCGGTTTCGGCCGTGTCGGCCGGGCGCCAGACGTCCAGGTTGGGAATGAGGCGCAGGCTGGCCGCGTGTTCGATCGACTGGTGGGTCGGGCCGTCTTCACCCAGACCGATGGAATCGTGCGTGAACACGTGGATCACGCGCTGCTTCATCAGCGCGGCCATGCGGATGGCGTTGCGGCTGTAGTCGCTGAAAGTGAGGAAGGTGCCACCGTAGGGAATGAAGCCGCCGTGCAGCGCCACGCCGTTCATGACCGCCGCCATGCCGAACTCGCGCACGCCGTAGTTGATGTGGCGACCGCCCTGGCCCTGTTCGTTCTTGACCACGTCGCCGGCCATGTTGAAGCGCAGGCTGGGGGTGGACTTGGTGTTGGTGAGGTTGGAGCCGGTGAGGTCGGCGCTGCCGCCGAGCAGTTCGGGCAGCGCGGCGGTGAAGGTTTCCAGCGCGAGCTGGCTGGCTTTGCGGCTGGCCACCGTTTCGGCCTTGGTGTGCGCGCCGATGGCGGCGTCCACCGCGACCTGCGCGAAGTTCTTCGGCAGCTCGCCCTTCATGCGGCGGGTGAATTCCTTGGCGAGTTCAGGGAAAGCGGCCTTGTAAGCAGCGAACTGCTCGTTCCAGTGGGCCTCGAAGGACTTGCCGACGTCCTTCGCGTCCCACGCGGCGTACACGTCCTTCGGGATGTCGAAGGGCTTGTGCATCCAGCCCAGGGCTTCGCGCGTGAGCTGGATTTCTTCCGTGCCCAGCGGCTCGCCGTGCGCCTTGGCGGTGTTGGCGCGGTTCGGGCTGCCCTTGCCGATGTGCGTCTTGCAGATGATCAGCGTGGGGCCTTCGGCCTTGTTCTTCGCATCGTGGATGGCGCGGTCCACGGCGTCCACGTCGTGGCCATCGATCGGGCCGATCACGTTCCAGCCACAGGCGGTGAAGCGCAAGGCGGTGTTGTCGATGAACCAGGGCGTGACCTGGCCGTCGATGGAAATACCGTTGTCGTCGTACAGCGCCACCAGCTTGTTGAGCTTCCAGGCGCCTGCCAGGGCCACGGCTTCGTGGCTGATGCCTTCCATCAGGCAGCCGTCGCCCAGGAAAACATAGGTGTGGTGGTCCACGATCGGGTGGCCATCGCGGTTGAACTCGGACGCCAGCAGCTTCTCGGCCAGCGCCATGCCGACCGCGTTGGTGATGCCCTGGCCGAGCGGGCCGGTGGTGGTTTCCACGCCCGGGGTGATGCCCACTTCCGGGTGGCCCGCGGTCTTGCTGTGCAACTGGCGGAAGTTCTTGAGTTCTCCAATCGGCAGCTTGTAGCCCGTGAGGTGCAACAGCGCGTAAATCAGCATGGAGCCATGGCCGTTGGAGAGCACAAAACGGTCGCGGTTGGCCCACTGCGGGTTGCTCGGGTTGTGGCGCAGGTGGCGGCCCCACAGCGCGACGGCCATATCCGCCATGCCCATGGGCGCTCCCGGGTGGCCCGAGTTGGCCGCCTGCACCGCGTCCATGGCCAGCGCGCGGATCGCGTTGGCCTGGGTCTGGGGCGTGACGGCCGAAGCGGCGGGAGCGGGGCTGGTGGGGGTGCTGGCGGCGTCAAACATGGATGGTGCGGGGGGTATTGGAAAAGGGAGGACTGCGCGGCGGCGCAAAACCTGCGATTTTATCGGCCCGGCTGTGGGAGACCCTTGGAAACAGCCCATGACCACGCGCGCGCTCATAATTCCTGACGCGTGTGGCCCCGTGTGCCCGGCACGCACACCCCACACCACCATGCCCCGACTCGCCGCCGACCCGTCCAACCCACCCCCGATCCCGGCCATGATCCTCGCCGCCGGGCGCGGCATGCGCATGCGGCCCCTGACCGATGAAACGCCCAAGCCGCTGCTGGCGGTGCGTGGCAAGCCGCTGATCCAGTGGCCCATGGAGTCGCTGGCGGCCGCGGGTTTCACCCGCTTCGTGGTCAACACCGCCTGGCTCGAAGAACAGCTGCAGGCGTTCTGCGCCGACTGGCAGGCCCGGCACGCCGGCACACACGTGACCGTCTCTCGCGAAGGCCAGGACTTTGGCTATGCGCTGGAGACCGCCGGCGGCATTGCGCGCGCGCTGCCCTTGCTGGGCGACGTGTTCTGGGTGCTGGCGGGCGACGTGTTCGTGCCCGATTTCGCGTTCACGCCGCAGAGCGTGGCGCGCTTCCAGGCCAGCGACGGGTTGGCCCACATCTGGCTGGTGCCCAACCCGCCGCACAACCCGCGCGGCGACTTCGGCCTGAGCCCCGAAGGCCTGGCGCTGAACGAAGCCGACGTGAAGCACACCTACAGCACCATCGGCCTGTACCGGCGCGAGCTGTTCGAACCGCCCTGGTGCGAGATCATCCCCGGCAACCCGCAGGGCACGGCCGAGCCGCTGGCACCGCTGCTGCGCCGTGCCATGCACGCGGGGCGGGTGAGTGCCGAGCTGTACGGCGGGCCATGGGTGGACGTGGGCACGCCCGAACGCCTGGCGGAATTGAACGCCCCCCCCGCGCCGCCTGCGGCGTCACCCCCCTGAGGGGGCGCACCCTGGGACCGGCAGAGCCGGATCCTCGGGAGCCCTGGATGTGGGCGTGTCTGCTTCAAAGGCTCCACAATGGCGCCCATGGACGCCACCACCCACACCGACCTCTACGCCGATCGCCGCGCCCGCGTGGCAGCTCAACTGGGGGCCGGCGGCATCGCCATCGTGCCCACCGCGCTGGAACGCCCGCGCAACCGCGACACCGACTTCATCTACCGCCACGACAGCTACTTCTTCTACCTCACCGGCTTCACCGAGCCCAACGCGTGGCTGGTGATCAACGCCGAAGGCCACACCACGCTGTTCTGCCAACCCAAGGATCTCGAACGCGAGATCTGGGACGGCATTCGACTGGGACCCGATGCGGCGCCCGAGCACCTGGGTGTGAGCGAGGCCTACCCGGTCACCGAGTTGAACCAGCGCCTGCCCAAGCTGCTGGAGAACCGCAGCACCGTGTGGTACCCCTTCGCCACGCACGAGGGCCTGGAGAGCCGTGTCAACGGCTGGCTGCAACCGGTGCGCGCGCGGGTGCGCTACGGCGCGCTGTGCCCCGATTCGCAACGCGACCTGTGTGGTGTGCTCGACGACATGCGGCTGATCAAGGACGCATTTGAGCAGTCGACCATGCGCCGCGCCTCGCAGATCAGCGCCCAGGCCCACATCCGCGCGATGCAACGCAGCGCGGCCATGCTGCGCGCCGGGCAGGACGTGCGCGAATACCACCTGGACGCCGAGCTGCTGCACACCTTTCGCGAGCATGGCTCGCAATACCCGGCCTACGGCAGCATCGTCGCCGCCGGCGCGAATGCCTGTGTGCTGCACTACCGCGCCGATGCCGCACCCATCCGCAATGGCGAACTGGTGCTGATCGACGCGGGCTGCGAACTCGACGGCTACGCCAGCGACATTACCCGCACCTTCCCGGCCAACGGTGTTTTCACCGGCCCGCAGCGCGAGCTCTACGACCTGGTGCTGGCCAGCCAGGATGCGGCCGTGGCCGCCACCCGGGCCGGAGCACGCTTCGTCGAGCCGCACGAGGCCACGGTGGCGGTGCTGGCGCAAGGCCTGCTCGATGTCGGCCTGCTGGACAGGAACAAGGTCGGCAACGCGCAGGACGTGATCGCCAACCGCAGCTACTTTCCGTTCTACATGCACCGCACCGGCCACTGGCTGGGCATGGACGTGCACGACTGCGGCAGCTACGTGGAACCTTCCGAACTGGGCAGCGTGAGCGAGCGCAAGGACCCCTTGAGCGGCGAGACCATCAAGGACCGACCCAGCCGCATCCTGCGCCCGGGCATGGTGCTCACCATCGAACCGGGTCTGTACGTGCGTCCGGGTGAAAACGTACCGGAAAAGTTCTGGAACATCGGCATCCGCATTGAGGACGACGCGATCGTCACCGCCACGGGCTGCGAGCTCATCACTCGGGATGTGCCGGTCAAGGCCGACGAGATCGAGGCACTGATGCGCGGTTGACGCAGGTCCAGGAAGGGCCGATGAGCCCACGGGCAAGAGGGTTGGCGGCTTTTCAGTCTTTTTTAAGAATCGTTCTCATTTACACTGAGACCCCCCGCCGGTTCAGGCCGGCTTCGATTCCCTCCCTCAAGCCCCGCCATGAAACCTACTCTGCTCGTTCTGGCCCTGTCGGCCTCTCTATCCTTGCTGTCGGCCACGGCCCACGCCCAAGCGGCCGCGCCCGCGACTGCCACGGCCCCGGCTGCGGCGACCTACGCCACCGTCGCCACGCACTACGCGGCCCTGGTACACGCCAACTACAGCGACACGCTCGCCGCCGCGCAGGAGATGCAGACGGCCATCAAAGCCTTCGTGGCCGCGCCCTCGGCCGACGGCTTGGCGGCCGCGCGCAAAGCCTGGCTGGGCGCGCGCGAGTTTTATGGCCAGACCGAGGCGTTCCGCTTTTACGGCGGCCCGATCGACGACGACAAGGGCCCCGAGGGCCAGATCAACGCCTGGCCGCTGGACGAGTCGTACGTGGACTATGTGCAGGGCAAGCCCAAGTCGGGCCTGATCGCCAACACCAAGTTCAAGATCACCAAGACCAACCTGGCCAAGTTCAACGAGCGCGGTGGCGAGGAAAACATCAGCTCCGGCTGGCATGCCATCGAATTCCTGCTCTGGGGCCAGGACCTGAGCGAGAGCGGCCCGGGCAACCGCTCGTTCGAAGACTACGTGGACGGCAAGACCCCCAATGCCGACCGCCGCCGTCAGTTCCTGACCGTGGCGACCGAGCTGCTGGTCGACGACCTCAACTTCCTCGTCAAGGCCTGGGCGCCCGGCCAGAAAAACTACCGCGCGCGCTTCGAGAAGGGCGGCAAGGAATCGGTGCGCAAGATCATCGTGGGCCTGGGCTCGCTCTCGCGCGGTGAACTCTCGGGCGAGCGCATGGAAGTGGCGCTGAATTCGCAGGACCAGGAAGACGAACACTCGTGCTTCTCCGACAACACGCACCGCGACATCGTCACCAATGCCACCGGCATTCAGAACGTGTGGCTGGGTCAGTACAAGAAGCGCGACGGCAGCACCTTGCAAGGCCCGGGCATGCGCGACCTGGTCGCCGCCAAGAAGGCCGATCTGGCCGAGAAGACGACCGCGCAGATCGCCGCATCGGTGGCGGGTGCCGAATCCATTCCCGCACCGTTCGACCGCGCGCTGGCCAAGGGAGCGGCCGGCCGCCCGGCGATCGAGAAAACCGTGGCGAGCCTGGTCGCGCAGTCCAAGCTGCTGGTGGAATCGGCCACTGCGGTGGGCATCGCCAAGCTGACGTTGGTGGAACCCTGAACACCCCCCTGCGCCGCTGACGCGGCTTCCCCCCTCTGTTGCGCGCCTTCGGCGCTTCGAGGGGGGACGACACCTTGGGCCGGCGGAGCCGTCCCTTGGTGTCTGTGGATGAAGGCACGTCTCGCCGGAGCCGTGCCTTCACTCCCTCGCCCCTCTGGGGAGAGGGCTGGGGTGAGGGGCACGCGTGAAGAGGTTTCCCTTTTTGCAATGCCCGCACCTTTGGTTTGCTGTTTTCATTGCTGCACTTGCATCTTCTGTAGTCCTCACCATGTCGCTCTTTCCCAAAGCCACGCGCTTCGCGCTCGCCATGGGGGTCCTGCTCGGCGGCGCGACCGCCTTTGTCCTGCACGCCGACGAAGCACCTGACCCACTCGGTGAGAAGACCGGTGGCGCGACCACGGTCTACGCCACGGGCAAGAACGCGTTTTCCTTTCCACTGGCCAATCTGGACGACCCGGGGCGCACGCGCTTCGTGATCGGCAATTCTTTCTTCAAGCGCAACTGGGTCGAGGCACCGGCGTCGACCACCGCGCGCGATGGGCTGGGGCCGCACTTCATCGCGCGCGCCTGCGCCGGCTGCCATGTGTTGGACGGCCGGGGCGAACCGCCCGAGTGGAAGAACACGCTCGGCCCCGAACCCGAAGGCACGGTGGCCCTGCTGATTCGCCTTTCTGTCGCCGGCACACCCGACCCCAAGGCAGGCGTGCGGCCCGACCCGGTGTACGGCGACCAGTTCAACAACGCGGCGATCCAGGGCGTGAAGCCCGAGGGCCGGGTGGAGATCCGCTCGCGGCCGATCCACGGCCGCTTCACCGACGGCACGCGTTACACGCTGCGGCAGCCGCTCTACAAGCTCACCGACCTGGCCTACGGCCCGTTCGCACCGGGCCTGATGGTGAGCCCGCGCATCGCGCCGCAGCTCGCCGGCGTGGGCCTGCTGGAAGCGATTCCCGAGGCGGAAATTCTGCGCAATGCGCGCGATCAGGCGGCCGCGCCCGGCCCCATCAAAGGCCAGGCCAACCGGGTGTGGGACGTGTTCGCGCAGGGTGAACGCGTGGGCCGCTTCGGCTGGAAGGCCAACGTGGCCACGCTGGCGCACCAGACCGCCGGAGCCTTCCATGGCGACATGGGCATCACTTCCAGCGTGCACCCGCTAGAGACCTGCACGCCAGCGCAGAAGGACTGCCTGGCCGCGCCCCATGGCGGCGGCCGCACCAACGGCAGCGCGGGCATCGTGCCGGCCTCGATGGCGGTGGCACAGAAACCCGAGATCGACGACGACACGTTCGGCCAGGTGGTCTTCTACCAGGCCACGCTGGCGCCCGCGGCGCGGCGCAACGTGAAGGACGCGCAGGTGCTGCGTGGCCAGGCGCTGTTCGCACAGGCGCAATGCGCGGCGTGCCACCGCCCGAGCTACGTCACCGCAGAAGGACCGTTCCCCAAACTGACCAGCCCGGCGCTCAAAGGCCAGCGCATCTGGCCCTACACCGACCTGTTGCTGCACGACATGGGGCCCGACCTCGCCGACGGCCGCCCCGACTTTCTCGCCAACGGCCAGCAGTGGAAAACACCACCGCTGTGGGGCATCGGCCTGATCAGAGACGTCAACGGCCACACCCGCCTGATGCACGACGGGCGTGCCAACGGGGTGCTTGAAGCCATCCTCTGGCACGGCGGAGAAGCGCAGGCATCGAAAGAACAGGTGCTCAAGATGAACCGCCGCGACCGGCAGTCGCTGGTGCTCTTTGTGGAGTCGCTATGAAAGTTGCCCCTATCCCTCTGGCGCTGGCCTGGACGCTGACCGCCTGCGGCATGGCCACGGCGCAAAACGCCCCTGTCGTGGCCGCGCCGTACTACTCGGCCGAGCAGGCGATGCAAGGGCTCTACACCCACCATCTGCCGCCGCTTGCGAAGGCCTTCCAGAGCGAAGCCGATCGGCTGGTGAGCGCCGCGGACCAGCTCTGCCAAGGCCAGGCGACCTTGTCAGCGTTGCGTGCGCAATGGCAGACCACGCTGGAGCGTTGGGAAGCCCTGTCCACGCCCGCCGTCGGCCCCCTGGTGACGCGGCGCTCGCAGCGCCAGATCGACTTCTGGCCCACGCGGCCGGACCTGCTGCGACGCTCAATGGAAAAAGCCCCCGCCACGCTGGCCGACATGGAGCGCGTGGGCACGCCGGCCAAGGGTTTTCCGGCGCTGGACCTGTTGTTGCAGCAATGGTCCCGCAAGGCGCCGACGCCCGATGCCTGCCGCTACGGCGGATTGATCGCGCGGGGCATCGCCGCCGAAGCACGTGCGCTGCAGAACGAGCTCGGCCCATGGGCCACGAAGGCGTGGGAAGACGAACCCGAGGTCACCACCGCTTCGCTCGCCGAATGGGTCAACCAGTGGCTCGCGGGTCTGGAGCGGCTGCGCTGGGCGCACATCGAGAAACCCATCACCACGCACCAGACCACGGGCAACGCGGCCAAGGGCACGCCGGTGCCGTACGCACGGCTGGACCGCGAGAGCAACCTGCGCGACTGGCGCGCGCAATGGCAAAGCCTGCGCACCCAAGGCCGCCTGCCACCCGGCGCGCCGCCACCGCCGGCGGGCCAGGCGCTGGTGCCAATGGAAGCGCTGCTGATGGGCCGTGGGCACCTGGCGCTGGCGCAGAAGTGGGGCCAGGCGCTGGGCCAGGTGAATGCCGGCATGGAGAAGCTCACGCCGCGTTCCAGTGAACGCGAGTTGCTGGCACTCGCGAAATCGATGAAGGCGGTGACGGTGCTGTTCCAGAACGAGGTGGCGGCGGCGCTGGATGTGCCTTTGGGGTTTTCCGACGCGGACGGGGACTGAAAAATGAACACCTCTGCACGCCTCTCACGCAGGCAATGGCTGCTGAGCGCAGCAGCGCTGGGCGTCACGCCTGTGTGGGGAAATTCACCCCATGCGGCGCGCCTGCTTTCGGCCTGGCAGACGTCGGATGAACACCGCATCGGTGTGATCGGTGTAAACGGCGCGCGCTGGTCGGTGCAGCGCTCGCTGGCGGTGCCCACGCGCGCGCACGGTCTGCTGCACGAAGCCGATGGCAGCGTGCTGGCCACGGCGCGCCGACCGGGCGATTGGCTGCTGCGCTGGCACCCCCAAAGCGGGCGCACGCAGTGGCACTGGATCGACGACGACCGCCGCTTCAACGGCCATGCCATCGCCAGTGCGGATGGCAACACGCTGTGGACGACCGAGACCGATCTGGCCAACGCCCAAGGACGCCTCGGCGTGCGCGATGGCGCTTCGCTGGAAAAAACGGCCGAGTGGGCGACGCACGGCATGGACCCGCACGAGCTCATCGTGCTGCCCCGGCAGGTGGGCGAGATGGCGGCCGGCAGCCTGATCGTGGCCAATGGCGGCATTCCCACGCTGCCCGAGACCGGGCGCAGCAAGCGCCAGCTCGACCGCATGGACGCCTCGCTGGTCGCGCTGGATCCGCGCGATGGCCGCCTGCTCGGTCAGTGGCGCCTTGAAGACCCGTTCCTCAGCATCCGCCACCTGGCGTGGGACCCCGCTTCATCGACCGTGGGCATCGCGCTGCAGGCCGAGCACCCCGATGCCGATGCCCGGCAGCGTGCGCCGGTGTTCGCGGTGTGGAACGGTGAGCGCCTGCAAGCCTCGGTGAATCAACCGACCGTCAAGGGCTACGGCGGCGACATCTGCGCTTTGCCGCAGGGCGGCTTCGTGGTGAGCTGCCCGCGCGCGAACACGTTGGCCTTGTTCGGTAGCGATGCGCGGTGGCAACAGAACGTGGCGCATCGGCAGGCCTATGCCTTGGCCACCGCACAAGGACACTGGTGGGCCAGCGGTGCCGAAGGCGTGTGGTGCGCCCCTGAAGGCATCGACGCCAAGGCCACCACGCGCACGGGGCGTCTGCAGATCGACAACCACTGGGTGGCCGTGTAGCTGCGGGTCCGTCTCCGGCGAGCGTGCCTCAACCCAGAGGCATCGAGGGACGGCTTTGCCGGCCCAAGATGCCGTCCCCCGCTCGAAGCGCCGCAGGCGCGCAACAGAGGGGGGAAGCCGCGTCAGCGGCGCAGGGGGGAGCTACATCCTCCAGGCCACGGCGTCGATTTCGACTTTCCAGCCCGGCTGGGCCAAGCCTGCAACGAACAACAAGGTCGATGCAGGCCGCGCATCGCCGAGGTAACGTTTGCGCACCGCGCCGTACACCGGCAGATCCGCCGGATCGATGAGGAAGTGCTGCACCTTCACCAGGTGTTCCACGCCCATGTCGGCGTCGGCCAGCACCGCCAGCAGGTTGCGCCAAGCCGCATCGGCTTGTGCCTCGACCCCATCGGCCAGGCTGCCGTCCGGCAGCACGCCGACCTGGCCCGCGATGTGCAGCCATCGGCCACCGGCGGGTGCGCAAATGCCGTTCGAATAAGCGCCCAGCGGAGCGGCGATGGTGATGGGGTTGTGTACTTTCATACGGCGGTCGGGGTGGTGGTGCGTTGAGAAGGGTGGCGTATGGCGCTCGCCACCAGGGCGTCGAGCGAACCGTTGGCCCATGCGCGGTACAGCGCCTCGCTGGTGAACAGGGGCAATTGGAGGCGCTCGCATGCGGCGCACAAGGCCGCCGGCGGGCCTGGGCGCTGGTCGAGCGGCAGATGGTTGTCGGCCAGGTAGACCAACAGGCAGGGCGCGGCCATCCCGGCCCGTTCGTCTTCCACCTGGTGGCGCAAGCGCGCGGCTTCCATGGCCACGGTCTGTGCGTCGGCCTCGGTGCCGGCGGTGATCGCGATCAAGCTCACGGCCTGGTTCGCGCGGCTAAGCACGACAGCGCGCCGGCTGACCGTGACGCGCTCCTGCTGCCACCCACCGCCCGCGCAGGCGCGCGCAAAGTCGGCCAGTGCCCATGTGGGTTCGCCCGCGCACAAGCTCCAGCCCCACTCGAGCTGGCGGCGGCGCGCGGCGGCCGCGTCCCGGCGTTCCTGCAGGCGCAGCAGTTCGGTCTCGATCTGCTGCTGCTCCAACCGGCAATCCCGCAGCACCGGCGGGAGGCAGATCGTGTCGGCAAGAAGGGGGGATGCGTGCTCATGGCGCAAGGACACGACGAGCCGCGCCAGCGCCTCCATCAAGACCCGTTGCTCCACCGCGCCGGCATCGGGCCGCAGCGCGGGCAGCAGCAGCACGCCACCGGGGTGGCGACGGTCGAAGCGCGCCACGCAGGCCTGCCCGACATGGGCGATCGGCATGCCAGCGCCGCCGTCGAGTGCAAAGGTCGGGCGCAACAGCGCGCGGGTGTCGTCGAAGAAGGCGGCGAAGGGTGCGCCAAAATCCGTGATCCGGGTCTCTTGCGCCAGGCCTTCAAGCGCCACGGGATCGCCCGGCAACGCTTCCAACAGGCTCAGCGGCACAGGCTCTTCCAGAGTGTGGAGCAGGAAATCAGGCGCTTCGGACACCAGAACCACCACCAGCGCGCCCTGCTGCAGCGCGGCCCCGATCGCGCGCCGCGCTTCGCGCGTGCGGTGCGCCAAGCGGTTCGACGCGGTGGGCGGCAGCACGCGCGCGCTGCGATCGCCTTCTACGTCGCGGTCCCAATGCCGCACCGTGTCGCCCAAGTCCCACACCAGCAAGTCGCAACGCACGGGCAGGTCCCGCCCGAACGCGCATGAGGCCACGCCCTGCTCAATCGCCAGTGCGTCGACGCGGGCGATCGAGAGAAAGGGCAGGACCGCCGCAGGTTCGCCAGATGGCGTGGTACCGCGCCCAGCGGTCATGCCGACAACGCCTGCGGTTCGACCGCCAGCACACGGTCCAGGAAACGGCCCATGCTCTCGAAAGCCTGGCGCGGCGCTTCCATCATGCGGCCGTAGGTGAGGAAGCCGTGCACCGCGCCCCGGTAGACCTCCAGTTCGGCGTGGCCGCCGTAGTCCTGCACGGCCTGGTGCAGCCGCAGGGAGTCGTCGAACAGCACGTCGAGTTCGCAGGCGCCGATCAGCATCGGCGGCAGCTTGCGCAGGCCGGCGAACATCGGGAACGCCTGCGGCACGGACTCGCCCAGACGCCCACCGAGGTAGTGGTGCTCGTAGCGCACCATGGCGGCCTTGGACATGCCGAAGCGGCCATCGGCATAGGCTTCGTAAGAGCGCGTGGGGCGCACCGGCAGGTAGGCGCCGTACAACAGCAGAAGGGCATCGGGCATGCGCTCACCCGCGTCGCGCGCGCGCATCGCTTCCAGCAGCGCGAGGTTGGCGCCCGCCGAGTCGCCCGCGAGCACCCAGCGCGTGCCGGGCGGCCGCTCCCGGCGCAGCGCGGCCAGCACGCGCGTGAGGTCGTGGAAAGCGGCCGGGAACGGGTGCTCGGGAGCGAGCGAGTAATCCAGTGCGAGCACAGGGTGGCGCGTCGCATCGGCCAGGCCGCGCACGATCGCGTCGTGCGTCTCGATCGCGCCCACGCACCAGCCTCCGCCGTGCAGGTAGATGATCTCGGTGTCTTCGCGCGCGTCGATCGGCAGGTTGCGCCGCATGCGCACGCTGCGTCCCTCGATCACCATCTGCTGTTCTTCGGCACTGGCCATGCGCGGCGCCGTCTCGATCCACCACTTGCGCTCTTCGATCAGGGCGCGGCGCGCGTCCTCGAACGAAATCTCGTAGCGGCTGGGCTGACCCTTCTTGCGCTCGGTCAGGATGTCGAGCACGCGCTGCATCTCAGGCGTCGGCTGGGGCCGGTACGCCGGGGACGCATTGTCAAAAACATCGCCGCCATCGCTGGGCGGCTGCAGATCGGTCAATGTCACGCCTCTCTCCGTTCTTCAATGGGTCTTTCGCGCGGACTCACACGAGCCCCAGGCGGTCATGCCGCATAAGGGGCAGTTCGATGTCGAGTTCGCCCAGCCGTTGGCGCGAGCGCGTGAGCCAGTCCAGCAACACCGCTTCTTCGTCGGCCGCGACGGCGGCTCCCAGGCCGGCTTGCGCGAGCAAGCGGCGATCCTCCCTGTCCTGCGCCGTGTCGATCTCGGTGGCCAGCGTGGGCACGTGGTAGCCCTTCCACAGGACCTCGCCGATCCAGCGGCCGATGTGCTCGGCCACGGCCGTGCGGGCGGTAGCGTCCATCTGCGCGGCGCGGTTCTCCAGGTACAACCAGCCGAAGGTGGCGTGGCGTTGCTTGGCCTGGGTGATCTTCTCCATCACCGTGGCCACCACGGGATGGCGGCTGTGCTGGCGGTACAGCGTGCTCAGGTCGAACTCCAGTCCGTCTTCCATCGCGCAGTGCACCGCCACGTAGGGGTCGAGCGGCTGGCGGCCGTCGAGTGCAAGCCGATAGCGGTGCTGGTTGAACACCGCTTCCCACGCGGGATTCACAGGGCGATCGAGGTAGCCGCCGAGGTTCTCGGCGATCTGGTGAAAGCACTCGATATGCCAGGCCTCTTCGGTGTTGCGCACGGTCAGGAAGTACTTGGGATCGGCCTCGCGCCCCATTTCCAGGCAGAAGCGCACCAGCAACGCGGGCGTCTCGGCCAGACCGGTGTATTCGGTCCAGGCGCGACGGCTCCAGACACGGCGCGCGGCGTCTCGCGTGGCTTCGTCGAAGGCGCTGGCGCGCAGGTCGTCCCAGACCACGTCGCGATAAGGATCCCAGCGCCCGACCTTGGCCTGCTCGTAGAGCGAGCGGATCGAATCGATGGTGGTGCTCAAACCCAGCGGAAAACGCTGCTCCACCAGGATGGCGGTGGTGCCGGTGCCAGGCGACGCTTGCAATGCGGTCATCCTTCAGATCTCCGTGTCGTACTTGTGGTGGCGGAACATCGGGATGTCGATGCCCCAGGCGTTCTTCATCTCCGCGCGGATGCGCGCCAGCGATGCAGCGAAGATGGGTTTCTCCAGTTCCTCGACGATGGCGCCCAGGCCGGCTTCCCAGGCCAGGCGGTCGTGCGCCATTTCGACTTCGGTGGAGGGTGACGAAGGCGCCAGCCACGCCGAGTGGTAGCCGTTGAGCTCGACCTTCTCGATCATGGTGATCACCGCCTGGCGCATGTTCTCGATCTCATCGGCTGTCATGTGCGGCAGGCGGCTCTGGATGAAGTGCCAGCCGAACGCGCAGTGGCGTACCTCGTCGCGCATGATGAATTTGCAGATCTGGCGCGCCACCGGGTTGGGCGTGATCTCCACGAGGTGACGGAACACGTCGAACGCGATCTCCTCGGCCGCGCACACCAACGCGGCAATGGTGCTCTCCAGGCTGGCATCGGGATCGAGCGCAGCGCGGCGCACGCCGTGCGTGGCCACAGCGCCCTGGTACTCGGTCTTGGCCGGCGCTTCGAAATAGCCACCGAGTTTCTCGGCCATGCGGTAGCAGGCCTCGGCATGGCGCGACTCTTCTTGCGAACGCAGCGTGAAGTAGAGCTGCATGTCGGGCGCGAACTTGCCCACGCAATAGCGAATCTGCAGCGTCGGGCTCTCGGAGATCGCGCCGTACTCGCTCCAGGCGCGCCGGCTCCAGTAGTAACGCGCGCCCAAGCGCTGCTCTTCGGTGTAGTCCTCGGGGCGCAGGGCGTCCCAGTCCACATCGGTAGCGGGGTTCCACTGGTTGTGCGTGGCGTTGCGCAGCAGGTCGCGGATGCGCGGGATGCGCACGCCCAGGTCGAGCGGGAAACGCTGCTCGGGACGGTCCAGGATGGTGGGTACTTCGAGATACGCGGTGCTCATGAATGGCTTTCGGGGATGGCGGTGGACATCAGGCACTGCGCCGCAGCTCGGCCGCGACGGCGTCGCGCACGTTCGGCGGTGTGGCGCTCATGAGCCACTCCTTGATCTTGATTTTTTCCGGGTAGATCTTGAGTTCGTGGAAGCTGTCGGCCAGGCGTTGCACTTCGTTGGCGGTGTTCTCGTCGACCGCTTTGAGGCTGCCCGCGCCGGAGTACGAGAGCAGGCGGTTCTTGGCCAGGTAGAGGTACACGTCGTGCTCCATCGGATTGTTGCCGAAGCCGCCGAGCTTCTGGAACTGGCCCACCACCTCTTCGGGCTTGGCCTCGAGCTGGCGCTGCGCGTCGCGCACGTTGCGCAGCAGGATGGCGACAGCTTCGGGATGGTCCTTGGCGAACTGTTCGCGCGCGACGAAGAAGCCGTAGTCGTAGGTCTTCACGCCGGGCAGCATGGTGGCGTTGTAGCGGCGGCGCGCCAACTCCATCGTGGGCTGCCACGACAGCCAGGCGTCGATGCGCTTGTTGGCGAAGGCGGCTTCCGCATCGGGCGCGGCCAGGTTCACGTACTGGATGTCCGAGAGCTTCATGCCCGCAGCCTCGAGTGTGCGCACCAGGGCGTAGGTGCCGGTGGTACCGCGGTGGTCGGCCACGCGCTTGCCCTTGAGGTCCTGCACGCTCTTGATGCCCGAGTCGGCGTGGACCAGCAGGTAGCAGGTGTCGCTGGGCAAGGGATACACGCCCAGCGGCACCACCGGCACCTTGCCGCCCACCGCGTAGATCATGGCGGTGGAGGTGGCGAAGGAGAAGTCGATCGCGCCACCGCGAATGGCTTCAATGATGGGCAGCGTGGCGGGGAAGCCCGGGCGCCAGTCGATCTTGGCGCCCCCCAGGTCCTTCGACGGGTTCATGCCGCCGATGCCGTAGCGCAGCACGGTGCCCGGCTCGGCCTTGCCTTCGCCGATCAACGCGTAGCGGATGGACGCGGGCATCTTGCCCTGCGCCAGGGACAGGCCGGGCACGGCGCTCAGCACGGTGCCGCCGGCGGCGGCCGTCAACAGCGAACGGCGCGACAGCGCGCAGGACGATGGGGAGCAAACAGACGAAGACAGGCTAGACATCGGGAACTCCATGAAAGTGGTGAAAGAAGGCGGGGAAGGTGGTAACGGACAAAGAGCTCAATGGATGAGACTCTCGAGAAGCGACTCTTTCATCTTGGCGAGATGGGCGTCGCCGCGGTGGCGCGGGCGTGGCAGGTCGATGCGGATGTCTTGCAGCACGCCGCCGTCGCCGATGACGATCACGCGGTCGGACAGCACCAGGGCCTCCTCGACGTCGTGCGTGACGAGCATGACGGTGCAAGGCTTCTCCAGCCAGAGCCTCTCGAGCAGTTGCTGCGCGGTCACCCGGGTGAGCGCGTCCAGCGCGCCGAAGGGTTCGTCGAGCATCAGCCAGTCCGGGTGCTGAATCAGCGCGCGCGCTAGTGCCACGCGCTGGCGCTGGCCACCCGAGAGCTGCGAGGGCCACAGCGTTTCCTTGCCCTGCAGGCCAACGGCCTTCATGAGTGTGAGCGCGTCTTGTTCGCGGCCGTTGAGGCCCAGTTGCACGTTCTGCAACGCGGTGCGCCACGGCAGCAGGCGGTCTTCCTGGAACATCACGCGGATGGTGGGCGGCGCGTGGTCCGCGCGCTGCCCCACAGGCGAGATCTGGCCGCGCACCGGCTTCTCCAGTTTGGAGATCAGGCGCAGCAAGGTGCTCTTGCCGGTGCCGCTGGCGCCCAGGAAGGAGACGAAGCTGCCAGGCTCGATGTCGAGATCGAGACGGTCGAACACGCGGCTGGCGCCGTAGCTGTGACCCAGGTCGCGGATCTGGAGGCCGACGACGGCGTTCATGGTTGGGCTCCTCGGGGTTGGTAGCTGCTGTGCCAGCGAAGCACGCGCGCTTCGACCAGGCGGGTCAATTGGTCGGCCAGCAGGCCGGCGAACGAATAGATCAGGATGGCCAGGATGACGCGGTCGTTGCGCATCATTTCGCGCGCGTTCTGCGCGATGAAGCCAATGCCGTCCTGCGCGTTGATGGTCTCGGCCACCACCAGCGTGAGCCAGGCCACGCCGAGTGAGTAGCGGATGCCGGTGAGGATGGAGGGCATCGCACCCATGAGGATGACGTCGCGGATCAGCTCCCACTGGTTCAGGCCGTAGGCGCGGCCCAGCTGGATGAGGCGCGCGTCCACGTTCTTGATGCCGTTGACCGTGTTCAGGTACACCGGGAACAGCGTGCCCATGGCCACGAGAATGATCTTGGGCTCTTCGCCGATGCCGAACCACGCGATCATCAAGGGCACGAGCGCGAGGTGGGGCACGACGCGCACCATCTGCAGCGTGCGGTCGACCAGGCCTTCGGCCACGTTGGACATGCCGACCAGGAAGCCCAGCACCAGGCCGAGCGTGGCACCGATGCCGAAGCCCGCGGCGATGCGCATCAGGCTGACCCCGATGCCCTTCTGCAGCTCGCCCGTTTCCATCAAGTCGAGCGCGGCCTGCAGCACAGCGGTGGGTGCCGGCAGCGTGCCGGGCGAGACCCAGGCAAAGGTGGCCGACGCTTGCCACAGGATCAACGCACAGATCGGCACGATCCAGGGCAGCAGGTGGTGGAAGTTGAAGCGCGGCGGGCGCGCGCGTATGGCGCTGGCGGCCTGCGCGGCGGCGGACTCCAGCGGCGGGGCAACGGCGGATGAAGAGCTGGGCGATGTCACAGAGATTCCTTTGGAGAAGGGGTGTGAGAAAGGGCGGAAGGCGGGCCGACGAAGCGCAGTGCTCAGGTCGGCGCGCGGGCCATGTCGCTGGGCAGATCGGTCGTCGCGTCGTCGTTGATGTGGAATTGGCTGACGCCGCCTGCGTCCTTGGCGCCGAGGTCCACCGAGAAGCCGCAGCGCATGCGCTTGGCCGGGTAGATGGAGCGCCCACACATCACGGGCATGTCGGTGTCGGTGTAATAGACCATCTCGCGCACCAGCAACGGGCTGTACGGATCGAGCTGCAGCATCTGCTCACCCTCCTCGCCGGCCAGAGAGGCCTCAATGCGGTTGTCGCCCCGGCGCAGCCGCACGCGGCGCTTGAGCAGGTCCAGCAGCGACTGGCTGGCCGCTTCGGAGCGCTGCATGGAGTCGCCGAAGTCGGGGTGGATGTAGCGGTAGTCGTACGACACCGGGCCGCTGGCATCGCTTCGCATGCGCTCCACCTGCAGCACCAGCGTGCCTTTGGGAATGCGCAGCATGGCCGCCACCTCGTCGCTGCAGGGCAGCATGTCAAAGCGCGCCAACGTGAGCGAAAGCGGACGGCCGCTGCGCGCCCACTGCTCGGGCAGGTTCATCGAAGGGTCGAAGGCTTCGTCAAAGCGCTCGCGGTTGACGAAAGTGCGGCTACCGCGTTGGCGCGAAAGAAAGCCTTCGCTGGACAGGCGCTGCAACGCCTGGCGCACAGTGGCGCGGCTGACGTCAAAGATGCTGCACAGCTCGCTCTCGGAATAGAAGGCATCGCTCGGGTAATCACCGCGCGCGATCATGTCCTGCAGGCGGTGCACCACCTGCGCGTACAGCGGCAGCGGCGACATGCGGTCCAGGGAAATCGTGCGCCCGCCACTGGCCGGGCGCTTCTGAAGAACATCGAGATCGTCGGAGGTGTTCATGCCTATTGTCATCTTGTTCGCAAGTACGTACATGTCAATATACGTTCATTGAGCAAGACCCGGGCCAGGGTAAACACCAGTAAAAATCGCCGTTCAGCACAAAAAACACGCGCCTAATCGCCCCAAAAGCGCCCGTAGCGCACCAGAGAGGTGAGCGCAGCCCCGCGTTGCCGGGCGTCGGGGAAAAATAGTGTGAACAGGCCCTAGGCGGTCGAGGTCCGTGGCGTGGCCACGTGCTCGCAAGCCACGCCCGTGCGCCGGCACTGGCCGTCGGCCTCCAGCCAGGGGTGGGCATGTCCGACGCAGCCGGTCTGGCAGATCACGCCACTGGCCTCGGCCATCGCTGCGGCTTCAGCGGCTGCAGCGAACATCTGCGCGCGCTGCGCCAGCGGTCGCATCGCACCCGTCATGCTCAAGCCCCAGAACAGGCTGGTGCGCGTGACGACGAGCTGGGCGCGCAACTGCACCACCTCGCACTCCAGGACCTGCACCCGCTGCGCGTTGGCCCGCATCAACTCGCCCACGCGACGCTGCACACTGGCAAGCTGGCGCGTGAGGGCCGCGTGTTCCACCGCGATCTCGCGCGCGGCCAGGCTGTCCTGCCGTGCGGACGGCATGGCGACTGTGGTGGTCAATGTCATAGGTTGTGGTCCTTCCCTGGCATGTGCGGCACAGCGGCCGCGATGAGCAATTGCGGCACGCCGTCGGCCGCGCGGACGGTGCTGGCCTGTACCTTCCAGACCTCCTGCACCAGCGCAGGCCGCAGCACACGCGCCGGGTGGCCGCTGGCGCGCAACGCACCCTGGTCGAGCACCCACAAGCGGTCGGCATAGCGCAATGCGAGGTTGGGATCGTGCAGCACCGCGAGCACGCCCACGCCTTGTTCGCGCGCCCAGCGCCGCACCATGCCCAGGGTCTCGTGCTGGTGGCGCAAATCGAGCGCGGCGGTGGGCTCGTCGAGCAGGAGCCAGCGCGGCGCGCCATCGGCGCAGGGCTCCCAGATCTGAGCCATCACCCGTGCGAGCTGCGCGCGTGCGCGTTCACCGCCGCTCAGGCTGGCGATGGCGCGCTGCGCCAGGTGGGCCACGCCGGTGGCCTGCAGGGCGGCCTGCACGATCGCGGCCTCCTGTCGCGAGGGCTGCAGATGGTGCGGGTAGCGCCCGAGCGCCACCACGTCCTGCACCTGAAAGTCGAAGGCCACTGCCGTGTCCTGCGGCAACACCGCGCGGTGGCGCGCGAGCCGGTGCACTTGAGCCGGCGTCACGGCGTGGCCGTTGAGGGTGACCTGGCCACTGTCGGGCGCGCGCAGGCCCGCCAGCACCGAGAGCAGGGTGGACTTGCCCGCGCCGTTGGGGCCGAGGATGGCCCCCACATCACCGGGGACGAGTTGCAGGTCCACCCCTTGCAGCAGCGCGCGGCCGGCGGCGCACACGCCCACACCACGCGCGCACAGGTCCTCGCGCTCGCTCAACACGGGGACCGCGAGCACAGCGTCAAAATGGCGCGCGTTCACAGACGCCTCCCGTGCGCGCTTCGCAGCAGCAGCAGGAAAAAGGGCACGCCCACGACCGCCGTGAGCACGCCCAATGGCAACTCGGCCGGTTGCAGGACGGTGCGCGCCACCGCATCGGCCAGCAACACGAGCACCGCGCCCAGCAGCGCGGAGCCGGGCAGCACCCAGCGGTGATCGGGACCGGCCACCAGCCGCACCATGTGCGGCGCGACGAGGCCGATGAAACCGATGATGCCGGTGGTGGCCGTGACCGCTCCCACAGCCAGTGCCGTGGCCACGATGGCGATCTGCTTCACGCGTTCGATCCGCACACCGAGCAGCACGGCCTGCGCTTCGCCCAGCGCGAGCGTGTTGAGCGGGCGCGCCAGGCGCAAACCCACCACGCCCGCCAGCAAGGTGATGGTCCCCACCAGCCCCACCGCACTCCAGCGCGCGCCGCCCAGGCTGCCCAGCAGCCAGAACTGCAGGTTGCGCAACTGCTCGTCGGTGGCGAGGAAGTTGAGCAGACCCAAACCGGCACCGGCCAATGCGTTGACCGCAATGCCCGCCAGCAGCATCAGCCCCACGCGCGTGCCGCCCTCGCCGCGCGAGAGCAGGTAGATCAGCACCGTGACCGAGAGTCCCCCGGCAAAGGCCATGAGCACCAGCGTCCAGCTGCCCAACGCGCGCGGCAGGTCCGGGAACCAGGCATTGCCCATGACGATGGCGCATCCTGCGGCCAGCGCCGCGCCGCTGCTCACACCGATCAGGCCGGGATCGGCCAGCGGGTTGCGAAAGAGACCCTGCATGAGCGCACCGGCCAGGCCCAGGCCAGCGCCCGCCACCAGTCCCAGCACCAGGCGTGGCAGACGGATGTTGAAGAACACGAGTTCGGCACCGCTGCTGCCGGTGCGGCCCGAGACTGCACCCCGCAACACCGCCGGCAGATCCTGCAAGGGCAGGCTGTACGCGCCCTGCCCCGCAGCCCAAACCAGCGTGACCGCCAGCAACGCACCGAGCGTGCACAACAGGGCCGGCCCCGAGAGGCGTCCCGGCACGGCGCTCACGGGACTACCCTCCGTGCTGCGCACTGCGGGGCCGAGCGCCTTCGGAGCGGCCGGGCGGCGCTCACGCCCTCACCACGCGGTCGTGCAGGCGTTCGACCACGTCGGGCATGCGGGGGCCGAAGCCCAGCAGCTCCAGTGCGTCCAGGTGCACCAGGGCGTTGGATGCGCTGTGGCGCGCATAGACCGGCGTGAGCGCCAGCTCGGGGCGCCGCCAGAACGCGGCCTCGCCGCCGATGGCCTCGATGCCCTGGGTGGTCGTCAGGATCACATCCGGCGCGGCCTGCGCCATGGCCTCTGCGGTCATGGGCCGGTAGCCCTTGAACCCGCTGAGGGCGTTGCGCGCACCCATGAAGCGGATCACGGCATCGGCGGCCGTCTGCTCGCCCGACACCTGTGGGCTGCCGCTGTGCGAGAGCACGAACAGCACCTTCGGCGCCGGCCCCTTGAACGCCTGCACGCGCGCACCCACCACCTGCCAACGCGCGTCCAGCCGTGCCTGCAAATCGCGCGCAGCGGCTTCGCGGTTCGCGGCGCGGCCCACGGCGGCGACCTTGCGGCGCACCTCGTCCCAACGGTGGTCGGCGGCGATGAGTTCCACGCGCACGCCGGCACTGCGCAACTGGTCGAGCACCACAGGCGGGCCGGCGTCGGTGCCGGCGATCAGCGCATCGGGCCGCAAAGCGAGCAGGCCTTCGGCCGAGAGCTGGCGCATGTAGCCCACCTTCGGCGTGGCCAGCGCGGCGGCCGGGTAAAGGCTGGTGGTATCGGTGCCCACGAGCTGCTGCTGCGCACCGAGCGCATACACCACCTCGGTGATCCCACCGCCCACCGTGATCAGGCGCGGCGCTCCGGCCGCCAGGAGGCCCAGCGGCGAGGAAGCCGCGGCCAAGGCCGAGAGCCCCTGCAGCGCGCGCCGCCGAGAGAGGGGAAGTGGCAATGTCATGGCAGGTCGACACAGAAGTACGCCACGCCGCCGCCCTCGCAGCGCTGCACGAAGCCCAGATCGGCGTTGAAGCGTTTGGAGAGCTCGAAGTCCTTGGCAGGCACGAAGGCTTTGATTTCAACCGCCTGCAGGGCGGTGCTGACGGGCGCGTTCATGCAGGGGCCTCCACGCGCATCTGCCGCAGGTGCGCGACGATCCGACGCCAGGCGGGCAACTCGCTCTGGCCCGGTTTGCGCGCACCGAAGAACATCGCCATGGGTTCGCCACGGTCGTCGAACGCTTCCACCGAGGTCACCACGCCGTCGGCGGTGGGTTTCTCGACCACCCATGCATGGGCAATACGGTCTTCGCGCAGGTGCAGGTTGAAGCCCGCGTCGAGCACGTTGAGCCAGGCTTTGCCGTGGATCTCCATCGGTTCGATGCGCCGCACGGGGCCGGTGTGGATCTGGATGCAGCCCGGGCTGCCCACGAACACCATGATGGGCGTGCCGTCGAACGCCGCTTCCGTCAGCAGGTCGCGCAGCGCCGTGGTGGGTACGCGGTGCGTGAAGCGGCCCTCGACCAGCCGAAAGCTGTGCTGGCGCTCCAGGCCGAACTGCTTGAGCAGACCGAAGAACTGGTGCGTGTCGGTCATCGCACTCCAGGCGTTGCCAAAGGCGTTGACGTCCGGCGAAGGCGGCAGCACCGCAGCGGACGGCGCGGCGCGTTCGACGAAGGCGCGCGCGGACGTCGTGTCGGTGTGTTGTTCGATCACGGCGCGCCATGCGTGCAAATCGGTCGGCTCGCGCACGTAGATCTTGTGCACCGCCACGCCATGGCGGTCGAAGAACTGCAGACTCGGCGTGCCCATGCCGGGTTGCGATTTCGATGCCTCGCTCACCGCGAAGCCGGCATGCCACTGCGCAAAGAAGAGCCGCAGGTCGATGTCTTCGCCCAGCGCCAGGCCCACGTGCCCGCTGGCCGACAGCTTCTGGTACACGCCGGTTTTCTCGTGCACCACTGTCTCGTTGCGCGTGAGCGCCATCAAGGGACCACAGGGCTCCAGGGACTGCAGCAGGCTCAGCCAGTCACCGCGCAAAGGCGTGGCGTGCAAGGGTGCTTCGTGTGTACCGGCATGGGCGGCGATGGCCGCGCCTTCGCTCAGGTCGATCGACTCGGCGGCCTCCTTGGCGCGCAGGCCACCGGCGCGAGCGGACTGGAAAGCGGTTCGAATATCGCGGGCTTGCATCGTGTTCCTTCTGATCGAGATGGCCTCAATGCACGCTCGCAGGTGCGGTGTGCCACAGGGGCGTGGGTCCGGGCTCGGGCGCCACGGCCTGCGCTGCGTTTTCCAGCTCCAGCTGCCAGCGCGTGCGCAAATTCGCCACCATGATCTGCATGGGCGGCGTGAGCTGCGGGTGGGCCGACAGGCAGAACAGGTTGGACACCAGCTTGCGCGCCATGTGTGGGCGGTGCGGGCAATCGCGCGCGCTTTGCGCATAGCCGGTCATGAGCGCGAGCGTGCCGGCCAGCAGGGCTTCCATGCTGGGCAGCGTGTACTCCTCGTCCTGGGCATCGAAGCATGCATCGTGCGGGGTGGTGGGCATGGCGTGTGGCTCCTGTGAAGTGGCTGTTTGGGAAGTGGGCGGCGGGCTAGAACTCGGTGACGAGCGCCAGCGAGATGGCGCGCCCCGGCGCGGTGTAAGCGTCCAGCACCGGCGAGTTCGAGGCCACGCCGACGACGTTGCCCCACTCCCAGTACTTGCGGTCGGTCACGTTGTGGATCGCCGCGCTCAACCGCGTGGAACGGTTGACCTGCCAGCTCGCGCGCAGGTCCAGCGTGGTGTAGGACGGTGGTGCGAACTGATTGGCAATATTCGGGCTCGCGGTGTTGATGTCGCTGCGCGCCTTCTTGGCCGTGTATGCCAGCGAAGCGCCGAGCTTCCAGTCGCCCAGGCGGTGGTCCACCCCCAGCACCAGGCGCGCCGGGTTGACGCTGTTGAGTGGCGCACCCAGACGCGTGTCCTTGCCTTTGGTCTGCCCATAGGCCAAGCGCAGATCCGTGGCCGAGCCCAGCACGAGTTTCCCCTTGAGTTCGAAGCCGCTCAGACGCACCTGACCGCGGTTGATGGCCTGGTAGGTCAGCGGGTCCAGCGGATTGCCCGCGGTCCCGCTCACCGGCACGAGCTCGTCGATGAAATCCTTGTAGCGGCCGCTGAAGACCGCGGCCTCCCACTGCACCGGCCCCACCTTGTCGCGCGCGCCCAGCTCCAGCGTGCGGCTGGTCTCGGGCTTGAGGTTCGGGTTGGGAACGGTGCGGTAGCTCGCCGGGATGTTCTGGAAATTGTTGTTGAGCTGCAGCGCGCTCGGCGCCTTGAAGCCGGCGGCCACGTTGGCGAACAGATGGAGTTCCTGCGCTGGGCGGAAGATCACACCGAGCTTGGGCGAAAACGCGGTGTCCGACAGGCTGGCGGCCTGCAACGGGTACAGCGCATGGTTCGCGGCCTTGAGGTCGAAGCGGTCGTAGCGCAGCGCCGGAATCACGCTCCAGCGGTCGGTGGCGAATTCACTCTGCACGAACAGTGCGGCGTTGGTCTCGCGTGTCGGCGGGAAGCGCTTGAGCGGGTAGCTCTCGTAGCCCGGCGCGCCGGTGCCGGTGACGAGGTTGTCCATCTTCGAGACCGACACATCGGCGCCATACACCAGCTTCTGGCTCCAGTCGGCGCCCAGTGCACGCGTTTTTTCGGCCTGCAGCACGCCTTGCCAAAGTTTCTCGTTGTACGTGACGTCGCGCGAACGGCTGGTGGGTGGCGGCGATGTGCGCAACTCGCTCGCCACCTCTTGCGATTCGGCCTGCTGGTAGCCCACGGTGGCGCGCAACTCGTCGGCCCAGGCTGTGCCGAGCTTGAAGCGGCCATCCCAACTGAGACGCGTGCGCTGCATGTCGCTGGTGCCATCGAGATCCAGCACACCGGTCGCGGTGGCACTGCGGCCGCTGTACGCCTCGATCTCACCGGACTTGTCCACGTGCTCGAGCGTCAGCGTGTGCCGCTGTCCACCTCCGGGCGTCAGAACGACCTTGCCCAGCGCGGACACACTCTTGTCCTTCTGTGGATTGGGCGCCGTGCGGTTGCTGTTGAGCGCATGGTTCTCGCCCAGGTTCTCCAGCGCCTCGCTGCGGCCGAGTTGCACGCTGCCCAGCCACTGCACGGTATCGCTGGGCTGGCCGACCAGCGTGACGCCCACGCCGCGGCCGCGTTCCTCGGAACTGGCCCGCACGCCCACACGTCCGCCGAAGGTCTGTCCGGTCTTGAGCAAATCCTTGGGCTCGGTGGTGAACATCGCCACCATGCCAGCGAGTCCGTCGGAGCCGTAGAGCGCAGAACTGGCGCCGCGCACGATTTCCACGCGCGAGATGAGGCCCAGGTCGTAATAGTCGCGGCCAAACGAAGCCGAGCCGAACACGCCACTGGTGAGTTCGCGCGGAACGCGGATGCCGTCCACCGTGAGCAGCACGCGATTGCCGTCGAGGCCGCGCAGGTTGAAGCCGGCATTGCCCTCGCGCCCGTTGGAGCCCACTTGCGGGCCGTTGACCGCGGCAAAGCGCTGCGCTGCTCGGCGCACGCTCATGTTGGGAACTTCGCGCGCGAGATCGCGGATGTCCTGCACGCGCGCGGGATCAAGATCCTCGCCAGTGATCACGTCGACGCTGGCCGGCACCTCTTCGATCGCGCGCTCGCTGCGCGAGCCGCTCACGACCACTTCGCGCAAAGTGCCAGGGCCGCTGGCTTGCGCCGCGGCAGAACCAGCCAGCAGCGCGAGGCAGGCCGCGCACAAAGGGCTGAGCGCACGCCGGGAATGGGAAAGGAAGCGAGGGGAATGGGAAGCAGACAAGACGGCACCTGAATCCAAAGGGTTGGAGGACGAGGCTGGCGTCTTGTCTCCAGGGAAACGCCCTGGGCACTGGCTGGCAGATCGCTGATTATATGAGAACGATTCTCATTTGCAAGCTGAACCGATTCTCAAAACTGAAACGCCCAAGTGCTGCGCGCACAATGCGCGCCTCTCAACAAAAAAATGGAAGGAAAACCCATGAAAGGCGACGCCAAAGTCATTGGCCACCTGCAGGCCCAGCTCAAGAACGAGCTCACGGCGATCAACCAGTATTTCGTGCACTACCGCATGCTCAAACACTGGGGCCTGGACAAGCTTGCAGCCAAGGAATACGCAGAATCCATCGGCGAAATGAAGCATGCCGACAAGCTGATGGACCGCATCTTCACACTCGATGGCCTGCCCAATCTGCAGGATCTGGGCAAGCTGCACATCGGCGAAGACGTGCCCGAAATCCTCAAAAGCGACCTCGGCCTGGAAACCGGCGCACAGGCCACCATCAAGGACGGCATTGCCCATTGCGAATCGGTGCGCGACTACGTCTCGCGCGACCTGCTGCAGGCGATCCTGGACGATACGGAAGAACACATCGACTTCCTGGAAACCCAGATCGACCTCGTCGGCAAGGTCGGCATCCAGAACTACCTGCAGAGCCAGATGGGCGAACTCAGCTGATCCGCAAGGCGTCCCACTTTCACCACAAAGCCCCGGTCTGTCCGGGGCTTTTTTTTGGACTTTTGAATACGATCAATTATCATTTGCGAACTTGTTGCGGCCCCCAAGGCTGTTTTCCCAGGTACCCACATCCATGATCGTTTGCGTTTGCCATCGCGTCAGTGACCAGACCATCGCACGTTGCGCGCGATCGGGCATGGCCTTTGACGACCTCCAGCTGGAGCTGGGTGTGGCCACGCAATGCGGCCAGTGTGAGTCCTGCGCCCGCGCGCTGTGGTCGGAATGCACACCGCAGCAATCGGTGGTGCACCTGCAGCTGCACCCCGCGACGACGCCGGCCCAGGCAGCGGCCGCCTGATCGCCGATCTGCAGCAAGTCCCTCCTGACTTTCCCTGCCTGCCTCTCGCAGGCCGCAAGCCCTGCCGCATACTGCGTCCAAGGGCGCTGGTGCAGATCCCACCGATTTCCCGCTGAAAAGTCAAAAGCGTCACAACGCCCGTGCCGCTCAAGTACTGCGGGTTTTCCCGATCACTCCATTTAGAATGCGCAATTCGATTCCGCATTGCAAGACAACAACTCGCTGGAGACACGAGCATGAGCATGGAAAACACCGTCGAGAACAAGCGCGCCGAGCTGCGCCGCGCCGCCCTCAAGTACCACGAGTTCCCCGTTCCCGGCAAAGTGGCCATCGCCGCCACCAAGCAACTCGTCAACCAGCGCGACCTGGCGCTGGCGTATTCACCCGGCGTGGCCGCGCCCTGTGAAGAGATCGTGGCCGACCCGATCAACGCCTTCAAGTACACCAGCCGCGGCAATCTCGTGGCTGTCATCACCAACGGCACCGCCGTGCTCGGCCTGGGCGACATCGGCCCGCTGGCAGCCAAGCCCGTGATGGAAGGCAAGGGCGTGCTGTTCAAGAAGTTCTCGGGCATCGATGTGTTCGACATCGAGATCAACGAGAAGGACCCGGACAAGCTGGTCGAGATCATCGCCTCGCTCGAACCCACGTTCGGCGGCATCAACCTCGAAGACATCAAGGCGCCCGACTGCTTCTACGTGGAGCGCAAGCTGCGCGAGCGCATGAAGATCCCGGTTTTCCACGACGACCAGCACGGCACCGCCATCGTGGTCGGCGCGGCCATCCTCAACGGCCTGAAAGTGGTCGGCAAAGACCCGAAGAAGGTCAAGCTCGTGACCTCGGGCGCCGGCGCCGCAGCATTGGCTTGCCTGGGCCTGTTGGTCAAACTGGGCATTCCGCGCGAAAACATCTGGGTCACCGACCTGGCCGGCGTGGTCTACGAAGGCCGCACCGAGCTGATGGACGAGGACAAAATCCAGTTCGCACAAAAGACCGATCACCGCACGCTCACCGACGTGATCGCGGACGCCGACATCTTCCTGGGCCTCTCGGCCGGTGGTGTGCTCAAGCCCGACATGGTCCGAAAGATGGCGGCCAGACCCATCATCCTCGCCTTGGCCAACCCGAACCCCGAGATATCACCCGAAGACGTGAAGTCGGTGCGTGACGACGCGATCATGGCGACCGGACGCACCGACTACCCGAACCAGGTCAACAACGTCCTGTGCTTTCCGTACATCTTCCGCGGCGCGCTCGATGCCGGTGCCTCGACCATCACCGATGAAATGGAAGTCGCCGCGGTGCATGCCATCGCCGAGCTGGCACAAGCCGAACAAAGCGAAGTGGTGGCCGCAGCCTATGCGGGTGAAAAGCTGGCTTTCGGTCCCGAGTACCTCATTCCCAAACCCTTCGATCCGCGTCTGATGATGAAGATCGCGCCAGCCGTGGCGCAGGCGGCGGCCGACAGCGGCGTTGCATTGCGGCCCGTGGCCGACATGGCCGCCTACCGCGAAAAACTGCAGAGCTTCGTGTTCGCTTCGGGCACCACCATGAAGCCGATCTTCGCCGCCGCGAAGGTGGCGGCGCGCAAGCGCGTGGCGTATGCGGAAGGCGAAGAGGAACGCGTGCTGCGCGCCTGCCAGATCGTGGTCGACGAAGGCCTGGCGCGGCCCACCTTGATCGGTCGCCCAGCCATCATTGCGCAACGCATCGAGAAATTCGGCCTGCGGCTGCGCGAAGAGCTCGACTACGACGTGGTGAACGTCGAACAGGACAACCGCTACCGCGACTTCTGGCAGACCTACCATCGCATGACCGAACGCAAGGGCGTGACGCAGCAACTGGCGAAGATCGAAATGCGCCGCCGCCTCACGCTGATCGGGGCGATGCTGCTGCACAAGGGCGAGGTCGACGGCCTGATCTGCGGCACCTGGGGCACCACCCAGCACCACCTGAAGTACATCGACCAGGTCATCGGCAAGCGCGCCGGCGGAAGCCCCAGCACCGCGCAGGACGTGCAGATCTATGCCTGCATGAACGGCCTGATGCTGCCCGGGCGCCAGGTGTTCCTGGTCGACACCCACGTGAACTACGACCCCACACCCGAAGAACTGTGCGAGATCACCGTCATGGCGGCCGAGGAAATGCTGCGCTTCGGCCTGCAACCGAAGGTGGCCCTTCTGTCGCACTCCAACTTCGGCTCCAGCGACGAACCGAGTGCCGTGAAGATGCGCCGCACGCTGGCGCTGCTGCGCAACCAGGCACCGTGGCTGGAGGTAGACGGCGAAATGCACGGCGATGTGGCGCTGGACGCTGATGCGCGCAATACCCTCATGCCCAACAGCACGCTCCAAGGCGGGGCCAATCTGTTGGTGCTGCCCAACATCGACGCGGCCAACATTTCTTACAACCTGCTCAAGACCGCTGCAGGCGGCAATATCGCCATCGGACCGGTGCTGTTGGGTGCAGACAAGCCGGTGCACATCCTGACCCCCAGCGCCACCGTGCGGCGCATCGTCAATATGACAGCGCTGACCGTGGCCGACGCCAACGTTTCGCGTTGAAGTCTGCTGAAAAAGCAAGCGCTAACTTTTTCAAACGTTTCTGAGGCAAGGCTTTGCTGATCTTTTCAGCAAAGCCTTGCTTTTCACCCCCATCTCAGGCACACTAGCGCGCTTGGAATTCAGGGTTAACCCGCCCCTTGAACGGTCAAAAAATTCGTACTTTCGTGCTGATTTTTGCGTTTTTGCCGCGGATTGGCCCCATCAGGAGCTAGTGGTTTCATGGATCTGAAACAGGTCCGGACGCGTTTCAAAAGCACCAGGGGAATGGCCTCCAAGGCCTTGGCGATCACGTTGATCGCCGCACTTGGCACCATACTGGTGCAAGCCCGAACCCCTGATGCCGCAGCCGCCGGATCCAACGCCGCCGTGATGGTGGAAGTTTCAGGTTTGCCGGTGCAGGGCCAGGAAGTGCTCGGCCGGATTCGACAAGGCGGTCCGTTTCGCTACGACAAGGACGGCTCGGTGTTTGGCAATCGCGAACGCCTGTTGCCAGGTGAAAAGCGCGGGTACTACCGGGAATACACGGTGCCCACCCCTGGGGTTCGGCATCGGGGAGCCCGACGGATCGTGTGTGGGGGGTTCAAGCCCCGGGTTCCTGACACGTGTTATTACACCGAAGACCACTACAGCAGCTTTCGGCTGATCCTGCAGTGAACCTTCGGCGGTGTGAACGGTTTTTTTTATTCAACTTTGACCTTAGAAAGAGACACGGAGATGGACACGCCACTTCGTAACGTACGTTCCAACATCGTCCAGTCGATCCGCGCCCATGGCGTGAAAGACCTGCAGGCCGCGGCCGAGCACTTGGGACACCACTTCCTGTACGCCAATCTGGCAAAGGCCCAGAGCAAGCAGGACGTGCTGGAATTGATCGCTGCGCAATACACCCTGCCGGCGCACTTCGGCAAAAACTTCGATGCGCTGTACGACTGCATGACCGACATGGTCCACAAGTCGGGTCCGCAGACCGGCTTCATCGTGGTGCTGGAACACATTCCGGCACACGCCAAGTTCGACAAGGAAGCACGTGAGCAGTTGCTCGACATCTTCCGCGATGCCGCCGACTACTGGTCCGACCGGAAGATCCCGTTCCGCTGCTTCTATTCGTTCTCCGTGGCGCGCGCGCCCAAGGGCGAAGAGCCGATCGAGGTGCAGACCGATGAACCGATGCCCACCGACAAGATCCTGGATGTGAGTCCGATGGCGTTGCGCATGAGCAGCCCCTTCAACGCGGGTTACTGGCTGGCCGCAGCCTGACCCTCGAAGCAACGGGAAAAAGCCGCGACGCCTGCCGCGGCTTTTTTTACGCCTGCAGGGCCTGCATCAAGCCGACGTACTCGCCCACAGGCACCTCTTCGGCCCTTCGCTGCAGGTCGAATCCGCCGCTGTAGCCTTGTTCGTCGAGCCAGCGGCCCAGGGTGTTGCGCAGGATCTTGCGGCGCTGGCTGAAGGCCACCTGCACCATCGCCCCAAAGCGCACGATGTCGATGTTCGGCGGCTCGGCCAGCGGCAACATCCGCACGATGGCACTGTCGACGCGCGGGGGCGGATCGAAGCTCTCCGGCGGTACGAACAGCACGTTGTCCATGGCGTAACGCCATTGCAGCATCACGCTCAGGCGACTGTAGTCGGCCGTGGCGGGACGCGCGACCATGCGGTCGATCACTTCCTTCTGCAGCATGAAGTGCTGATCCCGCACCACGTCGACGTGGCCGAGCAGATGGAACAGGATGGGCGTGGAAATGTTGTAGGGCAGGTTGCCGACGACGCGCAGCTTCTGCGCTGGCCATCGCAGCGACAACGCGGTGAAATCCACCTTCAGCACATCCGACTCGATCACATCCAACTGCCCGTGGGACCGCAACCGGGCAGCGAGGTCCCGGTCGAGTTCGATCACGGCCAGCCGCCCCAGGCGCTCGACCAAGGGTTGCGTGAGCGCGGCCAAGCCCGGCCCGATTTCGACCATCGCATCGCCGCGCGCAGGCGCAATGGCGGCCACGATGGCGTCGATGATGGCGTCGTCGGTCAGAAAGTGCTGACCAAAACGCTTGCGGGCGATGTGTTTCATGCCATGTGGCCGTCGCTCGACCCAGCGGAACTATGCCTCACGGCTGCGGGGCTTCCCGAAGCTCCACAAACGCGCGGCCCCGCACGTCCTGTGCCCAGGTGTTCAAGGCCTCGTCGATCTTTTTCTCGCGCACCAGGCCACGCACCATCTCACGTTGATCGCGCTGCGACAAAGTGTTCTGGCGGCGCTCTTCCACGCGGATGAGGTGCACACCGAAACGGGACACCAGCGGCTCTGACATCTCGCCAGGCCGCAGGTTGGCCATGGCCTGCTCGAACTCGGGCACGAACTGGCCGGGATTGGCCCAGCCCAAGTCGCCGCCCTGCGGGGCCGAACCATCCTGGCTGTGTTCGCGCGCCAGGGCTTCGAAAGTCGCCTGGCCGCTGGCAATCTGCTGGCGATAGCCGGCCAAGCGCGACAACGCCTCGGCTTCGCTGAGTTGGGCACTGGTGCGCAACAGGATGTGGCGCGCACGGGTCTGCGTGATGGTGGCACCCGGCATGGCGCCTTGGCGCTTGTCGACCACCTTGAGCACGTGGAAACCGGCGGGGCTGCGCAAGGGGCCTGCCACACCACCGACGTTGAGCGCGCGGGTGGCGTTGACGAAGAGCTCGGGCAGGCGGTTCGCTGCGCGCATGCCGAGCAGGCCCCCGTTGGCCCGCTCGGGCGCATCGGAGAATTCGCGTGCCACGGCAGCGAAATCGCCCCCCGCACGCGCCCGTTCTGCGGCCTGTTGCGCGCGTGCCTGCAACTCCTGCACCCGCTGTTCACTGGCGCCTTCGGGCACGGTCACCAGCACGTGCCCCAGATTCAGTTCCAGGCTATCGGCCGAGCCGCTGCCCTGCTGATCGCGGATGAATTCGTCGATGTCTGCCTCGCTCACGCGCACGCGCGAGTCCACTTGCCGCTCATGGATGCGTTGCAGCAGAATCTGCCGGCGCAGGTCGCCGCGAAAGCGGTTGATGTCCAGGCCTTCGGCCGCGAGGCGCCGGCGAAGTGCCTCGGGCGTCATCTGGTTCTGAGCCGCAACGCTCAGCTCGGCCTGCGTCACGGCGGCTTCGTCCACGGTGATCCCGAGTTCGGTGGCCTGTTGCAGCTGCGCGCGCTCGTTGATGAGCTGCTCGAGCACTTCGCGCGCCAGCACCTCGCGCGATGGCATGGCACCACCCCGTTCGCTCAGTTGCTGTTCCACACGCGCCAGACGCTGGCGCACCTCGCTATTGGTGATGGGTTCGGAGTTGACCAGGGCGACGATGTAGTCGGCGGTGGCCTGCCCCGTCGCGGGTGCGGATGTCGGCGGACTCGGATTGCGCGGTACATTGAGCTGGCCCGAGGGGCGCAGGCCCTGGGCCTGCGCCGCACTGGTCCACAACAGAGAAGCACACAGGCACCAGGCGGACAGGCGTGATGGAGCGGTAGAACGGTCAGTCATATTGGGTGAACCGGCTGGGCGGGTTGATTTCTTCGCGCAGGTATTGGTAGCGCGGCACGTTTTCCTTGAGTGTCTTCAAGGGATTGGATCCCAGGCGGGAGAAACCGCTGAATTCCAGCTGGAACAGGATGCGCTGGTTGGCGGTCAGCGCGCTGCGTTGCAGGCGCTCGACCACGACACGGCCAATCCAGCAACCCGCATCGTACTCAAAACCGGCGACCAGATCGACCACCTTGCGGTCGGGCACGCTGTAGTTGATGCGGCCGACCGCGTACCACTGGCCTTCCCCCAGGGCACGCCCCGGCACGCTGGTGCGCGGTTCGTCCCACAGGTCGTTGAGCGGCCATTGCCAACCGAATTCGTACTGTTCGCTCACGCCGCGCTGCAGCCGGTACGCGGCGCTGAGCACGCGGTAGCGGCTGGGCGTGTAGCGCGCGGCCAGCGTCGTGCGCACGGACTCGCGGCTGCCCGGGCTGTATTGGAAGTTGGTGTCCACCATCCACTTCGGGCTCCACTGCACGCGTGTGGCCAGGAGGATGTCGCTCAGACGCTCCTGCACGGGGTCGCCCCCGGGCAGGCCACTGGCGTTGGGCAGGAAGACGTTTTGGTTGCGGATGAGGTAGCGTTGGGCCAGGCCCACGCGCACGATTTCCGCGCCCGATTCAGGGTCCAGCAGGCGCGAGCTCGCGCCCACGGTGATGGCGCGGGTGTCGGAGATGCGGTCGTTGCCGCCGAACACGTTCTCCGAAAAGATGGTGGCGAAGTTGAAGTCGTTCGCCGCGGAGTCGTAGTTGGGCAGCATGCTCTGGTCGCGGTAGGGCGTCCAGGTGAAGAAGGCGCGCGGCTCCAGGGTCTGCACGAAGTTGCGGCCGAAGTAACGGGCATCGCGCTCGAAGATCAACCCACCGTCCAGGCTCACGGTGGGCAGCACGCGCGAGGCGGAGCGCGAGCCGGTGGCGATCGGGGAGTCGAACTGGTATTGGGTGGCGTGCAACTGCGCGCGCGGCTTGATGAACCAGCCCGGCGCCTCCCAGCGCCGGCTCAGTTCGGCAATCGTCATGGAGCGCGACCCATTGGTTTGCCCGGTGAGGCGGGGGTCGGATTCGAAGCGGGTGTAGTCGCCCGTCACCGACCAATGCCAGTCGTTCACGCCGGCGATGCGCGCGTCGCCTCGGCTGTAGCGCAGCGCCACCGAGGGCATGCGGTCGTACGGCGGCGTGATGGGCGAGTCGATGTCCTGCAGGGTCTGCCAGCTGTAGGCGCCCGCGCTCAAGGCCCAGGGCCCGCGGTTCCAGCTGTACACGGCGTTGGCCGCGAGCAGGCGGTTGGTCAACGAGGCCGTGGCGCGCGGGAAGTCGCGCCAGTAGTTGTCGTCGCTCACGCGGTTGATGTCGAGCCGCAAGCCCGCCGACCCGCCCAGCCCCAGCCGCGAGCCGCTCAGGTTCTGGTCGTGGATCCAGCTGTAGCCCCAGCGGTTGGCGTCGCGCAGTGGGTCCGACGGCATGAACGCACCGCGCACCTGGCCATAGTAGCTGGGCTGCAGGTAACGCACCTCGGCGCCCAGGTCGACACCGCGCTTGCTCATCAACGTGGGGTAGAGCGTGGCGTCGAGGTTGGGCGCAATGTTGAGGTAGTAGGGCACGGTGAGTTCGAGCCCGTTGACGTTGTCGAGGTTGATCGTGGGCGGCAACAGCCCCGACTTGCGCTTGTCGCTGAGCGGGAAGGTGAAATATGGCCAGCCCAGGATGGGCACGCCCTTGAACTCGACCACGCCACCGGTGGCCTTGCCCATCTCTTCGACGTTGTCGAATTCGATCTTGGTGGCGCGCACGAGCCAGGCGGGCATCCAGTCGGCGCCGGGCACGCGCGGGCAGGTGGAGTAGCGCGCGTTGTGCGCCACGCCATGGTCTGCATCCAGAAAATCGATCCGGCTGGCGTCGCCCTTGCCTTCGTTCTTGAGCAGCGTGAACTCGGGTTCCTCGAACTGGCCCTTGAACGTGTCCACGTTGATCTGCAGCTCGGGGCCTTCAAAGCGGTCGCCGCCGCGGTTGATCAACACGTTGCCGCTGGCCTTGGCTTCGCCGTCGCGCTGGTCGTATTCCAGCCGGTCGCCCTTGATCACCATGTCGTGGCGGCGCAGTTCGGCGCTGCCTTCGACGGTGGTCACGCCTTCGGTCTGGCTTTCCAGGCGGTCGCCCGAGACGAAGGTCGGCGCCTGCTTCTGCACGTCTTCGGGCAGGTTCTCCTGCAACATGCGGCTGCCCTTGAGCTGGGCCGCGGGCGTGGGTGCCACTGGTTCGTCACCATCGCCCGATTGCGCGAGCGCCCAGCCCGGCGCCACGAGCGCACCCAGGGCGATCGCTGCGAGCAGGCCTTGCACCGCGCGCGCCACGGGCGCTGCCACGAACAACGGGGCGGCGAGCAGGCCGCGCGAGCGGTGGGTAGGTAGCGGTTCGGTGCGGCGCTTCAAGGGAATGGGACTTCGATGGCCAGGCCGCCAGAACGGGCATGAAAGCCGGCCGCTGCCTGCAGGGTGGGTTTGTAGAATCTCTGGGCATTATCCACGGCCCGCCCCTTGGTCGAGCCTCTCGGCCAACGCCTCCATCCGACCACCCGCATGACCCCGTCTCAACCCGCCGTTGCCTGGGCCGACCCCGCTCGCGAAGCCGCCTTCCAGCTCTGGCTTGCGCCGCTGGCCTTGCAACTGGGCCTGCTGCCCGACACCCTGCGTCCCGCCTCCGCCGACGCGAGCTTTCGCCGCTACCTGCGCATCGACGCGCGGGCTGGCGCCAGCCTGATCGTGATGGACGCACCGCCCGCGCACGAGAACTGCCAGCCCTTCGTGCACGTGGCCGAGCTGATGCGTGGCGCCGGGTTGCTGGTGCCCGAGGTGCTCGACTGGAACGCGCCGCAAGGCTTCATGCTGCTGAGCGATCTCGGTCATCAGACCATGCTCGACGGCATCGATGCCGCCCATGCGCAAGCCAACCACGCGCGCTACATGCAGGCGCTGGACGCCTTGCTGGCCTGGCAGCTGGCGTCCAAGCCCGGCGTGCTGCCGCCGTACAACGAGGCGTTGCTGCGCCGTGAACTGCAGCTGTTCCCCGACTGGTACCTGCAGCAGCACAAGGGCCTCACACTGGACAGCGCGCAAGCGCAGACGCTGCAGAAGGCCTTCGACACCATCGTGGCGCACAACCTCGCTGCCCCGCAGGTGTACGTGCACCGCGACTTCATGCCGCGCAACCTCATGTTGCCACTGCAACCCGGCGATACAGCGGCGCAGCAGCTCGGGGTGCTCGACTTCCAGGACGCGGTGCATGGCCCCATCACCTACGACATCGCCAGCCTGATGCGCGACGCCTTCCTGAGTTGGGACGAGGACTTCGTGATCGACGTGACGGTGCGCTACTGGGAGAAGGCGCGCAAGGCCGGTCTGATGGACTTCGAGGACTGGCACAGCGACTTCGGCGCTTTCTACCGCGGCGTGGAATGGATGGGCCTGCAGCGCCACCTGAAAGTGGCCGGCATCTTCGCGCGGCTCACGCTGCGCGACGGCAAACCCAAGTACCTGGCCGACGCGCCGCGCTTCATTGGCTACATCCGCCACGCTGCGCACCGCTACCGCGCGCTCGGGCCCTTCCTGCAGATGCTCGACGGGATCGAAGGCCTGCAGGCCGCGTCGGGCTACGCCTTCGGGCGCGTCTGACCCTTATGCCACGCTTCTTCTGCGCGGCGGCGCTGGTGCAGGGCCAGCCTCTCGCTCTGCCGGCGGCCACCGCGCGCCACGTGCAGGTGCTGCGCCTGCAACCGGGGCAGTGCATCACGCTGTTCGACGGCGAAGGTGGCGAGTGGGATGCCACCATCACCCGCATGGGCCGCAATGACGTGGAGGTGACCGTTGGCGCACACCACGCCACCGAACGCGAGCCGAGGCGCGCCGTGCACCTGGCGATGGGCATGCCGGCCAACGAGCGCATGGACTGGCTGGTGGAGAAGGCCGCCGAGTTGGGCGCGGCCAGCCTGCAACCGCTGCACACCGCGCACAGCGTGCTGCGCTTGAACGGCGAGCGAGCGGCGAAGAAGCAGATGCACTGGCAGTCGGTGGCGGTGGCGGCCTGCGAACAGTGCGGCGGCAACCGCGTGCCCGCCGTGCACCCAGTGGTCGATTTCGCGGCCTGGCTCAAGGCCCTGCCCGCCGGCGATGGTGCACTGCGGTGCTTGCTGTCGCTGGCCGATGGCACGCGCCCCTTGCATCAGGTGCTGGTCGAGACGCCGCTGGAGACCTCCGTGTGCTTCCTCAGTGGACCCGAGGGTGGGTTGAATCCCCAGGAAGATGCGCTCGCTCGCGCAGCCGGTTTTGTGCCGGTGACACTCGGTCCGCGCGTGCTGCGCGCCGAGACGGCAGCGCTGGCAGCCCTGGTGCTGGCGGCAGGCGGCTGAGTCAGCGCCCGACCGCCCGGGCCAGCGCCGCGCGCGCGAGCAGACGCGTGGAATCCAGGGTCGGCAGCGGCGAATTGGCGTCGCTCATGATCAGGGGTATCTCGGTGCAGCCCATCACCACGGCATCGCATCCCGCGTCTTTCAAGTTGGTGAACACGTGCTGGAAGCGCGCCACGCTCTCGGGCTTGAACGTGCCGTTGACCAATTCGTCCATGATGATGTGCCCGATCGCGTCCCGGTCCGCCTCGCTCGGGCGCACCGCCTGCAAGCCTCGCGCGGCGAGCTTCTCCGGATACACCTCGCTGTTCACCAGCCAATGCGTGCCGGTGATGCCCAGGCGCCGGTAACCGCGCTGCGCTGCGGCTTGCGCTACTACCTCGGCAATGTGCAGCCAGGGCCGGGGCGAATGCGGTTCGACAAGGTGGAACGCCTGGTGGATGGTGTTGTCCGGACAGATGAGAAAGTCCGCCCCGATCAAGGCAAGCTTGCGCGCCGAGGTGAGCATGAGGTCGGCGACGGCCTGCATGTCGTTGCGATCGAGTGCGGCCACGTAGTCGGCCAGCGAGAGCGAATGCAGCGAAACCTCGGGATGTGCGTGGGGGCCGAGCAGCGCAGCCCCCTCTGCGCACAGCGTGCGGTAACAAAGGGCCGCACCTTCGGCCGAGCAGGCAACGATGCCAATGTGTTGGGGTGTCATGAACAGGTCTCCGGTAAGGCCTGTCCACTATAGCCAGGCATGCTTCCACGCACGTTTCCCGCGTGTTCAGACGGCCGCCACGCGAAACACCGCCACCGATGCGTCCAGGCGCGTGGCCTGGTCCTTGAGGCTTTCGGCCGCTGCCGCGCTCTCTTCCACCAGCGCCGCGTTCTGCTGCGTCATCTGGTCCAGCTGCGTCACCGCCACGTTCACCTGCCCGATCCCATCGCTTTGCTCGCCCGCGGCCGCCGTGATCTCACCAATGATGTCCGAGACCCGCTGCACCGAGCCCACGATCTCGCTCATCGTCTGCCCCGCATCAGCCACCTGCCTCGATCCGGCCTCCACCTTGTCCACGCTCGCCCCGATCAGCTCCTTGATCTCCTTGGCCGCCTGCGCCGACCGCTGCGCCAGGCTGCGCACCTCGCCGGCCACCACCGCAAAGCCCCGACCCTGATCGCCTGCGCGAGCCGCCTCCACCGCCGCGTTCAGCGCCAGGATGTTGGTCTGGAATGCGATGCCATCGATCACGCCGATGATGTCGCTGATCTTCTTGCTGCTGTGGTTGATCTCTTCCATGGTGCTCACCACCTGGCCCACCACCTGCCCGCCGCGCACCGCGATCTCGGCCGCGCTGGCCGCCAGCTGGTTTGCCTGGCGCGCCGCGTCCGCGCTCTGGCGCACCGTGCTCGTGAGCTGCTCCATGCTCGCCGCCGTCTCCTGCAGGTTGCTCGCCGTCTGCTCCGTGCGTGCGCTCAGGTCCTGATTGCCCGTCGCAATTTCGCTGCTCGCATCGGCCATCGCGCCCACGCCACTGCGGATGTCGCGCACGATCGCGGACAGGGCGTTCTGCATGCGCTCGATGCCCGCGAGCACGCGCGCGGATTCGTCGCTGCCCTGCACCCGCACCCGGTGCGTGAGGTCGCCTGCGGCCACGGTTTCGATGGCGCGCGCGGCGGCATCGAGCGGGCGCGTGATGCGCAGGCTGATGGCATAGCCGAGCGCCATCGCCAGCACGAGCAAGGCGCCAGCCACGCTCAAGGTGAGCCAGGTCGAACGTTGCTGCAACTGCCCCAGCGCGGCCACCATGTTGTCCACGCGCGCGGTCACGGCATTGCTGATGTCGGTGAAGGCCTCGTCGGCGGCACGCACATCGGCCTTGGCGGGCTCCATGGCGCGGTTGGCGCTCCAGGGATCGTGGATCTCGCCACGCGTGACGCCCGTGTGGATGGTCTCGACGGCGTTGCGGTACTTCTGCAAGCCGGCGGCCATGCGGTCGAGCGCGCCTTGTTCAGCGGCTTGCAGGGCAGGCCTGAGCGCGTCCAACCGCGCCTGACCCGATGAAGCCTGCTCGCGCCAGGACTGGAGGTAGCGTGCCAACGCCTCTTCGTCGGCCAGGTTGAGGAACATGTCTTTTTCATAGCGGCGCATGTTGGCCACGTCGGCGCGCACATCCCCCAAGGCGCGCACGGCGGCGACTTCGGTCTGCACCAGCTCCTGTCCCGTGGCCACCGCGTGCCGCAGGCTCAGCAACGCCGAGGCCGCGACCGAAAGAATGCCCAGGGCACACACGGCCAGGAGCAGCGCGAGCTTGGCGCGAACAGAGATGCGGGATAGCCAGTTCATCAAAAAAGCCTTGTCGTCAAAACATCGGACGCCACCATGGCGCCGCTATATCTTTTTCGGAACCGGCGACATCAACTTGAGCCCCTTTCACCACCCAAATGCCAACAACGCGACGGCATCGTTCACCTATCAGCTCTTATTTTTGAAGTTCGGATGACAGTTTCACGGCAAATCTATGACGCAGCACCGTACAGCTTTCGCGATATAAACATCCACTTATGAACAAGAACCTCTGGTTGCTGGCCGCCGCACAAGGCCTGTTTCTCACCAACAACGTGGTGTTCATCGCCATCAATGGCCTGGTGGGTCTGGCGCTGGCGCCGTTCGGCTGGATGGCGACCTTGCCGGTGATGGGCTATGTGGTGGGGGGCGCCTTGTCCACACCGCTGGTGGCGCGCACGCAAAGCGCGCTGGGCCGTAAGGCTTCGTTCCAGATCGGTCTGCTGGTCGCATTGGGCTCGGCCTTGTTGTGCGCCTGGGCGGTGATGGACCGTAACTTCTGGCTGCTCGTGGCCGCCACGGTCATTGCCGGTTACTACAGCGCCAATGGCCAGCTCTACCGTTTCGCCGCCGCCGAGCTGAGCACGCCCGCGTTTCGCGAAAAGGCGGTCTCGCTGGTGCTCGCCGGCGGCCTGGTGGGGGCGGTGCTCGGACCCAACCTGGCGACACGCACCAAAGACTGGCTGGGTGTGCCGTTCGCGGGTGCCTACCTGGCGCTGGCGGTGGTGGCCTTGCTGTCGATGGCGGTCATCGCGGGGATGCGGTTCCCACCCACGCCCGCGCCCGTCGCGGGCGCCAGCCGCGGCCGCCCCCTCTCGGTGATCGTGCGCCAACCGGTGTTCATCGTCGCCACAGCGGGCGCGGCGCTGAGCTTTGGCGTGATGAACCTGTTGATGGCTGCCACACCACTGGCCATGCAGGTCTGCGGCTTCCCTTTCGACGATGCCGCGCTGGTGCTCGAATGGCATGTGATCGGCATGTTCGCACCGGGTTTCTTTACCGGGCACCTGATCGCGCGTTTTGGCGTGCTCAGCATCATGGGCGTGGGCGTCGCGCTCAACATCGTGTGCATCCTGGTGGCGCTCTCGGGCGTGGACTTGCACCAGTTCCTGATCGCACTGTTCCTGCTCGGCGTGGGCTGGAACTTTCTCTTCACCGGTGCGACCACGCTTTCCTTGCAGGCCTACCGGCCCGAAGAGAAAGACCGCGCACAGGCCACCATCAACTTCTGCGTGTTCGCGGTCATGGCGCTGACGTCCTTCGCATCCGGCGCGCTCGTCACCACACAAGGCTGGCAATGGCTCAACATCGGCTCATTGGTACCGGTGGCGCTCACCGGACTGGCGCTGGTCTGGCTTGCCTGGGTCCAGCGGCGGGCACACAATGCCGCCTGACCGAGCGGTCCATCCCGGACCGCCACCACAGGAATCGACACCATGGGACTTCTGGACTCTTTGATCGGCGCGGCCACCCAAGGCTCGCTGGGCTCTTCGCAAGGTGAGCGTGCATCCGCCAGCGGCCTGCCAGGCGGACTGGACCCGCAGATGCTGATCGCGCTGCTGGGCTCGGTGCTCGCCAGCTCGGGCGGCTTGCAGGGCCTGCTGGAAAAGCTGCAATCGGGTGGCCTGGGTGACGCGGTGCAGTCGTGGATCGGCACCGGCGCGAACCAGCCCGTGTCGGGCGAACAACTCGGCGGCGCGCTCGGCCCGGACCTGATGGGCATGATCGCGTCGCAACTCGGTGGCAGCCAGGCACAGGCCTCGGGCACCTTGGCAGACCTGCTGCCGAGCCTGATCGACCAGCTGACGCCCAAGGGGCAACTGCCCGACGACAACGCACTGGGTGGCCTCGGTGGCCTGGGCGCCTTGCTCGGTGGCGGTCAAGGTCAAGGCGGCGGCAATGCCGCGGATCTCATGGGCATGCTGGGCGGCTTGATGGGCAAGCGCTAAAACACGCATCGAGCGAAGTGCCTTCATCCAGGGGCATCAAGGGTCCGGCTCCGCCGGCCCAAGATGCCGTCTCCCCTCCAAGCGCCGAAGGCGCGCCAGAGAGGGGGGAAGCCGCGTCAGCGGCGCAGGGGGGTGTGCGGAGTCACCTCAAGTCCAGCCAGGCCTTGAGCGTGCCGAACACGCGCGACGGATCGGCCTCGTTGAAGATCTCATGGTACAGGCCGTCGAAGGCCTGGCTGTGCACCTGGTTGCGCGGAGCGTCGGCGGCAAAGGCACGGCTGCCCGCCGGCTTCACCAGGTGGTCTGCGCCCGCGTACATCAGCAAGGTGGGCACACGCCAGCGGGGCGCGGCGGCCACCACCCGCGGGCCGTTCTGGTCGATGAAGCGCGCCAGGCGCGCGCTGATGCGGTCGTGCACCAGTGGGTCTTTCTGGTAAGCCCTGACCACCGCCGCGTTGTGCGAGATCTTGCTGGCGTCCAGGCCATTGGAGAAGGTGCGATTGGGCGCGAAGCGGTACAGCAGATCGATCAGCTTTCGCTTCATTTGGCCAATGCCCGCATCCAGCGCGGGCGAGGACAGCACCAGGGCATCCACCGGCGCGATGCCCCGCTGAACGAAGGTCGCGGCGACCAGCCCGCCCATGCTGTGGCCCAGCAAGATCAACGGGCAGGCCCAGGGCTCGGCAATGTGCTTGCGCGTGTCGTCCACCACCTCGGCCAGATCGTCGAGCAACGCATCGTCGTCCGGCAGCACACCGCGCTGCCCGCCGGATTCGCCGTGACCACGCTGGTCGTAGGCGCGCACGCAAAACCCCCATTCGTTGAGGCGGTGCGCGACCGGGTCGTAGCGCCACGCATGCTCTCCCAGACCATGGACGATGAGCACCACCCCGCGCGGTCGCTGGCGCGACGGCAAGGGCCAATCGAACAAGGCCAGATTCAGGCCATCGCGCAGCGTGAAGGGCGCCTGGGTGGTGTCGTGCATGGAGGCCCTAGCCGGTTCAAGGCATGCGGGCCACGACCTGGGCCACGGTGGCGGTCAACCGGCGCGCGTAGTCCAGGTGCAGGAATTCGTTCGGGCCGTGCGCGTTGCTCTTGGGGCCGAGCACGCCGCACACCATCATTTGCGCGGTCGGGAAGCCTTTGCTGAGCATGTTCATCAGCGGAATCGTGCCCCCCTGGCCGATGGTGCCGCAGCCCGCGTTGAAATGTGCCTGCGACGCGTCCTGAAGCGCTTGCTCGAACCAGGGCGCGGTGCTGGGCGCGTTCCAGCCGCTGGCCGCGCCCTCGCCTTCGAAGGTCACCTTGGCCTGGTAAGGCGCGTTGTCTTCCAGCAAGGCCTTGAGCTGCTGCACGGCAATGGGCGCATCCACCAGCGGCGGCAGGCGCAGGCTGAGCTTGAACGCGGTGTAGGGCCGCAGCACGTTGCCCGCGTTGCGCATTTCAGGAAAGCCGTCGGCACCGGTGACCGAGAGCGTGGGGCGCCAGGTGCGGTTGAGCAGGCCCTCCACCGGGTCGGTGGTGGTGGGCAAGGCGAACACGGTGGAACCTGCGCAATCGTGGTGCGCCCACGGAAAGCGTTTGTGGATCTCGTCACCCAGGATGGCCGCGGTGACGCGCGCCTGCTCGATGCGCTCGGCCGGAATCTCGCAATGGAAGCTGGCGGGCAGCAAACGGCCGGTGGCACTGTCTTCCAGGCGGTCCAGCACCTGCCGCATGATGCGAAAGCTCGACGGCACCAGGCCCGAGGCATCGCCGGAGTGGATGCCTTCGGTGAGGATCTCGACCTTGAGCACACCGCTGGCCATGCCGCGCAAGCTGGTGGTGAGCCAGAGCTGGTCGTAGTTGCCGGCGCCGCTGTCCAGGCAGATCACCAGGCCCACGTCGCCCAGCCGCGGGCGCAGCGCGTCGACATAGGGCAACAGGTCGCCTGAGCCACTTTCCTCGCAGGTTTCGATCAGGCCCACGATGCGCGGATGGGCCGCGCCCTGGGCCTTGAGCGCCTGCAATGCCTCGATGCTGGCGTAGACCGCGTAGCCATCGTCAGCGCCGCCGCGGCCAAACAGCTTGCCGTCGTCGATCTTGGGCGTCCAGGGCCCGAGGTCGTTGCGCCAGCCGGTGAACTCGGGCTGCTTGTCGAGATGGCCATACATGAGCACCGTCTGGCCGGAAGCCGGTGCGGGCGTGCCGTCCTTGCCGGCACTGGCCGGCACCTCGAAGAAAAGCACCGGTGTGCGCGGTGCGCCATGGGCATCGTTGAGGCGCACCACTTCGAGCTGCAAGCCCGGCACGTTCTGGGCGCGCACCCAGTCGGCCGCGTTCTGCAACACGCGCTCCAACAGGCCGTGCGCGGCCCAGTCCGCGTCGAACGCGGGCGATTTGGCGGGCACTTCGATGTAGCGCTGCAGCTCGGGCACGATGGTCTGCGACCAGGCAGCATCGACATGGGATTGCACGGCCGATGGGTCGAGCAGGTGGGCGGGCAGGCGGGCGTTCATGGCGGGGATCTCCGGCGTGCGCAGTCGGCAAAAACGCCGACGCCCGGCGGGCAGATGCCCCCGGGGTTTGCGGTTCAGAGAAACAGTATAGGCAGGCGCGCCGCTTTGTGCGCCCCGTGTGCGCCCTGCCCCGGCCTTGAACGTTCAGCTCTCGTGCGACGTAGAAGCCGAGACACCCAGTTGGAAGAACCCCACCGCCGTCGCCAGGCGGGAAGCCTGGTCCTTGAGGCTTTCGGCCGCTGCCGCGCTCTGCTCCACCAGCGCCGCGTTCTGCTGCGTCATCTGGTCCAGCTGCGTCACCGCCACGTTCACCTGCCCGATGCCGTCGCTTTGCTCACCGGCGGCAGTGGTGATGTCGCTGATGAAGGCCGAGACCTTCTCCGCGTTGGCCACGATCTCGCCAATGGTTTGACCGGCCTGCGTCACCAGGCGCGAACCGTCTTCCACCTTGCCCACGCTGGTGTCGATCAGGCTCTTGATTTCCTTGGCCGCCTGCGCCGAGCGCTGCGCCAGGTTGCGCACCTCGGCCGCCACCACCGCAAAGCCCCGACCCTGCTCGCCTGCGCGAGCCGCCTCCACCGCCGCGTTCAGCGCCAGGATGTTGGTCTGGAATGCGATGCCATCGATCACGCCGATGATGTCGCTGATCTTCTTGCTGCTGTGGTTGATCTCTTCCATGGTGCTCACCACCTGGCCCACCACCTGCCCGCCGCGCACCGCCACCTCGGCGTTGGCCACGGCCATTTGCGTGGCCTGGCGCGCCGCGTCCGCGCTCTGGCGCACCGTGCTCGTCAGCTGCTCCATGCTCGCCGCCGTCTCCTGCAGGTTGCTCGCCGTCTGCTCCGTGCGCGCGCTCAGGTCCTGGTTGCCGCTGGCGATTTCCTGGCTGGCGGTGCCAATGCTGTCGGTGGAGTTGCGCACTTCACCCACGATGCGGGCCAACGAGGCCTGCATGTGCCCCAGGGCGCGCATGAGCTGCGCCGTTTCGTCCTGCCCTGCGACGTCCACCGGCTTCGTGAGATCGCCGCGCGCGATGGCACTGGCCAGGTGTTGCGCATCGTCGAGCGGGCCGCAAATGCTGCGCATGTTGGACAAGGTGGTGGGCACCACCACCAGCGCGGCGATCGCCACGGCCAAGCCGAACAGCATCAACGCCTGGCGGCTGGTGCTTTGTCCCGCCTGTCGCGCACTCGCGGCGTCGGCCATCAGCGCCTCTTCCACACGTTGCAGGTTCTGCAGCAAGGCCTCAAAGCTGGTGTGCGCGCGGTTGAGCATGCGGTTGGCCACGGTGGCCGAGTCGTAGCCGCTGTTTTCGAGCTGACGCGTCACCGGTTCGACCGCGCTCACATATTGCTCGAGCTGGGCCTTCATGTCGCGCACGAGGGCGTCGTCCTGCTCCTCCTGGCCACCGAGCAGCGTGTCCATCTGGCGCTGCGCCTCGTCGCGCGCGGCCAGCCACTGCGCCTTGGCCTTCAACACCTGTTCTGGCTTCTCGTAGGCAATGACCATGTCTTTCTCGAAGCTGCCCATGTTGCGCAGCGCCACCTGCAGGCGCGAAAGGGTGAGCGTCTCTTCGAACGATGTGGCGACAAAGGTCTCGTTGACCGCATGCAAGCGCCCAATACCCCACCATCCCGCGCCACCCACCAGGGTCAGCAGCAACAGTACGATGGCAATGGCACCCATCATGCGGGTTCGGATCGAAAACTGGCGCATCAAATTCTGCATGTCGGTCTCGCTCTTCTTTCTTGTGTTGGAGTTGAGGTGTCAGGAGTCGGCCTTGAGCGACTCAAAAACTTTCCCAGTCGCCTTCGCTGCTGCTGGCAGCGGTGGTCACGATCGGGGCGGGTTTGGTGGCGGACAGGGTCACGCTCGCCGTTGCAGGTTTTGGCGTCCGTGACACGGGCGCGCTCGGTGCAGGTACGACCGGCGCGGGCAATGCCGCCGCGCGCGCTCGCTCGACCGGGAGCTGGCGCGGCGCGGCCTTGGCTGGCATGGGCTCGGGCGCAACGCGGCGTTGCAGCGTGGGCGGGGCCTGGACCGGGGTGGCCGTGCTGCGGCTGTCCAGGCGGAACACCTGCACCACTTGCACCAGGCTCGCGGCCTGATCCTTCAGGCTCTCGGCAGCCGCTGTGCTCTCCTCCACCAGCGCCGCGTTCTGCTGCGTCATCTGGTCCAGCCGCGTCACCGCCACGTTGACCTGGCCGATGCCGTCGCTCTGCTCGCCCGATGCGGCCGTGATCTCGCCAATGATGTCGGAGACACGCTGCACCGAGCCCACGATCTCGCTCATCGTCTGACCCGCATCGGCCACCAGGCGCGAACCCGTTTCCACCTTGTCCACGCTCGCACCGATCAGGCCCTTGATCTCCTTGGCCGCTTGCGCCGAACGCTGCGCCAGGTTGCGCACCTCGCCCGCCACCACCGCGAAGCCCCGGCCTTGTTCGCCCGCCCGCGCGGCTTCCACTGCCGCGTTCAGCGCGAGGATGTTGGTCTGGAACGCGATGCCGTCGATCACACCGATGATGTCGTTGATCTTCTTGCTGCTGTGGTTGATCTCGTTCATGGTGGTGACGACCTGGCCGACCACCTGGCCACCGCGCACGGCGATCTCCGCCGCGCTCGCGGCCAACTGGTTGGCCTGGCGCGCCGCGTCCGCGCTCTGGCGCACGGTGCTGGTGAGTTGCTCCATGCTCGCCGCCGTCTCCTGCAAGTTGCTCGCCGCTTGCTCCGTGCGCGCGCTCAGGTCCTGGTTGCCCGAGGCAATTTCCACCGACGCGGTGTTGATGCTGTCGGTGGCGCTGCGCACCTGGCTCACGGTCTGGATCAACGACGTCTTCATGGCGTTGAGGGCATTGAGCAAGGCGCCCAGCTCATCCTGGCGCTTGGTCTTCACTTCACGCGTCAGATCGCCACTGGCCACCGCCGTGGCCATGGCCACGGCCTCGTGTAACGGCGCCGTCACCGACACCGTGATGCGCCAGGCCACCAGCGTGGCCACCGCCACGGCGCCGGCGGCCAGCAGCAGAAGCCACATCACACTCTGGCGAATGGTGGCGGCCGACTGCGCCACGGCGTCCTCGACCAGGCCGTCCTGGAAAGCCTGCAACTCACCCTGGGTACCGCTATAGCGGTCGGCAGCAGGCATGACAGTGGTGTTCAACTGCCGGATCGCCGCGTCAAGGTCACCCGCCTTGAGCGTGTCGAAGAAGGTTTTGCGCACGGCCATGTAGTCGCCACGCGCATCGGAAATCCTGGCCAGCAAGGCTTTGCCCTCGCTGCTCGTGATCTCCGTTTCCAGCGTCTTCTGCAGCTCACTGATGCGCGCCGACGTCTGCGCCACCAGGGGCTTGAAATGGGCGTCGACTTCGGGATCGGCGCGCGACTTGGCCACCGCCAGCGCGCGGTTGATGTTCAGCCGCGTGCCCGCGGCCCACTCGGTGATCGCCGCCGCGTGGCGCTCCAGCACGACCACGCGCTCGGTGGCCACCTGTGCGGTGCGCAGTGCGTTCCACGCCAGGGCAGTCAGTAGGAGCAGCAACACCAGCACGCTGGCAAAGCCGAGGCCCAGCCGCTGGCTCATCTTGAGTCGATGGAAGGACATGTGTGGAAGCTCCAGGTCGGGTGCGGTGGGCGGCAGGCGCTGTGGTCCGGCTTGTTTTACTGCAGGGCTTGGCTGGTGCTGTCGGTCAGGCCCATGTCGCGGCCGGACATGAAGGCTTCGATGTCCATCAGGATCAGCATGCGTTCACCCACGCTGGCGATGCCCGTGATGAAGGCCGTCTCCATGTTGCTGCTCATCTCTGGCGCGGGCTTGATGACGTCGCCCGCGAGCTCAAGCACGTCCGAGACCGAGTCGACCACCGCACCGACCACGCGGCCGTGCACGTTGAGCACGATCACCACCGTGAAGCCGTTGTACTCCACCTTCTCGCAACCGAGCTTGATGCGCAGATCCACCACCGGCACGATCACGCCGCGCAGGTTGACCACGCCTTTGATGAAGGAGGGCGCGTTGGCGATGCGGGTCGGTTCTTCGTAGGACCGGATTTCCTGTACGCGCAGGATGTCGATGCCGTATTCCTCGCCGCCCAGGCGGAAAGTCAGGAATTCGGCGCCCGCTTGCTGGGCGGTGGCGACACGGTTGCTCTCGCCGCGGGCAAGGTGGGTGGCTTCGTTGCGCATGTCCATGGATCGGTCCTCGGTATGACGGGTAAGTCCATGGCATATCGGCACCGGGGCCGGCGGCTGAAGCGGAAAAAGCGCCGGAAATGCCCTCCATTCATCGCCAAGGCAGGCGCTGAAGACGGGAAAGCGTCGGTGGATGAGTGCCCGCTCAGCTCGAAAAACGGAACACGGCCGTGCTGGCCATCAGGTTCGGCAGTACCCGCACCTCGCGACCCTCGTGCAGGCCAAAGCTGTCTTCGATGGTCAAGCCATTGCGCCGCGCCAGCACCTCGAAGTCGGCATGCGTGCCGACGCGGATGTTGGGCGTGTCGTACCACTGGTACGGCAAGCGCTTGGTCACCGGCATGCGCCCCTGCAGCACATGCAGGCGGTTCGGCCAATGCGCGAAATTGGGGAAGGCGACCACGCCGAGGCGGCCCACACGCGCCGTCTCGCGCAGCATCGTCTCGGCATTGCGCAGATGTTGCAGGGTGTCGATCTGCAGCACCACGTCGAACGCGTCGTCCTCGAACATGGTCAGGCCCTCTTCGAGGTTGAGCTGCAACACGTTCACGCCCCGCCGCATGCAGGCCAACACCTTGGTATCGTCGATCTCCACGCCGTAGCCCGTGCATCCTCTCGCGCTTTGCAGGTGCGCCAGCAAGGCGCCGTCGCCACAGCCCAGGTCGAGCACGCGCGAGCCCTGCGGCACCAGGCGGGCAATGGACTCCATCAAAGGCTTCTCGCTCATTGGACTACCTCGGAGATGGTCTGATCGAAATAGGCGCGTACCGCGTTGAGGTAACGCGCATCGTCGAGCAGGAACGCGTCATGCCCGTGCGGTGCATCGATCTCGGCGTAGCTCACGTCACGCCGGTTGTCGAGCAAGGCCCTGACCATCTCACGGCTGCGCGCGGGCGAAAAGCGCCAATCGGTCGTGAAGCTCACGAGGAAGAACTTTGCCCTGGCTCGCGCCAGCGCGGCGGTGAGGTTGCCGTCGAACTCGCGCGCCGGGTCGAAATAGTCGAGCGCGCGCGTGATCAACAGGTAGGTGTTGGCGTCGAAGTACTCGCTGAACTTGTCGCCCTGGTAGCGCAGATAGCTCTCGATCTGGAACTCCACATCCTGTGTGGTGTAACGGTAGGCCAGTTCGGTGACGGCGGACGGGTCGCCGGCGTCGACCGAGCGCAGGCTGCGCCCGAACTTCTCGTTCATCACGTCGTCGCTGAGATACGTGATGTGGCCGATCATGCGGGCAATGCGCAGGCCGCGCCGCGGCAGCGTGCCTTCTCGCAGGTAATGGCCGCCGTGGAAATCGGGATCGGTGACGATGGCGCGGCGCGCCACTTCGTTGAAGGCGATGTTTTCGGCCGTGAGGTTGGGCGCGCTGGCCACCACCACGGCATGGCGCACGCGCTCGGGGTACTGCAAGGTCCAGCTCAGGGTCTGCATGCCGCCCAGGCTGCCGCCCATGACGGCGGCCAGCGTTTCGATGCCCATGCGGTCCAGCAGGCGCGCCTGGGCATCGACCCAGTCTTCCACCGTGACCACCGGGAAGTCCGCCCCCCAGGGTTTACCCGTAGCAGGGTGGGTGTGCGTGGGGCCGGTGGAGCCGAAGCACGAGCCCAGGTTGTTCACGCCGATGACGAAAAAGCGGTCGGTGTCCACCGGTTTGCCGGGACCGATCATGTTGTTCCACCAGCCTTCGCTGCGCGCGGCCGGCTGTCCGCTCTCATCCGCGTGCCAACCCGCGACGTGGTGCGAGGCGTTGAGCGCATGGCAGATCAGCACGGCATTGGACCGCTCGGCGTTGAGCGTGCCGTAGGTTTCCACCACCAGTTCGTACGCCGGGAGCACGGCGCCGCTGCGCAGGGGCAGGGGATCGGTGAAACGGAAGGTTTGAGGCGTGACGATCAATCTCTGTCCTGAAGGCGGTGGCCGCCCAAAAAAAACCCGGTACCGCCAAGAGCGAGACCGGGAATCTCCCCTTTAGCGGCATTTTTAAAGCGCCCGCAATCTGGATCAAATCGGCGCGGCAGCAGTATAAGTTGAAGTTCCCTGGCTTGAGATTCCGCAGTAACCCCAGTTCGTGTTGCGGGCGCGCATCGGCGCCCGCGCGGCTTTGCATATCCTGAGAAATAGTTAGTAGATGCAGGCCAATCAGCGCATAATCGCCCGGCGAGCGTGATACACGCTCGTTTTTTACAAGTGATCGGTTGGTTTCGCGCGCTACAGGTTTTGTGTGCTACGGGGCTCCATCGCTAATTTTTTTCAGTGTTATTAGGAGTCCCATCCATGGGCAACAAACTGTACGTGGGCAACCTGCCCTACACCGTGCGCGACGAAGACCTGCAACAAGCTTTCGGCGCCTATGGCTCTGTCAACAGCGCCAAGGTGATGATGGAACGCGAAACCGGCCGCTCCAAGGGCTTTGGCTTCGTGGAAATGGGCAGCGATGCCGAAGCGCAATCCGCGATCGAAGGCATGAACGGTCAATCGCTGGGCGGTCGCAGTCTGGTGGTCAACGAAGCCCGCCCCATGGAAGCGCGCCCTCCGCGCACCGGCGGCTTCGGTGGCGGCCGTAGCGGCGGCGGCGGTTTTGGTGGCGGCGGCGGCGGCGGTGGCGAAGGTGGTTTCCGCAGCCCCTACGGCGGCGGTGGCCGTCGTGACGGCGGTGGCGGCGGTGGCCGCGGCGGTTACTGATCTCCCCCCATTGTCGGCTTGACAGCTGACAACCCAAGAAGCCCTGCGGCGATGCCACAGGGCTTTTTTCATGTCCGCGAGGTTCTGCGGGCCCTCAGCGACCTTCCCCCTGCCGGTGCTTGCGCGGCCGGCCGGTGAGCACACGGTCGAACAGCGCGTTGGGCAGCAGACGCAGGAGTTTGGCCACCACACCCATTTGCCAGGGAATCACGCGGTAGCTGGCACCTGCCTGGATGGCGTTGAAGGCGCGATCGGCAAAGGTGTCGGCGCTCAATAGAAAAGGCATGCTGTAGCGGTTCTCGCGCGTGAGCGGGGTGTCGACGTAGCCGGGCAACACGGTGACCACGGCCACGCCGCTGCCCCGCAGCTCACCGCGAAGGCTCTCGCAGTAGGCCACCACCGCCGCCTTGCTGGCGCAATAGGCACCGTGCCCCGGCAACCCCCGGATCGCAGCCACGCTGCCAATGCCCACGAGCACGCCCGTGCCGCGCGCGCGCATTGCATCCACGAAGGGATGGAAGGTGGCGGCCAAGCCGACGTTGTTGGTGGCAAAGGTGCGTGCCATCACGTCGATGTCGGCGCGTTCGGCGGTGTCCATGCCCACGCTGATGCCGGCGTTGGCGATCACCACGTCGGGCACACCCTGGGCACGCAGGCAGGCTTGGCCAGCGTCGACGATGCTCTGGGTGTCGGCCACGTCGGCGCCATAGACCCGGCATAGCGCATCACCGTAGCCCTGGGCCTTCGCCCAGGCTTGCATGTCGTCGGTGCGCCGGGCCACCAGCGCCAGCCGATACCCTGCCCGCGCGAAACGCCCGGCCAGCGCCTGGCCAATGCCACTGGAGGCTCCGGTGATGAACACCAAGGGCCCATGGGGGTTCGGCGGTGGGGTCTGCGTGGCATCCATGGGATTGAAGGGTTGGGGTGGCGTCAGCGGGGCGAGAGCTGCACTTTCACACGGCCCTTGAACCGCGCCACCTGGTCTTCGCCGGTGTAGTCCAGGCTGTCGGCCACCAGGCGGTCGCTGCCCCGCAGCAGCACGACCGGCTGATCGGAGACGATGCGGTCGGGTTCCAGAAAGATGTGCAGGAATTCGCCCTGGAATTCCAGGCGGGGTTGGGTTTTCCCATCCAAGCCGGTGCCGGCCTCGCGCACGACCACGGCGTTGCCCCGGAGCACGAACTCGGTGTTGTCGGCATTGGTAGTGACCAGACGCGCGCTGGCCAGCATGGGCAGCCCCTGTTCTCCGATGTGGCGGATGCGCGCGTTGTCGATCTCGACCATGTCATTGGCCGGATAGTGGCGCGCCTCCACGCCCGACAGCTGGCTCTTGAGCTCCCCCTTGGCGTCGAACGATTTGACCGAGAACCGACGCATGAAGTAGTCGGGCTCGCTGCTCACCGGCCGAGGCTGCGCGGCGACTTCGGGCGCCGGTGTGGCGCGCAGAAGCCAATAGGACGCGAGCGCCAGCAGGCCCATCAGGATCACGGGCAGGTAGATCGACAGGCTGTCCATGAGCTTGCGCTTGCGCCGGGGAGGTCGTGGCTCGGCCGCAGCCTGGTCGACACTGTCAAAGAAATCCAGAGGGTCCGAGGTGCTCACCGCGCGGCCGCCTCCAGCTCAGAGGCGTAGCGGCCGTGGGCGACCAGCAGCAGGTCGCACAGTTCGCGCACAGCGCCAGCGCCCGGCAGGCGCTGTGTGACGTGGTGCGCCACAGCCAGCACCTCGGCATGCGCGGTGGGGGGCGCCACTGCGAGCGAGGCGCGGCGCAGCAGGGGCAGATCCGGCCAGTCGTCTCCCATGGCTGCAGCGGCGCTCCAGCCCTGGCCCAGTTCGGCCAGGATGGCATCGGCCGCAGGCGCCTTGTCTTCGGTGCCCAGGCGCAGGTGAACCACGCCCAGTGCTGCGAGGCGGGTACGCAGGGCGAGCGAATCGCGCCCGCTCACCACGGCGGGCGTGATGCCCGCGCGTTGCAGCAACTTGATGCCGTAGCCATCCAGTGTGTGGAAGCGTTTGAGGTTTTCGCCCGTGTCGCCGCAGTAGAGGCCGCCGTCGGTGAGCACGCCATCGACGTCGAAGAACACCACGCGCACAGGCTGGGCGCGCAGCAGCAATTCGGGAGGGAAGTTCAGGACAGGGCGCAAAGGGATCACGGTCAGATCACCTTCGCGCGCATGAGATCGTTGCTGTTGAGCGCGCCTTGCAGGCGGCCCGCATGGTCGACCACCAGCACGCTGGTGATCCGGCGGGCTTCCATGAGATCGGCCGCCTCCACCGCGAGCGCGTCTTCGCGCACGGTCAACGGGTTGGCATGCATGACGTCGCGCGCCACCATGGAGCGCAAATCGGTGCCGCTGCCGGTTTTCTCGATCAGGCGGCGCAGATCGCCGTCGGTGAAGATGCCGAGCACCTGCTGCTCGGCGTCGACGATGGCGCTCATGCCCAGGCCCTTGGCGCTGATCTCACGCATGAGATCCATCAGACCGGCGTCCGGGCCGATCCGGGGCACGGCGTCCGCGCTGCGCATGACGTCACTGACGTGGGTCAGCAACTTGCGCCCCAGTGCCCCGCCCGGGTGAGAGCGCGCGAAGTCGTCGGCCTTGAATCCGCGCGCATCGAGCAAGGCCACGGCCAATGCGTCGCCCAGCGCGAGTTGCGCCGTGGTGCTGGCGGTGGGGGCGAGGTTGTGCGGGCAGGCTTCCTTGTCCACCGAGGCATCGAGCACCACATTGGCGTGGCGGCCGAGGGTGGAATCCGGTCGACCGGTGATCGCCAGCAGCGGCACGCCCATGCGTTTGATCAGCGGCAGGATGGCCGTGAGCTCTTCGCTTTCACCGCTGTTGCTGATGCCCAGCACCAGGTCGGTGCCGGTGATCATGCCCAGATCGCCGTGGCTGGCCTCTGCCGGATGGACGAACATGGCCGGCGTGCCGGTGGAGGCGAGGGTGGCGGCGATCTTGCGGCCGATGTGGCCGCTCTTGCCCATGCCCATGACCACGACCCGGCCCGTGATGCCGAGCACCAGTTCCATGCCGCGGGTGAAGGCGCCGTCCAGGCGCTGCGCCACGGCGGCAACCGCCTGCGCCTCGATGCTCAAGGTCTCCTGTGCCATGGCCATGGCACGGTCGGGCTCGAAGGTGGAAGGCAAGGTCATGCGTGCAATTATCGCTGCGGGCATGCCACCATGCGGGCAGCCAACCAGTACCATCCGCCTCATGAATGCCCTTGACATCGCCCTGCTGTACTTGCTGGCCGCGGTCATGGGGGTGGTGATCTGCCGCACGCTGCGGCTGCCGCCGATGCTGGGCTACCTGGTGGTAGGGGTGCTGATCGGCCCGAATGCGCTGGCGCTGGCGCAAAACTCCGGCGGCATTCAGTACCTGGCCGAGTTTGGCGTCGTCTTTCTGATGTTCGTGATCGGGCTCGAGTTCAGTCTGCCCAAGCTGCGCGCGATGAGGCGGCACGTGTTCGGATTGGGTCTGTCGCAGGTGGTGCTGACGGTGTCGCTCACCACCGCGGGGTCTCTGCTGCTCAGCATCACCCTGCCGGCCTGGTGGGATGTGCCCTGGCAAACGGCGCTGGCGCTGGGTGGGGTGATGGCCATGAGCAGCACCGCCATCGTCATGAAGATGGTCGCCGAGCGGCTGGAGCTGGAGTCCGAACATGGCAAACGCGTGCTGGGTATCCTGCTGTTCCAGGATCTGGCCGTGGTGCCGCTGCTCGTGATCATTCCCGCGCTCTCCGCCGAACCGGAGATGTTGCTGCGCGCGCTCGCCTGGGCCACGCTCAAGGCCGTTTTGCTGCTGGGCGTGCTGCTCACCGGAGGACAGAAGCTCATGCGCTGGTGGCTCACCTTGGTGGCGCGGCGCAAAAGCGACGAGCTGTTCATGCTCAACCTGTTGCTCATCACGCTGGGCCTGGCATGGCTGACGGAACACGCAGGGCTCTCGCTGGCCCTGGGTGCGTTCGTGGCCGGCATGCTGATCTCCGAAACCGAATTCAAGCACCAGGTGGAGACCGACATCCGGCCTTTCCACGACGTGTTGCTGGGCCTGTTCTTCATCACCATCGGCATGCTGCTGGACTGGCGTCTGGTGCTTGACCGCTGGCCCATGGTGCTGTTGCTGCTGACGGTATCGACCGCCTTCAAGCTCGCGCTGATCACCGGCATTACGCGCAGCTTCGGCGCCCCCATGGGCGTGGCCATGAGAACCGGTTTGTACCTGGGGCAAGCCGGCGAGTTCGGCCTTGTGCTGCTCACGCTGGCGGGCAAGAACAACCTCGTGCCGCCGCAGCTGTTCAACCCCATCCTGGCCAGCATGGTGATTTCCATGCTGCTCACCCCCGTGGCCATTCTGTACGCCAACAGCATCGTCGTCCGGCTCGTGGGCAGCGACTGGCTGATGCAATCGGTGCAGATGACCAGCATCGCGCGCAAGGCCATCAACGCCGACAAGCATGTGATCATCTGCGGCTATGGCCGCTGCGGCCAGAATCTGGCGCGTTTGCTGGAGGCACAGGCCATCCCCTACATGGCGCTGGACCTCGACCCCGACCGGGTCCGCCAGGCCGCGGCAGCGGGCCATTCGGTGGTGTTTGGCGATGCCGCGCGCCTGCAAGCACTGATGGCCGCCGGCCTGAGCCGCGCCAGCGCTTTGGTGGTGACCTATCTGAACACGGCCAGTGCGCTCAAGGTGCTGCACCATGTCCATGCGCAGGCCGCACACGTGCCTGTGGTGGTGCGCACGGTAGACGACGCCGACCTTGAAAAGTTGCGCACCGCGGGCGCCACCGAAGTGGTGCCCGAGGCCATCGAGGCCAGCCTGATGCTGGCGAGCCACGCCTTGGCGCTGGTGGGTGTGCCCATGCGGCGTGTGATCCGCGTGGTGCAGGACCAGCGCGACGCGCGCTACAACCTGCTGCGCGGCTACTTCCACGGCGCCGACGACGATGGCGCTGACGAGATCGACCACGAACGGCTGACCTCCATCACCGTGCCCCCTGGTAGCCGCCATGTTGGAAAGAGCCTGGGCAGCCTGGCCCTGCACGCCCTCGATGTGAAGGTGGTGAGCCTGCGCCGCGCCAGCGGCCGGTCGGCCCTTGCGGAGGACATCACGGTGCTCGAAGGCGGCGATACCGTGGTGATCAGCGGCAAGGCGCCTGCCTTGGCCTTGGCCGAGGAGAAGCTGCTGGGCTGAGCGGATGAGGTGACGGCACCCCTGTGTGTGACGCCGATAATGGGCCTCCCTTTCGGACCGAGCCCATGGACACCTCTGCATTTCTCAAGTCCCACATCCGCACCGTGCCTGACTGGCCAGCGCCAGGCGTGCAATTTCGAGACATCACGCCGCTGCTGCAGGATCCCAAAGTCTTTCGCGTGCTGATCGACACCTTCGTCCACCGCTACATGGACCCCGCGCTACGCCCCAGTGTGGTCGCGGGCCTGGACGCGCGCGGCTTCATCATCGGGTCCGTGCTGGCCTATGAACTCGGCGTGGGCTTCGTGCCGATCCGCAAGAAGGGCAAGCTGCCGTTCACCACCGTCGAGGAAACCTACGAACTCGAGTACGGCAGTGCCACCGTGGAGTTGCACACCGATGCGGTCCGCAAAGGCGACCGCGTGGTGCTGATCGACGACCTGATCGCCACCGGGGGCACCATGATGGCAGGACGGCGCCTGTTGGAGAAGTTGGGCGCCGAGGTGATGGAGGGCGCAGCCATTGTCGATCTGCCTGAACTGGGCGGTTCGCAAAAGCTGCGCGACGCAGGCCTGCCACTCTTCACCTTGCTCGACTTCGCTGGCCATTGACCGACCGGCGGCCACTTCACAGCTTCACAGCTTGCCGTGCTGGGTTTCGCTCAGTGCCTGAAAGTCGCTGAGCGCCTCCGGCGGCACCTCTGCACGCGCTTGCGCAGGCGTCCGATACACAGGCGCAGGCGCGCTTTGCAGCGCTTGCCGGAAGGCCCGCACCTCGTCCTCGCCCACCGGTTGCAACGGCCCCGCGACGGATGCTGCGGCAGGCTTCGCCGGCTTCGATCGCGGTGGCACCATGCCAGGCGCCATCAATACCGTTTCGCGGCGTGTCTGTGCGCTCACCGACGCTCTCAACGCCATGCCCACCTGCTCGGGCGCGGCCTTGCGGCGCCAGTACACCGAGCGCACGGCCATGTCGTGCCGTGATTGGGCGCTCTGCTGGATCCAGCGCTCGATCTCGAGCAGATACTCGTCGGGCATGGATTGCCCGGACAGCGCCAGGTCGACCAGAACCAGAAAGCTGTCGCCATTGGCATCCAGTGTGATCACCTTGAACTCGTAGCTGGTGGAGAGCACACCCGCGCGGATGAGGGACTCGCGGATCACCGAGAACAGCTGATCGCGCCGCAGGATTCGGCGCCCACGCCGAGGCGAAATCAGCGGTAGCGTGGTCTGGCTGAAGCGCTCGCGCGCCCGGGTAAACGCTCCCTTGCCGCCAACGGCGGGCTTCTTGGCCAGCAGCCAATTCGTCAAAAACATCGCGTGAGTGTGCGCCTCGCGCGCACGTTCAATGGGTTGAAAAGACAGCGCAAAACGACCTTGCTCCGCACGCCACGGCACATCGGGTCACGTGACCGCCACGCGCTTGGGCCGGTTGTACATGCGCCTGGCCAGCACCGCGGACATGGCCACTGTGAGCTCGAGTGCGATCTCGGGGTGTCGCGTCGCCAACTCGCGAAAACGCAGGGGTGTCAGGCACCAGAGACGGCAGTCGCTGCCGGCGTGCACCGTGGCGCTGCGGGGCAAATGGCTGAAGAACGCGCCTTCGCCCAACAACGAACCTGCACCCACCACGGCGATGCGCACGCGATCGCGCGCGTCTTCGTAGTGGACGGTGAGAGAGCCGCTCTCGACGAAGTAGACGGTGCGGTCCTTCACGCCCTGCTCCAGCAGCACCTGCCCTTGTTGCAATACCGCGGGTTGCAGATGGTGGGCGAGCGTCGCCCATTGGTTGTCCTTGAGATTCAGGGGCATGGCGTCCAGCGCATTGCTCGCACGCATGGCGTGGGCAAGTCCTTGGATGTCAAAGCGCGCGGACGCAGACGGCTGGGCGTTCATGCCGGCCAAGATAACCGTGCGCTGCTGCTGCGCGCAAGCCAGTCTTTACGGCTGCTTACAGTTGCACTCTCGGCGGTCGGCGAATACCCCCAAGCGGTACCTGCTGTTCATTTGCCGATGCAAAACCGCGAAAAGATCTCTCCCAGCAAGTCGTCGGCCGTGAACTCACCGGTGATCTCGCTCAAGGCCTGTTGACCCAGGCGCAACTCTTCCGCGAGCAGGTCGAGGTGTTCGGCTCGCGCCAGCAGGAGTTCGTGGGCGGACCCGAGGTGCTCTTGCACGCGGCGCAGCGCCTGCAGATGCCGCTCGCGGGCCATGAAAAGACCGTCGCCGCCATGCTGCTGCCACCCCGCGAGCTCGAGCAGACGCTGGCGCAGCGCCTGCAGGCCCGTGCCGTGGCGCGCCGAGATCGCCAGCGTGTGCGGCTGCGAGCAAAGGGCCTTCGGGATCTCCGCATCCACCTGATCGAGCTTGTTCCACACATGCAGCACCGGCACGCTCTGCGGCACCGATGCGGCCAGACTGGCCGCGATGGCGGCATCGGCGGTGCGGTACGCATCGCTGGCCTGTTGGCCAAGGTCGTGCAGAAACAGGACGGCATCCGCCTGTCGAATGCGGTCCCATGCGCGTTCAATGCCCATCTTCTCGACGTCGCCCACATCAGGACCGTCGCGCAGGCCGGCGGTATCCACCACGTGCAGCGGCACGCCTTCGATCTGGATGGTCTGTTGCACCACATCGCGCGTGGTCCCCGCAATGGGGGTGACGATCGCAAGCTCCGCCCCGGCCAAGGCGTTGAGCAACGAGCTCTTGCCCGCGTTGGGTTGACCCGCGATGACGACCTGTAGCCCATCGCGCAGCAGCGCACCCTGGCGCGCCTGCGCCATCACACCCGCCAGCGCCTCCTGCAAGCGCTGCAGCTGGCCGATCGCGTCCGCCTTTTGGAGGAAGTCGATTTCCTCCTCTGGAAAGTCCAGCGTCGCCTCGACCAACACGCGCAGGTTGATCAAGGCATCGCGCAGGCCGTGGATGCGATCGGAGAACACGCCCGCCAGCGAGCGCGACGCGCTGCGCGCGGCAGCCTCGGTGCTCGCATCGATCAGGTCGGCCACCGCTTCGGCCTGGGCCAGATCGAGCTTGTCGTTGAGGAATGCGCGCTCGGTGAACTCGCCTGCGCGCGCCGGGCGCAAGGTGGGTGCCGCCTCACGCGCCACTTCCAGGCAGCGTGCCAACAAAAGCTGCAACACGACAGGGCCCCCATGCCCCTGCAGCTCCAACACGTCTTCGCCGGTGTAGGAGTGAGGACCGGGAAACCACAAGGCCAGGCCGTGGTCGATCGGTTGGCCCTGCGCATCGGTAAAGGGCAGGTAGGTGGCCTCTCGCGGCTTCAGTGCACGCCCCAGCAAGGCCTGTGAAAACGGTGCCAGCCCCCTTCCCGACAACCGCACGATGCCCACGCCGCCGCGGCCGGGCGCGGTGGCAATGGCGACGATGGGATCACGAGAGGTAGAGAGCATGGCAAGCAAGCATAAAAGACAAACGGGCCTGCAAAGCAGACCCGCCACCGGAGAAGAAGCCCTCGTCCAGAGGCGTCAAGGGTCCGGCTTCCGCCGGCCCAAGACGCCGTCCCCCTTTGAGGGGGAAGCCGCGTCAGCGGCGCCGGGGGGTCACGTGAACTTCGGCATGTTGAATTTCAGCGGCACGCCCATGCTCTTGTTGATGTAGGCCTGCTGGAGGATCGTCAGCACGTTGTTCGTGATCCAGTAGAGCACCAGGCCCGACGGGAAGAAGAAGAACATGACCGAGAACATCAGCGGCATGAGCCACATCAGCTTGGCCTGCAACGGATCCGGAGGCAGCGGGTTCAGCGAGGTCTGGATCATGGTGGTGACGGCCATCACCAACGGCAGGATGAAGTAGGGATCGGGCGAAGACAGGTCGGTGATCCAGGCCATCCACGGCGCATTGCGCATTTCCACGCTGGACAGCAACACCCAGTAGAGCGCGATGAAAACGGGGATCTGGATGAGGATGGGGAAGCAACCGCCCAGGGGGTTGACCTTTTCCTCGCGGTACATCTTCATCATCTCCTGCTGCATCTGCTGCGGACTGCCCTTGAGGCGTTCGCGCATTTCCATGATGCGGGGATTGATCTTCTTCATCTTGGCCATGCTGCGGTACGCGCTGGCGTTGAGCCAATAGAACGCGGCCTTGATCAGCACCACCAGCAGCACGATCGACCAGCCCCAGTTCGCCACGAAGCCGTGGATCTTCTCCAGCAGCCAATACAGCGGCTTGGCCAGAATGGTCAGCCAGCCGTAGTCCTTGACCAGCTCCAGGCCTGGGGCGATCTTTTCGAGCACCTTTTCTTCCTGCGGGCCGAGGAAAAGGCGCGAGGACCGGCTCAGGCTCTGGCCGGGTTCGATGCTGTCCAGCGCGATGATGCTGCCCACCGAGAACAGGTTGTTGTCGATCTTGCGTGCGAAGTTTTCGCGCGACACGCCTTCGTCGATCAACCAGGCCGACGCGAAGTAGTGCTGCACCATCGCGACATAGCCATCGTTCGACGATTTCACATACTCGGCCTTGTCCTTTTCGATGTTGGCGAACTCGACCTTCTGGTATTTCTTTTCATACGTATAGACGGCCGGACCGGTGAAAGTCGAATAGAAGGGCGTCTCGCTGCTCAGCTTGCTGCCATCGCGCACCAGCTGGACATAGAGCTGCGGCTTCACGGCCTGGCTGCCCACGTTCTGCACTTCGTGCCGCACACCGATCGCGTAGCTGCCACGTTGGATGGTGTAGGTCTTGACCAGCTTCACGCCACCCACTTCGGCAGACTCGAAGCGCACCTGCAGTTCGTCCTGCCCGTCGGCCAACGCCGTGGGATTGCCCACCAAGGTCATGGGGGTCTTGTGGGTCGGGAAATTGCCACCGATCAGGCCAGTCTGCGCCACATAGATGTGCTCACCGCCCTGCGTCAGCAAGGTGAAGGGCTGCGCGGTCTGGTCCTTGCTCTGCCGGGTTGCCTCGGCGTGCTTGAGCAATTGCGAGCCGATCACCGAGCCGCCTTCGCTGTTGAAGACCAGTTTGAAGAGATCGGTGGTGACTTCGTGACGCTGGGCCACGGCACCAGGAGCGGCAGCCGGTGCCGCGCCACCCGCAGCGCCCGACGAAGATCCGCCTGTGGCAGTGGGCACGCCCTCATTTGGGTTGCCTGCGACTGCTTGACCCGTAGAGGAGGCAGGCGCCGTCACGGCTGGCGCCGCGCCTGGGAAGAAGGTGGGTTTGTGACCATTGTGGATTTGCCACTTGTCCCAGATCAGGACCATCGACAAACCAAAAATGACCCACAGGATCGACCGACGGATGTCATTCATGACGGGTTCTTCTTTTCGCAGGAAGTTGAAATCAAGCTGGAGAACAGCGCTGGCATGGAGGCGGGCACGGCATCATGACCACCTTCGCACCAAGGGTGGCAGCGGACCAGCCGCCGCAGCATGAGATAGCTGCCGCCGAGAGCTCCGTGACGCTCCAGCGCGCCGATGGCATAAACCGAGCAGGAGGGCTCGAATCTGCACGTGTTGCCCAGCCAAGGACTGAGCAGCAAGCGATAGCCCTTAACCAATCCCAGAAGGCCCAGACGCGGCCAGTCAGACGGCATGGCGCACCTCCGCAGGCTTTGCCACGCGGGGCGCGGAATGCGACGCCAGCAGTTGCTCCAGCTCGGCACGCACGGCGCGCTTGAGCGCATCGGAAGTGGCGCTCACGAATTGCTCTCGGTTGAACGTGCTGCGCAAACGCACCACATGGGCTGCCTGTGGCAGGTGGGCAGCCTGATGACGGGCGACTTCGTAAATCTGGCGGCGGATGGCGTTGCGCGTCACGGCGCGCTTGGCCCAGCGTTTGGGCAACAGCACGCCCAACCAGGCATCGGGCACAGGAAACAAGGCCCGGCCCCCGCTCGCGCCGGAAAGAGCCGCGCGGTGCAATGCGAAATGGGGGGTTTTGGCCACAGGAGCGCCGGCCATGACAGCCTGAAACTGTTGCCGGGACCGCAGCCGCTGGATCACCGCAGAATCGTCCGGGTCACGCGGTGAGGTGCCGGGCAAGTGGATGCCGGCAAAACGACCGCAGCCTCAGACAGCGAGGCGTTTGCGGCCCTTGGCGCGGCGTGCGTTGATCACGGCGCGACCACCGCGGGTTTTCATGCGAACGAGAAAGCCGTGGGTGCGGGCGCGGCGGATCTTGGAGGGCTGGTAGGTGCGTTTCATGATGAGCGTCTATTGGAATCTGGGAAACCTGCAATTATCGCAAATAAAAGTGAAGCCCGGCAAGCACTTGCGGTTTGCTGCGCGCGTGGCACGTGAAGATGTCGGTGTGTCGATGGGGCGCCAGCGCCGAATGGCGAAATCGCCGTCGCGCCTTGTGGATAAGTCGTCAGGCGCTCTACAATGCACCGCTTGCCCCGAGACATTTGTCCACAACACCAACGCTTCCCCTTTTCAGA
>NZ_CP044551.1 GCF_009859475.1 Hydrogenophaga sp. BPS33
ATGAGCAGAAAACCGACAACGACAGGGCGAACACGCGCCGCGCCGCCGTTCAATGAAACGGACTACCGCGATGCGCTCATGCGCGCAGGCATGAGCGAAGAAGACGCGGCCAGCCTCGCCCGACGCACGGCCGAGGCCCGCAAGGCATCGGCCGACGCTGCCGCGCCGGCCTCGGAACTCCTGGGCCTACCGTCCCCGGCCGACGAAGCGGCCTTCGAGTCCAGCGCGGCGGCCGGCACGCCGGCCAGCAACGCACCCGCGAAGAAGCTCGCGCGCACAGCGAAGGAGAAGCCGATTCGCGCCGTCTTCGACTACCGCAACGGCAAGATTCCCGAGCGCGTGCGCGACCTGATCGAAGCCCACCTTGCCATCGAGCGCGAGGACGCCAAGAGCGCCGGCACGCTAGGCTTCATGACTCGCGCGCTCGCCATCGCTACGCTGCCGCACAGGCGGCAGGACGAATACCGCTTCGTTCGCAAGAACGGCGACTTCGTGCTCACGATGATGACGGCCCACCCCGAAGGGCTTCCCTTCGGGACGGTGCCGCGCATGCTGCTGACCTGGGTTTGCACGGAAGCCGTGCAAACCGGCGAGCGCGTCTTGCACCTGGGCAATTCGCTGGCCGAGTATCTGGACGAGCTGGGCATGCACAGCTCGGGCGGCAAGCGCGGAGACATCACGCGCCTGAAACACGCCATGACGACGCTTTTCAGCGCCGTCATTTCGTGCCACTACGAGGGGGCCGATTCGTGGGCCTTGTCCAACGTCCTGCTGGCTGATCGCGTCGAGTGGTGGCAACCGCAGAACCCCGAGCAGGCCGGGCAATGGCAATCGAATCTCCAGCTTTCCGAACCGTTCTTCAAGGAGTGCATCGAGCACCCCTTGCCGGTTGACGTTCGCGCGATGCGCTCGCTCGGAAAGTCGCCCCTGGCGCTGGACATCTATGTGTGGCTGTCGCACCGCATGAGCTACTTGTCGCGCCGCACGACCATTCCCTGGGTGTCGCTCGCCGGCCAGTTCGGTGCCGGCTACGCGATGGACGAACAGGGCTTGCGCGACTTCAAGCGCGCCTTCCTGCGCGAGTTGAAGCATGTGATGGTGGTCTATCCCGAGGCGAAAGTCGCCGATTCGCCGAACGGGCTTGTGCTGTACCCAAGCCCTCCGCATGTGCCGTTCAGCAGCGCGCCTAAGCAGCGCCGGCTTCCGCTATGAACCGCCGCCAGTTCCTGGCCGCGCTGGCCTGCGCCTGCACGCTCGGCTTCGCCTCGGCCGCGCGGGCCGACTTCGCCGGCCCGGTGATCGCCATCCTTGACGGCGACACCATCGACGTGCTGATTGACCGCCAGCCCGTGCGCGTGCGCCTCGCGCAGATCGACGCGGCCGAGAAGCGGCAAGCCTTCGGCACCCGCTCCCGTCAGGCGCTTTCCTCGCTGGTCTTCCGCCAGTCCGTCACCGTCGCCGATGCCGGCCGCGACCGCTACGGCCGCGCGCTCGGCACCGTCTATGTCTCCGGCGTCAACGTCAACGCCGAAATGGTTCGCCAGGGCATGGCCTGGGTGTATCGCCAATACGCGACCGACCGAAGCCTGTTCGCGCTGGAGGACGAAGCACGCGCCGGCCGGCGCGGCTTGTGGGCCGACCCGTCGTCGGTTCCGCCGTGGCAGTTTCGGCATCGTCAACACGAATAAGGTATCGGTATGTCAGAGCGCATCAATCCAGATTTTTACACCGTCAAACATGCTCCGCTCGGTGAGCTTATGAGCATGGAAAAGACGGACATCGTTCAGATGGAGCTAAAGCGCCGAGCGGCCGAGGCGCTGCAACAGGCTTACGCACTTTATCTGAATGCCTTCGGCGATGCTGCGGCCGGGCAGTTTTCCGACGATGCCGGGCGGCTGGTTCGTCACGAATAGAACCAGGACATTACTCACCCCGGCATAGCCGGGGCCGGGCTTTCGTGCTTCGCATCGAGCCTGCGCACTTCGCGCTTGTCTCGACCCCTTCGGGCGTCAATCCCTTTCGGACGCGCTTTGCGGTTCGGGTTTGGATTGCTTGCTCTCTTTCAGGTTATCACGCCGTTCTCGGCGTCAAGGGCTGCGCGTTCCGCTTGCGGCCTGCCGGCCGTTCCACCCCTGACGCCTGCGCTGCGGCGTGCTGCCTTCGGTCGCAAAGGGCAATCCCGCCCTACGTTCAACCGGAGGTTTCACATGGTTCAGATGAAGCTGTCTTTCGACAACATCAACAGCGACGAGTCGCTGTATGTCCGAGACGCTGACGGCGTATATCAGGTTGCCACCGCCGCCCAGGTTCTGGCCGGCGCTCGCAAGGCCGCCGACTCGCTGGCCCTTCCGGGCCAACAATTCAGCAGCCCGCAGGCAGTCAAAGACTTCCTGGTCGCCAAGCTGGCGGGCATCGAACACGAAGTGTTCGGCGTCATTTTCACCGACAGCCAACATCGGCTGATCGCCTACAAAGAGATGTTCAGCGGCACCATTGATGCCGCGTCCGTGTATCCACGGGAAATCGTGAAAACCGCCTTGCGGCTGAACGCTTCCGCGCTCATTTTCACTCACAACCACCCAAGTGGCATCGCTTCACCTAGCGAAGCTGATAAGCGCCTAACGGCCCGGCTCAAAGAGGCGTTGAGCCTTATAGACGCGCGCGTGCTCGACCACATCATTGTGGCCGGCTCCAGCACGCTATCGTTCGCCGAACACGGCCTTCTATGAAGAATGGGGCTTTGCCCCATTCCTTCAACGTGCGGTAATGCCCAATGGCGACAGGCCCGCGCGATCGAGGCGCTGCGGCTGTCACCAAACCCGTGCAATTCCGCCGCCAGTGATCCACGTCGGCCAGCCGTCCGACCACTGGCGGGTTCCTGCCCACATACCCACCGGCCTGCTACGGGAGTAGTAGGCACCCTTCGCGGCCCGTGGATATGTGGACAGCATTCAAAGGCCGGCCACTGGTGACACCGCGGCCGACCAGGTGCGCGGCCGATGTCACCATCGGCCAGTCTGGTGACAGGCAGATCCATCGAGCTGGATTCGCCCGTCACCATCCCCAAGATGGCGACACGCCATCGAGCTGGCCAGCTCGGCCGCGTCACCAACGATTCCCCTTCATGTGGTGACAGATCCCGCCGGCGCCGGCGGGATGTTCGTCACCAACAAGCCCGACCGCCTTCGGCGTCGAAGACGCCCTTTCCCCCACCCTGCCCAGGGCAGGAGGGGGCGGTGTGTAGGCCCGCGCAGCGGGCAACCAGTCCATGCACACCGCGACACGTCGCCGTGCTGCACACAAGCCCGCAGACTGCCGCCACGTCGGCAGACTGCACACAGCCGGGCCGGCTGGTTCATGCACGCTGCCCCCGCCGCTGGCGGTGGAGAAAGGCGGCTTTGCCGCTACGCAGCCGGCGCGGCCGTCTGGTTGTGCCGCCTGCGTCGGCCGTAGGGCGCTCGCGTTCCGCGCCCGCCCTTGGTGGCATGTCGTCATCGTCCGGTGGCGTTGCTCCACTGCGCACCTTTCGCCTGCCCTAGACGGTAGTCCAGCCATGCCGTCGCTCCAAGGGCCGGGCAAGCCCTGAAATCCTCACCCGTTCGCACTCGCTGCGCTCGCTTGCGCTGCGGCTTCCGGTTTCTCCCTTTCCGCGCCGTCCTGTCCGGCCCACCTACGGGCAATCACGGCGAAAGGCACTCAGCGGAGCAAGGTTCAACACCACAGGAGAAATGCGACATGACTCACCAACAAGTTCAGTTTGAAAAGCCGGCTCAAGCATCTAGCAGAGCAGAGGTTGAACAGCAGAAAACCGGGGGAATGAAGCCGATGAAAAACAAGGTAATGGCGTGGGTGGACGTGCTGCCGGGCGTGGAAGCGACGGGGCTTCAGGCCAAGCGTGACGACATCGCCGAGCTGATGGCCGAGGCGGCCGAGCTGACCCGCAAAGCCGAGGAACTGCGCAGCCGGGCCTATTTCGCCGCGTGCAGCCTCGAAGGCGAAGCCCGCAGCCGCTGGACGCTGGAGCAGATCGACGCAGCCAAGCGCAACGCCTGACAACTTCCCGGAGTGCCCCAGGCGGGGCGCTCCCCTTCTCAACTACCAGGAGCAAAGACCATGAACGCATACGAACAGAAGCAAGCCGCCCGCAAGGCCCGTTACGAGGAACGCGCCGAGCAGGCCAGCGCCGAGAGCGCGAGCACCTACAACCGCGCCCGAGACATGGCCCAGGCGATCCCCTTCGGCCAGCCGATCCTTGTCGGCCATCACAGCGAGACGCGCGACCGCAACTATCGTGACCGCATCCATACCACCTATGGCAAAGCCTTCGCCCTGCAAGACAAGGCCAAGCACTACGAGCAGAAAGCGGCGAGCGTGGGCACTGGCGGCATTTCGAGTGACGACCCGGACGCCATCGAGAAGCTGCGCGCCGAGCTGGCGAACGTCGAGCAGGCCCAGGAGCGCATGAAGGCCGCGAACAAGGCCATTCGCACCCACAAGACCGAGGAAACACGCATTGCCGCACTGGTGGCCCAGGGTTTGACCGAGGCCCAGGCGGCCGAGCTGCTGAAACCGGACTTCGCGGGCCGCGTCGGCTTCCCGTCCTACGCCTTGAGCAACAACAACGCGAACGCCCGCCGCATCGCTGGCCGCATCGCCGAGCTGGAGAAGCGCCGCCAGCGTGTCGATGTAGAGCAGGAGGCCGAGGGCTACACCTACCGCGAGGACACCGAGGAAAACCGCGTCATGTTCGTGTTCCCCGGCAAGCCCGACGAGGCCACGCGCGCCCTGTTGAAGCGCCACGCCTTCAAGTGGTCGCCGTCCCGTGGTGCCTGGGTTCGCCAACTGAACAACGCCGGCATTTGGGCCGGCCAGGAAGTGAAAAAAGCCCTGAATGCGCTTACCAAAGTTGGTGACGTGTAATAGCCAATCTGGTATATTTTGGACTAGGCGCAGTGTCCAATAGGAAGGCCGGGAGCCCGGCCTTCCCATCCTGAAAGGAGGATGACATGCGAATCATCGACGACCTGATCGTGAAGACTGCAACCGCAATCCTGCGCGGCGTCATGGCGGTTGGAGCTGGCCTTGTCTATGTCCAGTTTTTCGCCCTGACCGTCGCCGTTTCGATGGTCGGCACCACCGCCCTGGCGGTGATTCTCGCCGCTGCCAAGGCGGCCATTTTCGGAGGTTGAACAATGGCAACGAAGAAGGCGCACACCGCCGAGCTGATGAAGCTGGCCGGAGAGCTGCCCGCACTTATCGAGGGATTGGAAGCGGACATTGCCGCCGTGTCCGCTCGCATGGCCGAGCTGAAAAAAGCCGGCCTTGTGTACGCAAGCGAGCACTGGCGCAAGGACGCGAACGACGAGCCGAAATACTTCTATCTGCTGTATCCGCAGAAGCACGGAGAGCCGCGCCGCCGCGACTACATCGGATGCGATGCGGCCAAGATTGCCGAAGCCCGCGCCGGCATCGCTCGGGCCAAGGAGTACGACGAGCTGGCCGCCCGCCTGTCCAGCCTGTCGGGCCGCGTCCACCACGTCGCCGGCACGCTGCAAGACGCCCGCCGCTACCTCACCAGCAAACGCTAACCCCCGCCACGGAGGCAACGACCCATGACCACCACCATGACCCTGCCCGATGGATTCACCGCCAAGGCGCTGGACGCCGCCGCGTCCGCGCTCGATGCCGTCGCGGCCGGCCTGCCCTTCCAGGTCGATGACCTGATCGCCGGAGCGATGGCGCTCGAATGGATGACGACCAACACCACGCAGGCGGCACAGACCTATGACCTGCTGCACCGTGTCCGCGTCCTCGTGAACGGCCGAGGCTTCGCCCGGACGACCGAGGGGCGCGCAGAAGCTGGCCGGCTGGTGTCGATGGTGCGCGCCCTGCGGGCCGAGCACTGACCCCCCACCGGCCGGGCAACCCCCGGCCATTTTTACCCCTTGCGCGGTAATAATAGTAATAGTATTATTACGACTACAACGACGAAAGGAGCGCCGAGTCATGGCACTGAACCAGGAAATCAAAGAACGCATCTTTGCCGCCGCCGATGAACTGCACGCGGCCAGCCCGAACGGCGAGTTCCCGAACGTCGAAGCCGTTCGCCAACTCAGCCGCGCCGGCATGAACAACGTGGTCGAGGCCATGAAGGAATGGCGCGCCAAGCAGCGCAAGCAAGTGCAGGCCGTCCGCGAGCCGCTGCCGGCAGAGCTGCACGGCGTCTTGCAGACAGCCGGGCAAAGCCTTTGGGAGACGGCGCAGCAACTGGCGAACGAATCGCTAGAGGCCGCGCGGGCCGCCTTCGAGGCCGAGAAAACCGACCTCACCGAGCTATCGGCGCAGCAGTCGGCCGCCTTCGAGGCGCAGACGGGAGAGCTGGAAGCCGCCCAGGCCCGCATTGTCGAGCTGGAAGCCCAGGCCGCCGCCGCCATCGAGCAGCAGCATAAGCAAGCCGGCGAGCTGGCCGAGCTGCGCACGCAGCACGAAGACAGCCAGCGCCGCGCCACCCTGGCCGAGCAGAAGGCCCAGGAGACGGAGCACCGGGCGGCCGAGCTACGCGCCGAGCTGGATCGAGCGCACCAGGACGCCGACCGCTTGCGCCAAGAACGCGACGAGGCCAAGGCCCGCCGCGATCAAGCCGACGTGCGCGCCGAGGAAGCCGAAGGCGAGCGCGACGACGCCCTGCGCCAACTGGCGGCCGGCAATGCCGAGCTGGCCGGCCTGCGCGCGAAGATGACCGCCGAGGCCGAGCAACACGCCGAGCAACGCAAGCGCGCGGCCGAAGAAGTTCACCGCAGCGCCGAACGCATGACCAAGGCCGAGAGCGAGCGCGACAAAGCCCGCGATGCCGCCGCCACGGCCCGCGAGGACGCGGCGAAGCTGCGCGGCGAGCTGGAGGCCGTCAAGACGCAGAACGCCGCCCTGCTGGCCGCCTTGAAGCCCGCAGCGCAGTCGAAGCGCCCGCCGAAGGCTTGACCTTCGCCATTGGTGACGCGATCGCGGCCAGGCCCGGGCGGCCGCGTCACCAATCGAACCCGGCCGCGTGGTGACAGGAAGATCCACCAGGTTGGCCAACTTTGTCACCAATGGCCCCGCCGTAGTGGTGACAGCGCATCGAGCTGGCCAGCTCGCCGGCGTCACCAACGAAGGAGAACAGCATGCAGCACGACCGAACCCGCGCCGCCGTATCCCGCCAGCTCAAGGGCATGGGTGCGAGCCTGTACGAAGTCGGCATTCGCCACGCAGAGCGCGGCATGCTCAATCGGGAGTGGAGCGAGGCCGACATCATGAAGTCGCTGGACTGGCTCAAGCGCGAGAACTTCAAGGGCTGCGACATCTACGTTCGCCCGGCGCGCTCCGCGCCGAGCCGGCTCATTCTGGTGGACGACTTGAGCATGGGCACGCTGGCCCGGCTCCAGGCCGGCCCCTACCCTGCCGCCGTCACCGTGCAGACCAGTCCGGGCAACTATCAGGCGTGGATCAAGCTGGACGACGACATGCCGGCCGACGTGCGGCGCGAGGTGGCCCGCCATCTTGCGCGCGAGTACGGCGGCGACCCGAATAGCGCCGACTCGGCGCACTACGGCCGGCTGGCCGGCTTCACCAACCGCAAGCCCGAACACATCGACGCGGCGGGCCGTTCGCCGTTCGTACTGCTGGACAGCTACAACGGCCGCCCGGCCAGTGGCGCGGCCGAGCTGGTGCAGATCGCGCGAGGCGTGATCGAGCGCGAGCGCGAGCAAGCCCGCAGCATGGCCGCGCACGTCCAGCGGGAGGCCCGCAACATGCCCCAGGCCGCGACCAGGACGCCGCAGACGGCCCAAGAGCTGGCCGAGTGGTATCGCAGCCTATGGCACAGCCTGAAAACGCAGTTCGGCGGCGACTTCGACGCCAGCCGGGCCGACTGGATGGCCGCCGTCGCCATGTTCCGCAAGGGCTACGCCTTCCAGGACGTGGCCGACGCCATCGCGCAGCACAGCCCAGGAATCGACGGCCGCAAGGGCGCGGCCGTGGCCGACTACGTGACCAGGACGGCCGGCAAGGCCGAAATCTGGCACGAGCTGAAAGCCCAGGGCGCAGACTATGCCGACGTGGCCGACGCGCTGCTGTCACTCGCCCAGGATCGCGCGCAGAACCGGCCCTAGCCTCGGCTGGCTTGTGGATAAGCCTGTTGATGGCCGAAGTTATCCACGATGAACTTGTCTTGCCTAAGAAGGCCAGCCGAATCAAGGGCTTGCGTATCCAATCCACAGAACGGCGCGATGAATCTATCTTGCGCCCTGCGCTGAAACTGTCTTGCCGCTACGCTGAAACTGTCTTGAGACGGCGCGGCCAGGATGGCCGGAAAGCCTTACAGGACAAGGCTTTGCGAGCGTTCGCGCACCCATCCCCCTATAGCTTTTGCCTGTAGGTTTTTCTTTCCTATAAATATTTATTGCCTGTAGTGGGAGCGCCCGGAATTGTGGACATTCCGGCCGAGCTGCGGGCCGAGCGGATCACACACCTCCCCTCGCGCGGGCCTGCGGCCCTTCGGGGAGAAAGGCGTCTTCGACGCTTGAACCCCCTACCCTACCCTTCCCCCTTTGAACCATCGCCTGCGCGCGCAGACGGGCCGCCTACGCACGTTCTCGCCCTGGGTGGCCCTACCCCACACGCCCGCGCCTTCGGCCTTCTGGCGGCCTTTTACGGCCTTTTGCGCTGCGCTCGTTTTCTGGCTTTCGTCAGAGTGCATGAAACCGCTGTTTTTCCTAGTGCGATGGCGTGCCGCTCGCGTTTCTTGTTGTTTTCTTGTTGTTTTCTACCTGTTGCATTTCCTGTTTTCTCGGTGTTATACTTCGAGCACGGCCACCTTCGGCCGTTCAACCAGGAGAAACCGACATGCAGAAGAACGTCTTCGTGGGCAATCTCGCCAAGGCCGTTGTCGTCAGCGGCAACGGTGATCGCGCCGTCGCACGCTTCACCCTCATTTCCAACGAATACGCCGGCAAGGACAAGGAAACCGGCGAGGCGCGCGAACGCTCGGTGTCGATCCAGTTCACCGCCTTCCGGGCCAAGGCCGAGGCCATCGCCAAGAACGCGATGAAGGGCGATCAACTGATCGTTGACTACCGCATCGAGAACAACAACTTCCAGAAGGATGGCGAGGACGTGTACGGCTACAACTTCGTGGTGGAGGACTTCACTTTCGGCGCTCCGGGCAAGGAGAAGCGCGAACAGTTCCGGGCGGGCCAATGAATGACGGCCGCCACCCCAAGGATGAGCGAAGCGGAGTTCGCCCGCGTCGCTGCGACGTGTAGCAAGTGGTCGGAGCGTTCCTTGGGTGTAGCGCGTGCCCTACTGGTCGAAGGTGTGCCGCTGTCCGATGCGGCAGCGGCGCACGAAATGTCCAGGCAGCAGGCGAACGTCGTTCGCAACCGCTTCATGGCGAAGGCCGAGAAGCAGCGCGTCGATGCGTTCATGGCACGCGAGAAGCCCAAGCTGGCCGCCACCGTCTTGGAGCCGTTCGACCAGGACATGCGAACCCTACGGGACAAGGGCTACACGATCCGCCAGATCGTCGCATTCCTGCGCGAACAAGGCATTGAAACCTCAGTGACAACCGTCCGCAATTTCTTGAAGGAGTAACCGGGCATGAAAACGCTAGTTCTTGCGAACCAGAAAGGCGGAGTCGGCAAGTCGGCCGTCGCCGTCCAGTTCGCCTACTACCTCGCCGACGTGCTGAAAAAGCGCGTCCTCGTGATCGACTTCGACCACCAACGCAACACGTCGAAAGCCATCCGCACGGGCGGCCTCGCCACCGTGTCCGCCATCACCAGCAGCCGCCTTCTGACCTCGAAGACCGACGCCGCGAGCATCGAGCACGCTGATTTTGTCTTGGTGCCCGGCGATGCCGAGCTTATCAAGATGGAGAAGCAGGCCGCCGAGCACAACAAGTTCGCCACGAACCTTTACACGTTCCTGGCCGACATTGCCGACCGCTTCGATGTGTGCGTCATCGACACCAACCCGAACCCGGACATTCGCCAACTGGCGAGCCTCGTCGTCGGCGACTTCGTGCTGTCTCCGCTCCAGCTCAACCAGGAAGCCATCGACGGCATCGGCGACTTGCTGAATCACGACAACATCGGGATTCGCAAGATCAAGGCGACCATCAACAAGAAGCTGGAGCTGATCGGCATCCTTCCCAACATCGTGGAGCCGACCCCCTTCCAGCGCGAGAACCTGCGCGACCTGTCGGCCGCCTTCGCCAAGCTGCTGATTCCCCTCGGTGCCGGCTTTGCCGCCATCAAGAAGACGACCGCCATTCCAGAAGCGCAAGCCGCTGGCCTGCCCGTCTGGAAGCTCGGCAAGAGCAGCGCCCGCGAAGCCTGGGCGCACATCCGCCCCGTGTTCTCCAAGATCGCCACGCAAATGGGAGTTGAGTAATGGCCCTTGACCTGTCCGCACTGGAAGAAAAGCCCGTCCCGGCCGGCCCCGCTGCCGCGCAGCCGGACGGCAAGGCGATGCGCGTCAAGCTGACCGACATCGAACCCGATCCGAACCAGCCGCGCACCGAGAAGAAGCCGGAGGAAATCGAGGAAATCGGCCAGAACATCAAGGAACGGGGCGTGAAGCTGCCCATTTCCGTGAAGCCGCACCCGACGAAGCCCGGCAAGTGGATCATCAACGACGGCGAGCTGCGCTATCTCGGCTCGGAGTGGGCCAAGGTCGAAGACATCCCCGTGGTTGTCGATGAAGACTTTGACGACTTCGACCAAGTGAACGCGAACGAAAAACGCTTCGCGCTGCGCCCGATGGAACTCGCCAAGTTCATCAAGCGCAAGCTGGACGAAGGCGTGAAGAAGGGAGAAGTCGCCCGCCGCCTGGGCAAGCCGGCGAACGCCATCACCGAGCTGCTTGCACTGGTCGAAGCGCCCGCCTGCATCGAGGCCGTCTATACGTCCGGCCGCTGCACGTCGCCGAAGACTCTCTACGAGCTGCGCGCACTCGCCGAGAAGTTCCCCGAGCAGGTGCAGGAGTGGTGCGACACGGCCGAGGACATCACGCGCCGGAGCGTGGCCGACCTGGGCGACGTGCTGAAAGGCAAGAAGAAGCCAGTCGCTCCCCTGCCCTCGCCTGCCGACGCTGGCGGCACCGACACGGGCGGCGGCGCTGGAGCTGGCACCGAAGGCGGCGACGGCGACCCGGAAAAATTTCGTCATGACGAAATTTCGGGCGGCAATCAGGGCGGCACCGACAAGCAAGGCACAGAGCCGAAGGCCAAGCCGAAGGCGACCCCCGGCACCGATGGCGGCACCGATGGCGACGACACGGGCGCGGGCGGCACTGAACCCGGCGACCTGGGCGAGTTGACCAGTTGGCCGCGTGGCAAGGCCGTATCCGACCCGGACGCCATGAAAAAGCCGCTGTTGCTGGTCGAGTACGAAGGGCGCGCGGCGGCTGTCCTGCTGAATCGTAGGCCGACCACGCCCGGCCTGATCCGCATCCGCTACGAAGATGGCGGCGGCGATGATGAAGTCGATGCCGGCCGCTGCAAGATCAACCTCTTGACGGAGAGCGACAAATGAACCGGCACAGCGGCGCAGCCGCCTTTCCCCACCCCGCCCGCAAGGGCGGAAGGGGGCGGCGTGCTACATCGTGGCCCGGCCGTGCCTGGGCTGTCCTGGCCGCGCTGATCGTCTGCGGGCTGGCCGTGGCGTTTGCTGTCGGCAGACAGCAAGCCCACGCAGCGCAGCCGGGGGAAGCCTGCGACCTTCACTTTTCCAACGGCACGACCCTGGCGGGCGTGCCCGTTGCGAAAACAGTCGAGCAGCAGGCGAGGGGACTTGCCAAGCGTGACGACGTAGGCCGAGGCATGTTGTTCACCGCTGTAGGCCACGTTTCGATGCCAAGCAAAAGCCGCCGTAAGGCGGCTTTTTCGTTCCCATCACGAAATTCTTCCGTGAGTGTCGGGTGCAAGACCGCGTTTCCCGACAAAAGAGGGCCAAAACTTCGTCATGACGAAAAGAGTGTGGGGGGGTGTGGGCTAATGCAGGATAGGCTAACGCCGGTAGTGTGTGCTACACTACGTTTGCACATTGACCCCCCCACCCCGATTAGGAGGCACCTATGCCGCGCAAGGCCGAGATTGGGGCGACACGAGATAGCTACGTATATCGTCTTCGCGTACCCGCTCCGTTGAAGGCGCAATGGGACGAGCATTGCGCCAAGCAAGACAAGAATCCGTCCGTGGTGATGCGGGCGCTGATGCGCTACATCATCCAGGACGACATGCCTCCCGACGTTCGCCGCTGGATTGCAGAGCAAACCGAGGGCGAGCCGGACGACGGGCCGAAAGAACGCCTTGAAGTCCGTTTCACTCCGACCGAGTTCCAGGGCATCACGGCCCGTTCCGAGGCCGAGGGCTGTTCGCCGCAGCGTTGGGTTATCAACTGCGTGCGCGCGAGCCTCACGCACGAACCGCAGTTCACGATGGAGACGACGAAAGCCCTATGGGAGTCGTCCTACCAGCTTCGGGCTATCGGTCGGAATCTGAACCAGATCGCCAAGCGGTTGAACGAAGGCAAGCCGGCGAACATCAAGACCGAGCAGATAGAGAAGCTGGCGACGTACATCTACCGGCATACCGATAAGGTGGCGGCCGTACAGGACGCCAGCCTTAGCCGTTGGGGCATCCAGGTGAAAGGGGCCGGCGATGGCGAAGCGTGAGATTGACGGCGTTATCAAGGATTGGGGCGAACGCGCGGATTACGGCCGCGTCCAGGGCCGCAAGGGTAAGAACATCGCGGGCGGGCGCTATGCCAAGGCCGCGCCGACCAAGAGGCCGGCCGGGCGTGAAAAGCTGGCAGCGACCGTGCGCAAGGCTCCCGAAGTCATGGTGAAGATTTCGGGCGGCGGTAAGGACATGCGCAGCATCAAGGCGCACATGGACTACATATCGCGGAACGGGGCCGTCGAGCTGGAGGACGAGCAGGGCAGGGTTCACCAGGGCAAGGAAGACGTGCGAGCTGTCCGCGACGACTGGCGCGGCGGTGGCATCCCCTACGAGGATGGCAAGAAGCGCGAGGCGTTCAACATCGTGCTGTCCATGCCGCCCGGCACCGACCGGGCTTCGGTGAAGAATGCAGCCCGCGCCTTCGCGTCCGAGCTGTTCGGCAATCACCAGTACGTTTTTGCCGCACACGACGACGAGAAGCACCCGCACGTTCACCTAGCCGTCAAGGCTGTTGACCTGGACGGCGTGAGGCTCAACCCGCGCAAGGCCGACTTGCAGCACTGGCGCGAGACGTTCGCCGAGAAGTTGCGGGAGCAGGGCATCGAGGCCAACGCAACGCCCAGGAAGGTGCGGGGCGTGGTGCAGAAGGCCGAGAAGCAGGCCGTCCGCCACATCGACCGAGAACACGCCAAAGGCAGGCGCAAGGCACCGGCCCGCGTGTCCGCCTCGCAGCGTGAGGCGGCCGAGCTGGAGGCAAGGGCAGGGCGCAAGCACGTCAACCCGGCGCACGACAACATCATCGCGCAGCGCAAGAGCGTGCAGCACGATTTCGGCACGGTGGCGCGGGCGCTGGCAACCGGCGACCAGGACGACAAGCGCCTAGCGGTCGAGGTTGTCCAGTTCGTCAAGCAGATGCCGCCGATCAAGACGCGGCACGCCGAGCAGGTCGAGGCGTTGCAGCGGGCCACGGTGCAGCAGGGCGGGCAGGGCGTCGAGCAGACGCAGCAGCCAGGGAAGCCAAGCCCGGAGCAGGGCAGGGCAGAGGACAAGGGGCGCGGGCGTTGATGGTGACAGGCAGATCCACCAGGTTGGTGGATTCTGTCACCAACGGCCTTGACACGATTTCGCTTATAAGGGGTCTCCTCGTTTTCAGTGCAATAAGTGACGGTACGCAAAGCTAGCACTGGCGCGGGGGTGGTCTGGGTAGACCGTTGATTTCATTGACTTTCCTGTTCGCTTTGTAAACGGGTATGGTGGCCTCCCACTTTTGAGGTTCACGATGCAGGGTTGGCACACAACGTTTTTGGGGATGCGTGGGCTCCCCCGCGATATCAGCGACTTCGAGATGAAGGCATTTTTCACCTTCGATGGTGCCGAGCGCGACGCAATCAATGCACGCCGAGGTGATTCCCACAAGCTTGGTCTGGCGCTCCATATTGGTTTCCTGCGCATGAGTGGGCGTTTGCTCGGTGCCTTTCGGGTAATTCCAGTAGCCTTGTGGCGCCACCTTGGCAACGAGCTTGGCATTGCAGCACCAGAAGTCGCCTCGCTGAGAGCCATGTATGAACGCGGGCGCACGCTATTCGATCACCAACAAGTAGCCTGCACGGTCCTTGGATTCCAGTGGATGAGCGAGCACCAGCGCCGCTCACTGGTACGTGAACTGCGCGACGAAGTGGCGCGCTGCGCCGACCGCGATCAGCTACTCGTGCGGGCGCGTCAATGGCTGTACAAGAACAAGCTGGTGATCGTGCACGAGCGGGCAATTCGGACACTGATTGCGGCGGCACTTGCCCAGCTTGAAGTTGAAACAGGCACCGCCATCGCCGCCAGCGTTGATCCAGCAACACTTGATCGCTGGCGAGCCTCAGTTTCAGAGCTGCGCCCAGATGGACAAACCCAGCAGAGTTGGCTATGGGCTGCACCGGCGAAACACTCAACCCGCCAAATCAGCGAGGTACTGGAGCGCATCGACCTGCTTTACACGCTGGACGTTCATAAGCACCTGGCAGACATCCCCGATCTCATCTTGCGCCGCTACGCGCGCCGACTTGTCTCCAGGCCGCCCTCAGCCGGAGCCAAGATCAAAGAGCCAGCGCGCACCGTGGAGGTCGCATGCTTTCTTCGGTATTGCCTGTTCACCACCACAGACCAGTTGATCCTTATGGTGCAGCGCCGGATCGCCGATCTGTGGCGTCAGGCTGCCGCCGATGTCCCCGCTACCGTCAATTGGGCCGCAATGTACAAAACGCTGCTCGGCGAACTTGTTGCCTTGAGCGCGCAAGGTGCGGTGCCAGATGCTGAGTTGCGTGCCCGTCTTGAAGCCTTGATCACCGAAACCCAGAAACGCAAACCACCGAGCAGGGCCTCCCTGGTCCGCGAGGGATTGATTGATGGAATTCGCCCCGTGCGGTCGTTGCTCGTCGCCATTGCAAAGCTGCCCTGGCAGGCCACCGGCGAGCATCCTGCCATCGAGTACCTTGCCAAGCTGCAAGCTTTATATCTCAAAGGATCCAGAAAGCTGCCAGTTGAAGTGGTGGCACCAAGTCTGGGAATGATCTGGCAGGTTTCGATCTCCAGCCCAGACCGGGAACGGGCGTTTCAGGCGTTGGAGGTGGCCACCCTGTTTGCCCTGCGCCGCGCGGTGCGCAATGGCTCGGTCTGGATTGAGCACAGCCTGAGCTTTCGGGGTCGTGCGCGCTTGTTCTTCACGGACGAGCGTTGGCAGGCAGAGTCCAAGAAACACTATGCCCGTCTATCGTTACCCAGCAAGGCTGCCACTTTCTTGAAGCCTTTGCTGGCCAGAGTAACTGCCGGTGTCGATGCGGTGGCCGCTGCAGCCCGCAGTGGCGTACTGCGCGTGGATGATGAACTCCATTTGTCGCCATTGCCCGCAGAGGACGAAGACCCAGAAGTGACCAAGCTGCGCGCGGCTTTGGATCACCGCATCGGTGAGGTTCAATTGCCGGAAGTGATTCTGGCCGTTGACGCCCAGGTGCGCTTTAGCTGGATCATGCTCGGACGTGAGCCGCGCTCTACCGACGAGCTGCTGATGGTCTATGCCGGCATCATGGCCCACGGCACCAGTCTGACTGCGGTCGAATGCGCGCGCATGATTCCGCAATTGTCTGCCACCAGCATTCGCCAGGCCATGCGCTGGGCGCGGGACGAACGGCGTCTGAGCCAGGCCTGCCAGGCTGTGCTGGAATTCATGCAGCGACACCCGATTGCCGCCACCTGGGGGCGGTCCGATTTGGCATCTTCTGACATGATGACCATGGAGACCACCAAACGGGTGTGGCAAGCCCGGCTTGATCCTCGGCGCAACACACCTTCCATTGGAATCTACTCCCATGTAAAAGACCGGTGGGGCATCTTCCATGCGCAGCCCTTTGTGCTCAATGAGCGCCAGGCGGGCGTGGCCATTGAAGGTGTCATCCGCCAAGAAAAGCTGGAGACCAGCCAGCTTGCTGTGGATACCCATGGCTACACCGACTTTGCCATGTCACATGCCCGTTTGCTTGGTTTTGATCTTTGCCCGCGGTTGAAGGAACTCAAACAGCGCCACCTCTTTGTGCCACGCGGCACCAAAGTGCCCGCAGAAATCGCTGCGGTGTGCGAAGCCAATGTCGACGTCGCTTTGATCGAAAAGCATTGGGATAGTCTGGTGCACCTGGCAGCCTCGGTCATGAGCGGACATGCCAGTGCGGTGGCAGCTCTTGCGCGGTTCGGTTCTGCCGCCCAGGGCGATCCAATCTATGAGGCTGGCGTGCAATTGGGGCGGTTGCTGCGTACGGCGTTTTTGGCTGACTACTTTGTCAAGGACGCTTTCAGGAACGAGTTGCGCCGGGTGCTCAATCGGGGCGAGGCTGTTAACGCCCTCAAGCGCGCCATTTATACCGGCCGGATCAGCCCGGCGCAGGCCAAACGTGTCGATGAAATGCAGGCTGTGGCCGATGCGTTGAGCCTGATGGCCAACATCGTGATGGCGTGGAATACCTCACAGATGCAGGCGGTCCTGGATCGCTGGTCGAACCGCCGCCAGGTCATTCCACCGGAACTGATCGGGAAGATTGCGCCCACCAGGCTGGAGAGCATCAACTTGCGGGGTGTGTTTCGCTTCCCGGTTGACCGCTATGCTGACCAAATCCTGCCTTCGCGGCCAAATGCATCGATAACTGGCACCAATGGATGAAACCGACCACGGTTTGACGCCACGAATCGCAGATTTGAAAGTGAACAGGAAAGTCAATGAAATCAACGATCTACCAACACCACCTCCGCGCCAGTGCTAGCTTTTCGTACCGTCACTTATTGCACTGAAAACGAGGAGACCCCAACCAGCCACGGTGGAGACTGCACAACCTGGCGCGGGCGTACCTGGGGTGGCGGCGCCGGGCAACGCGGCCACACCCACACCCGAACCTGAAGCACGCCCGAAGCGAGCGGCGCATTACTTGTGGGCGGTGCTGATTACCCGCATCTACGAGGCATTTCCGCTGCTGTGCCCCATGTGCGGTGGGCAGATGCGCATCATTGCCTTCATCACCCACAGCGCCGAAATCCGCCACATCCTGAACCACATCGGGGTGGAGTCTGCCCCCCCGCACATCACCCCGGCACGCGGGCCACCGCTGTGGGAGGGCTGCGACGCGCCGGTGGATGATGGTGCGCAAGGCGAGCCGGATTGGGATCTGGCAGCTCAACCCGACGAGGTAGACCAGCGCGTCAATTGGTGACCCAGTGAAGCGGCGGTATCCATCGCTGCGGGGAAGCAGCTGCGCGCGCGCCAGGCCCAAATGCATACTGCCTCCCAAGCTCTTGCCATTGAGCGGCAAGCGAGCGCTCAACCTTCCTTGGCCGAACGTGTTTCGAGGCCCAAAACTCGTGCCATACTTGGCCTCATGCGGTTGAATTTCCTATCCGTAACACCATCCAGTGCCTGTGCGACGACGAGCCCGATCAGGCGCGCATCACCGAGTCCATCATGGACATGATCAAGGAGGTGCAGAAATACGTGCCCGGCTACAAGCTGGTCAACGGGCCGCTGTTCGACGGCAAACGGGTGGCCGTGTACATGCAGGTGGCTGGCCTGGGCGACTACCTGCCCACCTACGCCGGCAACCTGGACATCATGACCGCCGCCGCCTGCCGCACCGCCGAAATGTTTGCCCAGGAGATCCTGGCCGGCACGATCACTATGAAACCCACACCGACTGCCGCTGCTGTCGCTGTCTGAGGAAAACACTCCCATGACCACGAACCTTCAGGGCCGCAAGGTCCTCTTGCATGACATGTGCCTGCGCGATGGCATGCACGCCAAGCGCGAACAGATTTCCGTTGAACAAATGGTCAAGGTGGCCACCGCGCTGGATGATGCGGGTGTGCCCCTGATCCAGGTCACGCATGGCGCCGGCATGGGGGGCAACTCGCTGCAGCACGGCTTTGCGCTGGCCAGCAACGAGGAGTACCTGCGCGCCGTCTGCCCGAAGATGAAGCAGGCCAAGGTGTCGGTGCTGCTGATTCCCGGTCTGGGCACAATGCGTGAGCTACAAAGCGCCTATGAGTGCGGCGCCCGCAGCGTGCACGTGGCCACGCATTGCACCGAGGCCGACACCTCGCCGCAGCACATCGCCTTTGCGCGCAAGCTGGGCATGGACACCACCGGCTTCCTGATGATGGCCCACCTCAACACCCCTGAGGGCCTGGCCCAGCAAGGCAAGCTCATGGAGGGCTACGGCGCCCAGACCATCTACATCACCGACTCGGCCGGCTACATGCTGCCCGACGACGTGACCACCCGCGTGAGCGCGCTCAAGGCGGTGCTCAAGCCCGAGACCGAGATCGGCTTTCACGGCCACCACAACCTGGGCCTGGGCATCTGGAACTCGATTGCCGCCATTGAAGCCGGTGCCTCGCGCATCGACGGCTCGGTCGCGGGCCTGGGAGCGGGCGCAGGCAACACGCCGCTGGAGGCTTTCCTGGCCGTGTGCGAGCGCCTGGGCATTCAGACCGGGGTCGATCTGTTCAAGCTGATGGACGTGGCCGAAGACGTGATCGTGCCGATGATGGACCACCTGGTGCGCGTGGACCGCGACTCGCTGACGCTGGGCTTTGCCGGCGTGTATTCCACCTTCCTGCTGCACGCCAAGCGCGCGGCCGCCCGCTTTGGCGTGTCGGCACGCGACATCCTGGTCGAGCTGGGTCGCCAGAAGATGATCGGCGGCCAGGAAGACATGATCGAGGACACGGCCATGACCATGGCCAGGGAACGTGGCCTGCTCACCGCGCCCTCACGCGCGAAGGACGTAGCATGAGCGCCCGGAAAGAAATTGCCATCGTCGTCGGCAGCACCGGCGCGATGGGCCAAGTCATCACCCGGCGACTGAGCGACGCTGGCCTGCAGGTAGTGGCCGTGGCGCGCACCGCTGAGGCGCTGCAGGCACTCGCCCAACAGGTGCCCGGCATCCGCGCCTGCGCAGCCGACATCGCCGACGACTCGGCCATCGAGGCCCTCCGTGCCCAGCTGGACGCACCGGTTCGCATGGTGGTGCAAGGTGCGGGCGTGGCCACGGCAGGCGGCGTGCTGGACGCCCCCACCGCCGCGATCACCGACGCGGTCAACATCAAGGTCGGCGGCATGCTGCGCTTGGTGCGTGCGGCCGATGGCCACCTGGTGCGCGGCTCGCGCCTCGTCGCCATTGGTGGGCACTATGGCTTTGAGCCCAGCGCCTACGCGGCCACCGCGGGAGTGGCCAACGCCGCATTGGCCAACCTGGTGCGCCAGCTCTCCTGGGCCTATGGTGAGCGCGGCGTCACCGCCCACCTGGTGGCGCCCGGCACCGCCGACACCGAGAGCCTGCGCCGCGTGGCCACGGCCCGGGGCGCGCAGGGCGGCCTCCGCCCGAACAGGTGCTGGAGCAGATGCGCGGCGAGTCGGCCATCGGCGCCTTCACCACGGTGGAGCAGATCGCCTGGAGCGTCGGCCTGCTGCTCGACCCGAACGCCGACGCACTCGCCGGCAGCACCCTGTTCATGGACGCGGGCCGCCGCAAGGGTCTGCCCTGACACCGGCGGGGCATCCGCCCCGCGCGTTTTCCGCTTTCCCGTGAAGTCGGCACAGACCGGCCAACATTTCATTCAACCATCCACCACAACAACAACTGGAGACACACCATGCCATTGCATTTCCCCCGCCGGCTGACCAGCCTCGCCGCCACCGTCGCGACTTTGACGCTGGGATGGATCGGACCGGCCCAGGCCACCGAGGGCGGCGGCACCACTGCCGCTGCGGGCGCCGAGGGCTTTCTGGCCGGTGCCCTGCCGCCACCGGGCACTTACGGACTGCTCTACGCCAACCACTACCAGGCCGACCGCTTCAACGACGGCCAAGGCAACTCGGCGATCCCAGGCTTCAAAGTGCGCGCCGACGTGCTGGTGGGCCGCGTAGTGCACATGACCGGCACCACGTTGCTGGGTGGCCAGCTGGGCTTCTACGGCGTGCTGCCGCTGGTGAAACTGAAGGTGCAGGCCGCAGGGGCCAGTGACAGCAGAACCGGTTTTGGCGATATCGAGGCCGCGTCGCTGCTGGCCTGGCATGGCCCGCAGTGGCACACCGCCGCAGCGCTGGCGGTGGTGCTGCCCACCGGGTCCTACAGCGCCACCCGCATGGCCAACCCAGGCAACAACATCACCACCCTGCGCCCGGTGGTGGTGGCCTCCTACCTGACGGAATCGGGGCTGGACCTGTCCACCAAGCTCACCTACAGCATCAACCGGAAAAACAGCGACACCGATTACAAATCCGGTCAGTACCTGCACGCCGACTTCAATGCCGGCATGCGCGTGGCACCGGCATGGCAGGTGGGTCTGCAGGGCTACCTCATCCACCAGACCACCGATGACCGGCAAAACGGCATCACGGCGGGACCAGACGGCAACCGCACACGCGTGCTCGCACTGGGCCCGGCGCTGCGCTGGCAGACCTCGCCCGCCGCTCCGTCGGTGGAGCTGCGCTGGCTCAAGGAGATCCGTGCGCGCAACCACACCAAGGGCGACGCCCTGTGGCTCAAGGCGGTATGGGCACTGTGAGGCGCGTGCGGCACTGACGCGAGGGGGGCTTTCTTGCCATGCATGCTCCAACCCATGGTTGACATCACCCCCTCCACAGTGCCGGCCGACGCCGGCGGCTAGCCTCAATGTCGGGAGCCAGTCTTGACGCACCGCATGGGTATCGGCTCTCACGTAAGTCTGCCCTTGTACCCGATTCAGTAACGCTCAGAAGTAGAAACGTCCGGCTCACCGTCTGGATCTCCTCTGAACGAAACGGTGGCCTTGGTCGCGCCAATAAGCACTGAGCGCTCCCCAATCAAACAGCCCAAGCAAAAGCGCGCAAAGGCGAAATCGCCGAAGAGGCGGAAGCCCTGAACAGACTGCTTCCCTATGCTGCGTCGAAACTGGCCGAATGTGGCCATGGTCACACTGTCGCTCTAAGCGCCCATAGCGTCTCGCCTTGTGTAGCCAAGCGCCGGCTGCACCCGTGAGCAACAGCTCTTACGCTTTTGGGTTCTGCGCCATCGAAATGAAACGATTGATCCGATCACCAAGGCGCGGCTTCACACCTTCCTGGCAGACAAGCTGGGGGTGGCGTTTCCAAATGCAGCGCAAGAGGGGCAAGAGCCAGATAAAGCAGATCGGCTCTTTGAATCCGCAACTCGGTGGCTCCTGGAGCAGACACGTGACACCAGCAAGCACAGCCTGCTGTTCACGGAGAACATCTCTTACGGGTTCCGACGGAACATGCTGGGTATGCGATGGATCGGTCTGACATCGGCCGTTCTGGCTGCAACCTGGCTAGTGCTGGACAAAGTCGTAGCCCTGCCGACAACGTGGGCCGACCTTTGGGGTCTGCTTGTCCAAGCCCAAGCTCTACAACCCACGCCACCCCGAACGCACGCTGCTCTACCAAACGGTAGCCGAGCACTACGAGACCTGGCTAGAGTTGGCCAGCGCGGGTCAGTTCGACGGCCAGGGCGACCACCACACCCCCAAGCCCTTCGTGCGCAAAGCGTTTGCCAAGTATCTTGAGTGCGGCATCTTTGCCCATGGCTTTGCCCGCGCTCGCTGCGGCGACTGTGGGCACGACTACTTTGTAGCCTTCTCCTGCAAAGGCCGGGGAGTCTGCCCCTCGTGCACCACCCGGCGCATGGTGGAGACAGCAGCGCACCTGAACGATCACGTATTCCCCCGCCTGCCGGTGCGCCAGTGGGTGCTGTCGGTTCCCAAGCGGCTTCGTTACTTCATGCAGCGCGACGGAGCGGTGCTGAGCATGGTGCTGCGCATCTTTCTGCGGGTGATCGCACAAACTCTGCAGACCCACAGCCCCGGTGCGGCCCATATGGACAAGGCAGGCCTGCACATCGGTGCCATCGCCTTCATTCACCGATTCGGCTCCAGCCTCAATGAACACGTCCACTTCCACGTTTGTGTGGTGGACGGGGTGTTTGAGGAAGTGGAGGGCGAGGGCGATGCTGATGCGACCCCTCGAATCTCATCGCCGGGTGTCATCTTTCACGCGGCCACCGGCATCGATGCGGCTACCGTGGCCCCAGTGCAGACCACACTGCAAAAACGCATCCTGCGCGCCTTCGTTGCTCGGGGCCTGCTGGAGAACTGTGACGCCAAAGACATGCTGGGCTACAAACACAGCGGCTTCTCGGTGGATGCGGGGGTGTGCATCGAAGCCCACGACCGCGCTGCGCTGGAGCGGCTGCTGCGCTATTGCGCGCGTCCACCGTTTTCCATGGAGCGCCTACGCAAAGAGGGAAGCAAACTGGTGTACCGCTGTGCCAAACAGCGCAGCGAGCCCACCAGTGACAAGCGTGGTGCCAAGGCAGATGAGCTGCACCTCACACCGCTGGAACTGATCGACCGCATCGCCGCGCTGGTGCCACCGCCACGCACCCACCGGCACCGCTACTTTGGTGTGCTGGCACCAAACTCGCCGCTGAGAGCGGCGGTAACGGCGCTGGCTCAGCCTGCTGCGTCGCAACCAGCCACGGTGGAGACTGCACAACCTGGCGCGGGCGTACCTGGGGTGGCGGCGCCGGGCAACGCGGCCACACCCACACCCGAACCTGAAGCACGCCCGAAGCGAGCGGCGCATTACTTGTGGGCGGTGCTGATTACCCGCATCTACGAGGCATTTCCGCTGCTGTGCCCCATGTGCGGTGGGCAGATGCGCATCATTGCCTTCATCACCCACAGCGCCGAAATCCGCCACATCCTGAACCACATCGGGGTGGAGTCTGCCCCCCCGCACATCACCCCGGCACGCGGGCCACCGCTGTGGGAGGGCTGCGACGCGCCGGTGGATGATGGTGCGCAAGGCGAGCCGGATTGGGATCTGGCAGCTCAACCCGACGAGGTAGACCAGCGCGTCAATTGGTGACCCAGTGAAGCGGCGGTATCCATCGCTGCGGGGAAGCAGCTGCGCGCGCGCCAGGCCCAAATGCATACTGCCTCCCAAGCTCTTGCCATTGAGCGGCAAGCGAGCGCTCAACCTTCCTTGGCCGAACGTGTTTCGAGGCCCAAAACTCGTGCCATACTTGGCCTCATGCGGTTGAATTTCCTATCCGTTCACGAACATGTCCATGGTCATGATCACGCTTCCGCCGCGCCCTCTGCCGCGCCCATCGCCGCCGCATCGCCATTGGAACCGACTTCACCGGAAGTCTTGCCGGCACGGCAGAACACGGTGGCGGTCAAGTTGAAACCGGGTGAAGCGGCGGAAGTGAAGCTCACCATGCGCAAGGATGCCAGCGTGAGTTACGAATGGACTACAGCTGGTGGGCCGGTAAATTATGACACCCACGGCGACCCGGTCAGTGCTCCCAAAGACTTCTACCATGGCTACGGCAAGGGCCGAAATGAGACCGGGAATGCGGGTACGCTTCAAGCAGCTTTCGACGGCAAGCACGGATGGTACTGGCGCAACCGCTCAGGGGCAGAAGTGACAGTGACCCTGAAAACCAGCGGCGACTACGAGAGCATCGAACGCGTGCTGTAAGTCGCGTGGCCCCATTCTTCGGAATGGGGCCACCACCCGGAATACGAAGACAATGAACCGTAGCGTATTGAGCGCCTTGTTGGCAGCAGCGTTGTTCGGCGCCAGCACCCCTTTCGCGAAGCTGCTGACCGGCGAGGTTTCCCCGGTCCTGCTCGCCGGCTTGCTCTATCTGGGCAGCGGCATGGGGCTCACGCTTGTCCGGCTGGTGAGGGATCGGGGCTGGAAGGCATCCGGCCTTGTGCCCTCTGAATGGCCCTGGCTATTGGGGGCCATCCTTTTTGGCGGGGTGCTGGGTCCGGTCGCCTTGCTGTTCGGGCTGACCTCAACAAGTGGTTCCACCGCTTCCCTGTTGCTGAATCTGGAAGCGGTGCTGACTGCGGTCATCGCCTGGGTCGTGTTCAAGGAAAACGCCGACCGCCGCATCGTGTTCGGCATGCTCGCCATCGTTGCAGGAGGGGTCGTGCTGTCGTGGTCGACGGGGGAGGGACGGGGCACCGGCTGGACTGGCCCGATCGCAGTCGCGCTTGCCTGCGTGTGCTGGGCAATCGACAACAATCTGACGCGCAAGGTCTCGGCCTCGGACGCCCTGTTCATTGCGGGCAGCAAAGGGATGATCGCCGGCGCGGTGAACTGCCTGCTGGCACTGTCACTCGGCGCGATGATGCCGAACGCGGGAATTGTCCTTGCCACGATGACCATCGGAGTGCTCGGCTATGGCGTCAGCCTCGTGATGTTCGTGTTGGCCTTGCGTGGCCTTGGGACTGCGCGGACCGGCGCCTATTTTTCCACCGCGCCGTTCATCGGCGCGGCTGTGGCGTTAGGCCTGCTTGGCGAATCGACTGATCCGGCATTCTGGCTGGCCGCGAGCCTGATGGCCTGGGGCGTCTGGTTGCACCTGACCGAGCACCACGAGCACGACCATGTCCATGAGCCACTCGCACACCGTCACATGCACATTCACGACGCGCACCACCAACATCAGCACGCGTTCGAATGGGACGCTGACACCCCTCATGCTCATTGGCATGAACATGTCGTCATCGTCCACAAGCATCCTCATTTCCCGGATATTCACCACCGTCACGCTCATTGAAGTGCGGAAAAAACGTCATAGCGTGCCTTACTTTCCGTTCTCTGAGAGGACTCCCTAGGAGCGATGGGGTTGCCACCTTAGCGTGCTTTATTTTCCGTTTTCTGAGGCGACCCCTATCAGGCGCCGGGCTGCGCATCAGCTACCAGCATGCCGCCGCCCAGGGCCTTGAACAGCTGCACTTCGCTCAACGCCTGCTGCAACCCGGTCTGCACCGCGCCCAGCTCGGCGCTCAGCAGGTTGCGCTGCGCGTCGATCACGGTCAGGTAGCCCTCCACGCCGGCGTCGTAGCGCAGCTGGGCCAGATCCAGGTATTTGCCCGAGGCCTGCACCAGGCTTTGGTTGGCCTGCAGCTGGCGCACAAAGGTGTGGCGTGCCGACAGGCCATCGGCCACTTCGCGGAACGCCGTCTGGATGGCTTTTTCGTATTGCGCCACACGCATGTCTTTTTGCAGCGTGACGTAGTCCAGGTTGGCCGCCAGCCGGCCCGCGTTGAACAGCGGGATGCTGATTTGCGGCGCAAAGCTCCAGGCGCCCGAGCCGCCGTTGAACAGGCCCGACAGGTCGCTGCTGGCCGTGCCCACGCTGGCGGTCAGGGCGATGCGCGGAAAGAAGGCCGCGCGCGCAGCGCCGATGTTGGCGTTGGCGGCCCGCAGTTGCTGCTCGGCCGCCAGGATGTCAGGGCGCTGGGCCAGCACCTGCGACGGCAGGCCCACGGGCAGCTGCGCCAGTTGCCAGTCTGCAATGCCCACCCGGGTCTGCAGTACCGATGGGGGCAGCGGTGCGCCCACCAGGGCCTGCAGCGCGTTCAGGTCTTGCTCCACCGCCCGGGTGAACTGGGCGTGCTGGGCGCGGGCGCTGTCCACCGCGGTTTGCGCCTGGTGGCGCTGCAGGTCGGTGGCAATGCCGTTGTCCACCTGCGCCACGATCAAGTCCAGCGCCCGCTCATTGGCGGCCAGTGTGCGCGTGACCACGTCCAGCAGCTGCTGATCGGCCTGCCAGGTCATCCAGGCGCTGGCGGTGGCGGCCACCAGGCTCAGCTGCGTGGCCTTGCGGGTGCTGTCCATCGCCAGGTAGTTTTGCAGCGCCTGATCATTCAGGCTTTGCACGCGGCCGAACAGGTCCAGCTCGTACGCGGCCATGCCCAGCCCCACGCTGTAGGTGCTGGCGGTGACCGCCTGCGGCGTGCCGGCCACGTCGGCGGGCACGCGCTGGCGCGAGCCGCCAGCCTCGGCGCCTATGGTGGGCAGGCTGTCGGCCTTCTGGATGCGGTACAGCGCCTGGAAGGCCTGCACGTTCAGCGCGGCGGCGCGCAGGTCGCGGTTGTTGTCCAGCGTCAGCTCGATCAGCGTGCGCAGCTGCGCATTGCCAAAGAACTGTTGCCAGTTCACCGGCGCTGCCGCCTGGGTGCTGCCCGCTGCGGGCTGCGGCCATTCGGCAGGCACGGGGGCGGCGGGGGTTTGGTGCTTCGGGACCATGGAGCAGGCGCTCAACAGCCCCGCCAGCGCGATGGCGCCGGTCAGGGTGTGCAGTTTCATGCGGTTTTCTCCTGGATGGGGGTCACGGGCGCCGCAGGCCGGGCCTTGCGAAAGCGCTGGGTGATGCTGGCAATCACATAAAAGAACAGCGGCACGAAGAAGATGGCCAGGAAGGTGCCCGCCAGGGTGCCGCCCACCACGCTGGTGCCAATGGAGTGCTGGCTGCCACTGGACGCGCCCGTGGCAATGGCCAGCGGCACCACGCCCAGCACAAATGCCAGAGACGTCATGACGATGGGGCGCAGGCGCAGGCGGGCGGCCTCCACGACGGCCTGGAACAGCGGTTTGCCTTCGTCTTCATACAGCTCGCGCGCAAACTCCACGATCAGGATGGCGTTCTTGGCCGCCAGGCCCATGGTGGTGATCATGCCGATCTGGAAGAACACGTCGTTGGTCAACCCACGGCCCAGTGTGGCCAGCACCGCGCCCAAAATGCCCAGGGGCACGACCAGCATCACCGAGAACGGGATGGACCAGCTCTCGTACAAGGCGGCCAGGCACAAAAAGACCACCAGCATGGACAAGGCCATGATCCACGCGCTTTGGTCGCCGGCCTTGATTTCTTCGTACGACAGGCCGGTCCACACCAGATCCACACCCGGGGGCAGCTGTTTGGCCATGTCCTGCAGGATGTCCATGGCCTCGCCAGTGCTGACGCCGGGGGCGGTGCTGCCCACAATCTGCACAGCGGGCACGCCGTTGAAGCGCTCCAGCTTGGCGGGGCCGTAGACCCATTTGCCGGTGGCAAAGGCGCTGAAGGGCACCATCTTGCCGACGTTGTTGCGCACATACCATTTGGAAAAGTCTTCCGGGCCCACGCGGGCGTCGGCCTTGCCTTGCAAAAACACCTTCTTCACCCGGCCGCGGTCGATAAAGTCGTTGATGTAGGCCGAGCCCCAGGCAATCGACATGGTGGCGTTGATGTCCGCCAGATTGAGGTTGAGCGCGCGCGCCTTCTCTTCGTCGATCTCGATCTGGTACTGCGGCTCGTCCGACAGGCCGTTGGGGCGCACCAGGGCCAGCTTGGGCGATTGCGCGGCCATGCCCAGCATCTGGTTGCGCGCCTGCATCAGCACCTCGTGGCCCACGCCGCCGTTGTCCTGCAGGAAGAAGTCGTAGCCAGTGGCGTTGCCCAGCTCGATGATGGCCGGCGGCATGATCGGGATGATCATGGCGTCGTTGAGCTGGCTGACAAAGCCCCAGGTGCGGCCGTACAGGGCTTTCAGGTGCTGGTGCGCGCCCTTGCGTTCGTCAAAGGGTTTCAGCTCGACAAACAACAGGCCAGAGTTCTGACCGCGACCGGCGAAGTTGAAGCCGTTCACGGCCATGACGCTGTGCACGGTGTCTTTCTCGTTGTCCAGCAAGTGCTGGCTCACCGCCTGCAACACCTTGTCGGTACGGGCCGCAGAGGCATTAGAGGGCAGTTGCACCAGCACCATCATCGTGCCCTGGTCTTCCTCTGGCAGAAATGCCGTGGGAATGCGGGCAAACAACGCTACCAGGCCCGCCAGCAGCAGCACGTAGATCAGCAAAAACCACTTGTTGCGCTTGAGGATGCCCTCCACGCCCACGGCATAGCCGCTGGCGCTGGCGTTGAACACCCGGTTGAACCAGGCGAAGAACTTGGCGGGCTTCTTGCCCGGCACGGGCGCCTTCAGGATGGTGGCGCACAGCGCAGGCGTGAAGATCAGCGCCACGAGCACCGACAGCGACATGGCCGCCGCAATCGTGATGGCGAACTGGCGGTAGATCACGCCGGCGGAGCCGTCCATGAACGCCATGGGCACGAACACGGCCGAAATCACCACGCCGATACCAACCAGCGCGCCAGAAATCTGGCCCATGGACTTGATCGTGGCCTCCTTGGGCGACAGGTGCTCGTCGTGCATGAGGCGCTCGACGTTCTCGACCACCACGATCGCGTCGTCCACCAGCAAGCCAATCGCCAGCACCATGGCAAACATGGTCAGCAAATTGATGGTGAAGCCGGCCGCCAGCAAGATGCCGAACGTGCCCAGCAGCACCACCGGCACGGCCAGCGTGGGAATGATGGTGGCCCGCACGCTTTGCAGGAACAGCAGCATCACCAGGAACACCAGCACCACGGCCTCCAGCAGGGTCTTGATCACCGAGTCGATCGACACCTGCACCACTGGCGACGTGTCATACGGATAGACCACCTTCACGCCCTGCGGGAAGTTGGGCTCCAGCTGGGCAATGGTGTCGCGCACGGCAGCGATGGACTCGAGCACGTTGGCGCCGGTGGCCAGGCGCAGCGCCAGGCCCGACGCAGGCTTGCCATCAAACTTGGCGGAGATGGCAGAGAACTGCCCGCCCAGTTGCACGTCTGCCACGTCCTTGAGGCGCACCTGCGCGCCGTTGGGCTTGACCTGGGGTCTCCTCGTTTTCAGTGCAATAAGTGACGGTACGCAAAGCTAGCACTGGCGCGGGGGTGGTCTGGGTAGACCGTTGATTTCATTGACTTTCCTGTTCGCTTTGTAAACGGGTATGGTGGCCTCCCACTTTTGAGGTTCACGATGCAGGGTTGGCACACAACGTTTTTGGGGATGCGTGGGCTCCCCCGCGATATCAGCGACTTCGAGATGAAGGCATTTTTCACCTTCGATGGTGCCGAGCGCGACGCAATCAATGCACGCCGAGGTGATTCCCACAAGCTTGGTCTGGCGCTCCATATTGGTTTCCTGCGCATGAGTGGGCGTTTGCTCGGTGCCTTTCGGGTAATTCCAGTAGCCTTGTGGCGCCACCTTGGCAACGAGCTTGGCATTGCAGCACCAGAAGTCGCCTCGCTGAGAGCCATGTATGAACGCGGGCGCACGCTATTCGATCACCAACAAGTAGCCTGCACGGTCCTTGGATTCCAGTGGATGAGCGAGCACCAGCGCCGCTCACTGGTACGTGAACTGCGCGACGAAGTGGCGCGCTGCGCCGACCGCGATCAGCTACTCGTGCGGGCGCGTCAATGGCTGTACAAGAACAAGCTGGTGATCGTGCACGAGCGGGCAATTCGGACACTGATTGCGGCGGCACTTGCCCAGCTTGAAGTTGAAACAGGCACCGCCATCGCCGCCAGCGTTGATCCAGCAACACTTGATCGCTGGCGAGCCTCAGTTTCAGAGCTGCGCCCAGATGGACAAACCCAGCAGAGTTGGCTATGGGCTGCACCGGCGAAACACTCAACCCGCCAAATCAGCGAGGTACTGGAGCGCATCGACCTGCTTTACACGCTGGACGTTCATAAGCACCTGGCAGACATCCCCGATCTCATCTTGCGCCGCTACGCGCGCCGACTTGTCTCCAGGCCGCCCTCAGCCGGAGCCAAGATCAAAGAGCCAGCGCGCACCGTGGAGGTCGCATGCTTTCTTCGGTATTGCCTGTTCACCACCACAGACCAGTTGATCCTTATGGTGCAGCGCCGGATCGCCGATCTGTGGCGTCAGGCTGCCGCCGATGTCCCCGCTACCGTCAATTGGGCCGCAATGTACAAAACGCTGCTCGGCGAACTTGTTGCCTTGAGCGCGCAAGGTGCGGTGCCAGATGCTGAGTTGCGTGCCCGTCTTGAAGCCTTGATCACCGAAACCCAGAAACGCAAACCACCGAGCAGGGCCTCCCTGGTCCGCGAGGGATTGATTGATGGAATTCGCCCCGTGCGGTCGTTGCTCGTCGCCATTGCAAAGCTGCCCTGGCAGGCCACCGGCGAGCATCCTGCCATCGAGTACCTTGCCAAGCTGCAAGCTTTATCCTAGAAACGGCAGTTGCGGCACCAAAAATCGCCCAAGTGCTTGAGGCAGGAGGGCTAATCGGCGCGGCCTGGACTCACCCATTTGGAACTGCTCCGCAGCTGCCATGAACAGCCATAAGTTCCTGCCAGCAAACGATTTTCTGCGTTCACGTCATGGCTCAACTGCCGTTTCTAGGTTTATATCTCAAAGGATCCAGAAAGCTGCCAGTTGAAGTGGTGGCACCAAGTCTGGGAATGATCTGGCAGGTTTCGATCTCCAGCCCAGACCGGGAACGGGCGTTTCAGGCGTTGGAGGTGGCCACCCTGTTTGCCCTGCGCCGCGCGGTGCGCAATGGCTCGGTCTGGATTGAGCACAGCCTGAGCTTTCGGGGTCGTGCGCGCTTGTTCTTCACGGACGAGCGTTGGCAGGCAGAGTCCAAGAAACACTATGCCCGTCTATCGTTACCCAGCAAGGCTGCCACTTTCTTGAAGCCTTTGCTGGCCAGAGTAACTGCCGGTGTCGATGCGGTGGCCGCTGCAGCCCGCAGTGGCGTACTGCGCGTGGATGATGAACTCCATTTGTCGCCATTGCCCGCAGAGGACGAAGACCCAGAAGTGACCAAGCTGCGCGCGGCTTTGGATCACCGCATCGGTGAGGTTCAATTGCCGGAAGTGATTCTGGCCGTTGACGCCCAGGTGCGCTTTAGCTGGATCATGCTCGGACGTGAGCCGCGCTCTACCGACGAGCTGCTGATGGTCTATGCCGGCATCATGGCCCACGGCACCAGTCTGACTGCGGTCGAATGCGCGCGCATGATTCCGCAATTGTCTGCCACCAGCATTCGCCAGGCCATGCGCTGGGCGCGGGACGAACGGCGTCTGAGCCAGGCCTGCCAGGCTGTGCTGGAATTCATGCAGCGACACCCGATTGCCGCCACCTGGGGGCGGTCCGATTTGGCATCTTCTGACATGATGACCATGGAGACCACCAAACGGGTGTGGCAAGCCCGGCTTGATCCTCGGCGCAACACACCTTCCATTGGAATCTACTCCCATGTAAAAGACCGGTGGGGCATCTTCCATGCGCAGCCCTTTGTGCTCAATGAGCGCCAGGCGGGCGTGGCCATTGAAGGTGTCATCCGCCAAGAAAAGCTGGAGACCAGCCAGCTTGCTGTGGATACCCATGGCTACACCGACTTTGCCATGTCACATGCCCGTTTGCTTGGTTTTGATCTTTGCCCGCGGTTGAAGGAACTCAAACAGCGCCACCTCTTTGTGCCACGCGGCACCAAAGTGCCCGCAGAAATCGCTGCGGTGTGCGAAGCCAATGTCGACGTCGCTTTGATCGAAAAGCATTGGGATAGTCTGGTGCACCTGGCAGCCTCGGTCATGAGCGGACATGCCAGTGCGGTGGCAGCTCTTGCGCGGTTCGGTTCTGCCGCCCAGGGCGATCCAATCTATGAGGCTGGCGTGCAATTGGGGCGGTTGCTGCGTACGGCGTTTTTGGCTGACTACTTTGTCAAGGACGCTTTCAGGAACGAGTTGCGCCGGGTGCTCAATCGGGGCGAGGCTGTTAACGCCCTCAAGCGCGCCATTTATACCGGCCGGATCAGCCCGGCGCAGGCCAAACGTGTCGATGAAATGCAGGCTGTGGCCGATGCGTTGAGCCTGATGGCCAACATCGTGATGGCGTGGAATACCTCACAGATGCAGGCGGTCCTGGATCGCTGGTCGAACCGCCGCCAGGTCATTCCACCGGAACTGATCGGGAAGATTGCGCCCACCAGGCTGGAGAGCATCAACTTGCGGGGTGTGTTTCGCTTCCCGGTTGACCGCTATGCTGACCAAATCCTGCCTTCGCGGCCAAATGCATCGATAACTGGCACCAATGGATGAAACCGACCACGGTTTGACGCCACGAATCGCAGATTTGAAAGTGAACAGGAAAGTCAATGAAATCAACGATCTACCAACACCACCTCCGCGCCAGTGCTAGCTTTTCGTACCGTCACTTATTGCACTGAAAACGAGGAGACCCCTGCAAGTGCGCCAGCAGCAGACCAGGCCGCTGATGCAGCAGTTCCACAGCTGGCTGGCCGGGCATGCGCCCACGCTGCTGCCCAAGTCGCCGCTGGGGCAGGCCTTCGGCTACGCGCTGAGCAACTGGCAGGCGCTGAACACCTTCGTGGAGCACGGCATCCTGGAGGCGGACAACAACTGGAGCGAGCGAGCGCTGAAGCCGGTGGTGCTGTCCAGGAAGAACTGGCTGTTCGCCGGCTCCGAGCGCGGTGGGCAGGCTGCGGCCGTGGCCTTCAGCCTGATCGAGACGGCCAAGCTCAACGGGGTGGAGCCGTACGCCTACCTGCGTGACGTGCTGGAGAGGATCAACGGCCATCGCCAGGACCGGCTGCACGAGTTGCTGCCCATGCATTGGAAGCCGGCAGCATGAGCGAGCGGGCACCGCCGATGCAGGACGTGGCGCTGATCGAGTCTCTGGGCCGCGCCACGAGCCTGCAGCTGTACCAGCTGGCGGCGGTGGTCGAGAGGCTGCTGACGGACCCGCGGCGCATCGTGGCTATCCGCCGGGACCTGCACCTGGGGCAGGTGGTGCGCTTCTACGACGATCGCCACGACAAGATGCGGCTGGGACGGGTCATCGAGATGCGCGACACGCAGGTGACCCTGGAGGGCACCGAGGTGCGAGGGCAGTGGAGGCTGCCCTACGCGGCGATCGAGCCGCCCATGCCGGGTGACAGGCCGCAGACGGCCGCCGCGGCGACAGAGCCAAGCCCACCGCGACCCACGCGGGCGGACTTCCACCGCGGCCAGAAGATCTCCTTCACGGATCGCCACCTGCAGGTCCATGTGGGTGTGATCACGCGCTGCAATCCCAAGACGGCCACCGTCTCCACCGGCGACGGCAACTCCTGGAGCGTGCCCTACGGCGCCCTCAGGCACGTACTGGACGTCTGAGGGCGGAAAGCGACGAGCCCGTCAAGCACGGGGATGCTCGGACACTTACCGAGTTCCTGCAGATAACGCCGCAAGGTCAACAGCGAGCGCATCCATCTCTCCGAGGATTGCGCGCGCGCGTGAGAGCACTGTTCGACCCGCTGCGGTGAACTCCGCCGAATGCGCTGACCGCCTGAGTAACTGTGTCCCCAGGCTTTGCTCAAGCTCAGTGACGCGGCGGCTAACCGCTGAGGGCACTAGATTCACCTGCCGTGCCGCGCGGGATAGACTGCCGTGCTCTTCTATCGCGAGGAGTACTCGAAGATTCTGCGGGTTGAGGTGAGCGCGGGCGCTTGTCGGTAAGTGCCTCGTCATACGGGCGTTTGCCTCACCAAAAATATCGAGTTTGCACTCTCTATGTGGTTGGAAGCATAAGGTACAAAACAGTTCCTGAAAGTCGCCAAGCTACGAGCGTCATCATGTCGCAGTGTGGCCCCCTCACAAATTGCGATCTATCCTTCTACTTGCAGATAAGAATGTGAGCGAACCGCCGCGAATTTCTTATCCCGCCGACTTCTGCCTCTGCCTCTGCCTCTGCCTCTGCCTCTGCCTCTGCCTCTGCCTCTGCCTCTGCCTGTGCCTCTGCCTTCTGACTTCGCCTCTGCGTTTACCTGTCGTCTGCTGCCTGCTGCCTGCTGCCTGCTGCCTAGGCTCAGGGAAGCCCGCAAGGCGGGTCAGAACAATGTCGAAGGAACCACATGGTGGTACTTCAGCGCAAAGAGCTAGTTTACCTCTGGCCGCGGACCTAAGCGCGCGTCCACCATTCTTAGCTTACGTTAGCCTTGAGAAAGCTGACCGTGGACTCGAACGATTTCGTCGCTGCGTCAGGTGCATACCCGAATGAGCGAATCGAATTGAAGAATCCGTGACCGGCACCTGCATATACAAGTGTTTCCTGCTGGCCAGGCTTGTTCAAGGCCTTCTCTAGGATTTCCTGAACCGCCGGCGGGATATGAGCATCTTGGTCACCTACATGCACCTGAGTGGGACACTTCAATGAAAAGAGCGACTCCTGATAGTCTTGGACGCGAACTGGGTAGAAGGAAATACAGGCATCGATACCGCCGTTCGCAGCCATGTTAAGCGCAAACTTCCCGCCAAGGCAGAAACCGAGGACACTCACCCGACCATTGCAGCTCGGGTGCGCTCTCAAAGCGTCCACTGCCGCATAGCAGTCAGCGACACCAAGGGTTTCGTCCATCGATTCCCACAAACCGATTGCCTTTGTACGCTCCGCATCGGAATACCCGAGCTCAATGCGAGGGGAGATCTGGTTGAACACGTCCGGAACGAGCACGGCGAAGCCAGCGTCAGCAAATTGCTCGGCCGCCAAGCGCATCGCATTGTTTGCTCCGAAAATTTCGGGCAGCAAAACGATTCCTGGCTGCGGTGAGTCTGCCCTCGACGTGAAGTACCCGTCAAAATCGCCGTGCGCAGAAGGAATTCTGAAGTTAAAGCTATCCATTTTTTCGTGCGTAGAAGTTGATTTTCTCATGGTCAAGCTGGACCCCGAGCCCGATTCCGTCCGGAACGACCACTTCGTAGTCCCGATAGACCGTAGGTGCAGTCGTAAGGTCATCGGCTAACAGCAGCGGACCAATCAGCTCGCATCCCCACGCGAGCTCCGGCAGCGCGCTGAATAGCTGAAGGCCCGCGGCTGTCCCGATGGAACTCTCTAGCGCCATGCCACCGTAAATCGGAATCCCGGCAGCCTCAGCCACACCCGCGGCCTTGTACGCTCGACGGATGCCACCACCCTTGGCGATTTTTACGCCATACACGTCAGTCGAACAGGCCTTGAAGGAGGCGTATGCATCATGGCTGTCCCAAAGACCTTCATCGGCAGCAATGGGAATATCCAGGCGCGCTGCGACCCGCGCCATACCTTCATGGTTCCACCGCGGAAGTGGTTGCTCGATCAACCCAAAACCCGCCCTCTGCAATCTGGGCAGCAGGCGCATGCAAGTCGGTTCGTCCCAAGCTTGATTGAGGTCTACCGTGAACACGGCGGCGGCGTCGATCTTCCATACAGCTTCGGCCGTTTGAATCGCGCGGGCCGTCTCCTCCAAAGGATCCCCCATTCCGATCTTAAGCTTGAAGGTTCGATGCTTTTTCGCCTCGAGTTGCCGCTCCGCGTCTGCAACGTCGTATGAGAGATCACCGGACGCTAAAGCCCACAGTACAGGAATCGAAGATCGTGCCCGTCCACCGTAAAGCGCGCTGACCGGTACACCGTACAACTTGCTCACAGCGTCATGCACGGCGACATCGACCGCCGCTTTGGCAAAGTTGTTTCTGGCTGACGCACGGTCCATCGCTTTGAGAATTAACTCGTGAGAAAAGACATTGACGCCCCGCACGGCCGGCGCTAGGTATCTATCTATGATCTCCTTGATGGTCTCGCTGCATTCACCACCCCAGAAAGCAGTGCCGGCGGGGGTTCCGCCCTCGCCATAGCCGACGGCACCACTACTGGTTCTCAGAGTAACCATTACGAGCGACTGTGTCCCGTGCGTTCCACTGGAGTGGTTGTGAACTTTCTTCAGTGGCAGATCGACGATTTGAGTTTCAATCGACTCGATGGTGTCGGTCGGCGCTCCACCGGTTTGTGCACCTAAGGTTTGTTGGCTGGACATGTTATGCATGCGGAGAATTTGATTGATCCGGACGCACACCGCCCCATGCGTTCCTGAGCAGCTTTTCGATGGCGCCAGCACTGAGCGGCACTGGGTTCGCATATGGCTTGCTCATTACGGCCTGAACAACAACAGGAATGTCCGATTCAGCCATGCCGAGGTCCTTCAAAGCGACTGTGGCGCCGCTGCTCTTGGTCATGTCGTACAGCTTGGCCGGCACGTCGCCGCCTCCAAGTGCACGCTCCATAATCTTGAGTGCGTCTGTCACGGCAGGCGTGTTGTAAGCGAGAGCATGCGGGAGTACCACCGCGTGTGTCTCGGCATGAGGAAGATTTAAAGTTCCCCCTAACGTATGACAAAGCTTGTGGTGCAGTCCCATGGAGGTGGACGCCAGACAAATCCCGCACAGCCATGATCCATACAGCGCGCTCGCACGAGCGTCCAGATCGGCTGGATCTGACTTGATGCGCGGAAGACTGTCGTATAGGGCAGTAATTCCCTCTGACGCCATCAACGATACAATCGGATTGCAATCCTGCGCATAAAGCGCCTCAGCGGCGTGGGCTAAAGCATTTAAGCCGCTCGCAACAGACATTAAGGGCGGAAGAGTGAGCGTCAGCTCAACGTCGTAGACAACGGTTTCCGGCAGCACTCTAAGTGTCCGCTGCGTCGTCTTTACTCCGTTTTCGGTTTGCCCCAGTATTGGTGTCATCTCCGAGCCGGCGTAAGTCGTCGGCACCACGAGCTGAGGTAGATCGGTGTGCAGTGCAATTGCCTTAGATAGACCGATGGACGACCCACCACCAATGGCCACCACCCCGTCTATAGCTTGCTCTTGCACAAGCTCCAGAACACGGGCCGTAACATCAGTGGGTGTGTGCATGGCAGCGCCCGAAAAGGTCGCCGCGTGCAAATCACCAAGGCGAGCCTTCACGCGGTCGGCATCCGCAGTCTGCTGTGAGGTGGAGACAACCAGAACTCGCCGGCAGCCAAGGGCCTCGACCTCCCGCTTCAATGCGGATATCGTCCCACGGCCGAAGACTACCCGGCTGGCTAGGCCCTGATATGTGAAGTCAGGCATCGCAGGGGCTCAAGCAACTGAGTCGGCGTAGAGCGGACTGTCATCGGTGGGAATATTGAACTTCCCGTCGAACACCGCTCGAATCCAAGGCTGAATGAACACCACAGCTCGCAAACCTGCTTTGGTGAACGGGTCGTCATCTACGAACTTCCGGGCTTCAGCCATATCAGCCACTTTCACCACGTAACTGCCTCCTTTAACAGATTTCCCGTCATCGGTGAATGTGGCCCCTGCAGCAAGCACCTTTGCAGCATTCACTTCCATATACTTGCGGTGCTCGGATACGACAGCTTGCCTCTTAGAGGCGGTACCTGGGAGATCCTGAAAGAAGATTGCGACGTACATATTTTCTCCAGTGTTAATTCGATGAGACATCGGCCGGCGGCCGCGTTTCGGGATCGGCATCGGCATTGGCAAGATCTGGGATGGAACTTGCCAAAAGCTTGAGCAGCGCTCGAAGCGAGCCCATCTCCACCACGCCCATCCGCTCAGCCCATTCGTTCTCGATGCGTTTACCAATGTCTGTTGCGATGCGCATCATTTCGATACCTTTGGGAGACATCTGTACGATGTTCACTCTCCGGTCGGACGGATCCTTGCGAATCTCCAAGTATCCGAGGGACACCAATGAGTCGACCAAATAACCCATACTCTGTTTTGCCATCCCAGCGCGTCTGGCCAAATCCGACACAGAGGCGCCCACCAACGGCAAGTGCCTAAATACAGCGCCATGAGCTTCCCGTATTTCTGGGTATCCCGACGTCGCGAGCGCCTTATAGACCCGTGATGCCTGAGCCTCGAAGGGGATTCGCAGCAGAGAGCTGAGAGTTCCCGTCAGAGAGCCCATCGTTGCATTAGGATCCGGGGCCCATGCGAGGCCGTCTTCAGTTGAGGGTGATGGTTTCATAGGTTCTTGCCTTCATCGCGACGCTCTCTTTACGGACCCAAGGCGAGCAGGAGCCGGGCTATTCCGCCCTCGCACCTGACCTGCGGACAGCCTCGCCCCACTTGATGCGCTCGCTCTCCATATAAGAGGAGAACTCGTCTGAACCGAGCCAAGTGATCTCGTTACCACTGGTGCGCGCGAAGGTCTCGAATTTTGCTGAGCGGATCGTGCTTTGCAGGTGAGCCTCCAGTACGCGAACAATCTCGTCCGGCGTGCGCCGTGGAACCACGTAGCCATACCAGGCTACGGCACTGAAGTGCCTTAGACCGGACTCGCTAACTGTCGGAATGTCCGGTGCAATGCCGAGCCTCTTAGCGGAAGTAACAGCGAGAGCCTTGAGCTTGCCGCTGCGAACCAACGGCAACGTTGCGGTGGGCGTCACGAACGCCAGCTGGACGTGTTCGCCGACAGCTAGGGAGAGCGGGTCGCCCGCTGCAACATGAAGAAGATCAACGCCTGCGCGCGCGTTCAGCATGGCGCCAGCCAGATGCCCAGTACTCCCGACCGCATACGTTGCGAAGGTAAGTTTCCGGGGATTTGCTCTCGCGTAGGAAAGCATGCCGGGAAAATCGCTGAAGGGCATGTGATTTCCAGCCACGATGACGTTCGCAGCGGACGCCACCATGCCGACCGCGCGAAACGCCTTGTCCGGCTCGAGTGAAGAACTCGCATACAGCGTTGGATTGATTGCCACGTTCGGCGTAGCCGCCATCAGCAATGTGTAGCCATCGTGTGGGCTACGAGAGGCCAGCTCAGTGCCCACCGTTCCGCCTGCTCCCGGCCTGTTCTCCACGAGAACAGGCTGCTTCAGACGCTCGGCAAGTCCCTCTGCGATTAAACGAGTGAGTGAGTCGCTCGCCGTACCTGCAGCAAAGGGCACAACGATACGGACTGGCTTCGTTGGGTAAGCATTCTGCTGCGCAAAAGTGCCGACGCTCACCAAACCGGCGCCAGTGCCCAGCAGCAATTTACGTCTGCGGATAGAAGTAGGACCAGTCATATTTCATCAAGCCTCACACTAAACGCCCGCAGAGACCTTTTCGCCCTAGCGAAGCGCTTCGCAGACAGATACTCGTGCGGGTACTCACAGCTCTCTTTCATGCCGCCAGTCAAGACCTGACGCTGCGGAAGCGAGACCACCGAAGGCAGCTGCATGTCCTATCGTGATCCGCAGGCCAGTCGATTGCTCATTTCCGCGCGCCCGCCGAGAAAACGACTCAATGGCGGCCCAGCAAAGGGAGCTCCATTCCGTCGCGAAGGTGCGACGGGACGATGGTGCGAAATGCACCCGCGACCCCAATTACCGTTTCGCGCCCATCACCACTTTGGACCACTGGTGATGCCGACCGACTACGCCGGATCGAGCTTGAAGTCCTTGCGCAGAACCTTGGCGCCGTTGGCATCTTCAAGGTTGTGAATCAGCGCCGGACGAACACCTTCTACGCAGTCGCTATCGACCCACTTTCCGCCCGTGAAGTACGATTGCGTGGTGTGCTCCAGAAAACCGGGAGCACGAATCTTGAAGTGCACGTGAGCCGGCCTCCAAGGATGCCGCCCCATCATCTCGAGCAGCTTGCCGCTCGGCCCGTGATGCGGAATCGGATACGGCGCAGGAACACGGGTGCGAATCCGGTACTCACCGTCTGCACCAATGATCTTCTTACCCCGGTAGGAGTCTTGGGGAAGTTCAGGATCGAAACCGCTGTAATGTCCGTGATTGTCCGAGTGCCACACGAACATTTCCGCGCCCTTAATAGGCTTGCCCGCCAGGTCCGTCACCCGCCCTTCGAGTACCAAAGGCTCGCTGCCATCGTCGAGAGTCTTAATTTCGTCGTTGATGACCGGTACGTTCTCCAGGAAGTACGGTCCCTCGACGTTCGTAGTGGAGCCCTTGCGGTGCTTCATTTCATTGTCAGTGATGGTGGCGTTGAACCACAGATCACAAACCAGAGGGATCTCGTACTCTGGCGCCTTCGCGTACTGCATCAAGAAGCCCACGCCTGCGCGGTATTCCTCGAAAGTGACGTCGTGACGGGACAGGACCTCACGCACCGCTTTCACGATGTCGTAGACCACGGTTTCGACGCGGTTTGCCATGGAGCTCTCCTTTGCGTTGCTCTGGTTGAAGGAATGCGGCGGATTATCGACCTAATGTCTGTCTTTCTAGCCTAGGGTTGACCCTAGGATTGGTGCGCGGCTACGTCGGCTCAGTGGGAAAAACGTACTTAGGCCCATTTGTTCGTTGCGTGTAGACCTTGAGTGCCGCCTTGGCGACAGCAGATGTGCGGCGGATCTGCCAGCGGCCCGCGTGAAATCGGGCGCGCACCGACATACTCTGTGTCGTTCCCCGCGACGCTGACGGGGTTAATCCGCCATCACAGCGACCTCTCGGGCACCACTTTTCCAGTCCGGCACGCGATCAATGCGGCGGGTGCATGCAATCCACGCCAGCTGCAGCGTGCGATGCATACCTCCTCCGGCTCCACCGATCCACATCCCTGCTCGATCTCGCGACCGTGGAATGTACGGACTGCGCGCCTGTTGATCCAATATCATCTTTGGAATCGTGATTACCAAAAAGGTATCGGTGTAGGTCTCTATGGAACTCCGTCACCTCCGGTACTTCGTTACCGTCGCGGAAGAGCGCAGCTTTCGCCGTGCATCACAGCGGCTTCACGTGTCTCAACCGCCCCTATCGCGCATGATCAAGCAGCTCGAAGCGGAAATTGGGGTGGAACTCTTTGATCGCTCTCCGACCGGCGTAGACGTGACTGCGGCAGGTGCGGTGTTCCTGGAGGAGGCAAGGCGGGCGCTCCACGTAGCGAACGACGCGGTTGAGAAATCCCAGCGCGCGGCACGGGGGGATTTCGGCCACATAGAAGTGGCCTACTATGGATCGGTGATCTTTGGCGTGATACCGCGCCTATTGGGCGAGTACCGGCAACTTAAGCCTCGGGTCGCTGTTCGGTTGTCAAGCTTGACGAAGGACCGCCAAATTCGTGCGCTGCGCGAGGGTTGGTTAGACGTTGGCTTTGCTCGCTACTACAGGTCAGAGCCTGATATTGCGTCTGAAATTGTGTGGCGGGAGCCCATCGTCCTTGCCGTGCATGCCGATCACCCACTCACTGGCAACACTAGTGTTGCAATGGCTGAACTGCGCGACGAGCCGTTGATTGTGTTCCCCAGTGCACCTCGCCCCAGCTTTGCCGACGAGCTGCTAGGGGTCTCCTCGTTTTCAGTGCAATAAGTGACGGTACGCAAAGCTAGCACTGGCGCGGGGGTGGTCTGGGTAGACCGTTGATTTCATTGACTTTCCTGTTCGCTTTGTAAACGGGTATGGTGGCCTCCCACTTTTGAGGTTCACGATGCAGGGTTGGCACACAACGTTTTTGGGGATGCGTGGGCTCCCCCGCGATATCAGCGACTTCGAGATGAAGGCATTTTTCACCTTCGATGGTGCCGAGCGCGACGCAATCAATGCACGCCGAGGTGATTCCCACAAGCTTGGTCTGGCGCTCCATATTGGTTTCCTGCGCATGAGTGGGCGTTTGCTCGGTGCCTTTCGGGTAATTCCAGTAGCCTTGTGGCGCCACCTTGGCAACGAGCTTGGCATTGCAGCACCAGAAGTCGCCTCGCTGAGAGCCATGTATGAACGCGGGCGCACGCTATTCGATCACCAACAAGTAGCCTGCACGGTCCTTGGATTCCAGTGGATGAGCGAGCACCAGCGCCGCTCACTGGTACGTGAACTGCGCGACGAAGTGGCGCGCTGCGCCGACCGCGATCAGCTACTCGTGCGGGCGCGTCAATGGCTGTACAAGAACAAGCTGGTGATCGTGCACGAGCGGGCAATTCGGACACTGATTGCGGCGGCACTTGCCCAGCTTGAAGTTGAAACAGGCACCGCCATCGCCGCCAGCGTTGATCCAGCAACACTTGATCGCTGGCGAGCCTCAGTTTCAGAGCTGCGCCCAGATGGACAAACCCAGCAGAGTTGGCTATGGGCTGCACCGGCGAAACACTCAACCCGCCAAATCAGCGAGGTACTGGAGCGCATCGACCTGCTTTACACGCTGGACGTTCATAAGCACCTGGCAGACATCCCCGATCTCATCTTGCGCCGCTACGCGCGCCGACTTGTCTCCAGGCCGCCCTCAGCCGGAGCCAAGATCAAAGAGCCAGCGCGCACCGTGGAGGTCGCATGCTTTCTTCGGTATTGCCTGTTCACCACCACAGACCAGTTGATCCTTATGGTGCAGCGCCGGATCGCCGATCTGTGGCGTCAGGCTGCCGCCGATGTCCCCGCTACCGTCAATTGGGCCGCAATGTACAAAACGCTGCTCGGCGAACTTGTTGCCTTGAGCGCGCAAGGTGCGGTGCCAGATGCTGAGTTGCGTGCCCGTCTTGAAGCCTTGATCACCGAAACCCAGAAACGCAAACCACCGAGCAGGGCCTCCCTGGTCCGCGAGGGATTGATTGATGGAATTCGCCCCGTGCGGTCGTTGCTCGTCGCCATTGCAAAGCTGCCCTGGCAGGCCACCGGCGAGCATCCTGCCATCGAGTACCTTGCCAAGCTGCAAGCTTTATATCTCAAAGGATCCAGAAAGCTGCCAGTTGAAGTGGTGGCACCAAGTCTGGGAATGATCTGGCAGGTTTCGATCTCCAGCCCAGACCGGGAACGGGCGTTTCAGGCGTTGGAGGTGGCCACCCTGTTTGCCCTGCGCCGCGCGGTGCGCAATGGCTCGGTCTGGATTGAGCACAGCCTGAGCTTTCGGGGTCGTGCGCGCTTGTTCTTCACGGACGAGCGTTGGCAGGCAGAGTCCAAGAAACACTATGCCCGTCTATCGTTACCCAGCAAGGCTGCCACTTTCTTGAAGCCTTTGCTGGCCAGAGTAACTGCCGGTGTCGATGCGGTGGCCGCTGCAGCCCGCAGTGGCGTACTGCGCGTGGATGATGAACTCCATTTGTCGCCATTGCCCGCAGAGGACGAAGACCCAGAAGTGACCAAGCTGCGCGCGGCTTTGGATCACCGCATCGGTGAGGTTCAATTGCCGGAAGTGATTCTGGCCGTTGACGCCCAGGTGCGCTTTAGCTGGATCATGCTCGGACGTGAGCCGCGCTCTACCGACGAGCTGCTGATGGTCTATGCCGGCATCATGGCCCACGGCACCAGTCTGACTGCGGTCGAATGCGCGCGCATGATTCCGCAATTGTCTGCCACCAGCATTCGCCAGGCCATGCGCTGGGCGCGGGACGAACGGCGTCTGAGCCAGGCCTGCCAGGCTGTGCTGGAATTCATGCAGCGACACCCGATTGCCGCCACCTGGGGGCGGTCCGATTTGGCATCTTCTGACATGATGACCATGGAGACCACCAAACGGGTGTGGCAAGCCCGGCTTGATCCTCGGCGCAACACACCTTCCATTGGAATCTACTCCCATGTAAAAGACCGGTGGGGCATCTTCCATGCGCAGCCCTTTGTGCTCAATGAGCGCCAGGCGGGCGTGGCCATTGAAGGTGTCATCCGCCAAGAAAAGCTGGAGACCAGCCAGCTTGCTGTGGATACCCATGGCTACACCGACTTTGCCATGTCACATGCCCGTTTGCTTGGTTTTGATCTTTGCCCGCGGTTGAAGGAACTCAAACAGCGCCACCTCTTTGTGCCACGCGGCACCAAAGTGCCCGCAGAAATCGCTGCGGTGTGCGAAGCCAATGTCGACGTCGCTTTGATCGAAAAGCATTGGGATAGTCTGGTGCACCTGGCAGCCTCGGTCATGAGCGGACATGCCAGTGCGGTGGCAGCTCTTGCGCGGTTCGGTTCTGCCGCCCAGGGCGATCCAATCTATGAGGCTGGCGTGCAATTGGGGCGGTTGCTGCGTACGGCGTTTTTGGCTGACTACTTTGTCAAGGACGCTTTCAGGAACGAGTTGCGCCGGGTGCTCAATCGGGGCGAGGCTGTTAACGCCCTCAAGCGCGCCATTTATACCGGCCGGATCAGCCCGGCGCAGGCCAAACGTGTCGATGAAATGCAGGCTGTGGCCGATGCGTTGAGCCTGATGGCCAACATCGTGATGGCGTGGAATACCTCACAGATGCAGGCGGTCCTGGATCGCTGGTCGAACCGCCGCCAGGTCATTCCACCGGAACTGATCGGGAAGATTGCGCCCACCAGGCTGGAGAGCATCAACTTGCGGGGTGTGTTTCGCTTCCCGGTTGACCGCTATGCTGACCAAATCCTGCCTTCGCGGCCAAATGCATCGATAACTGGCACCAATGGATGAAACCGACCACGGTTTGACGCCACGAATCGCAGATTTGAAAGTGAACAGGAAAGTCAATGAAATCAACGATCTACCAACACCACCTCCGCGCCAGTGCTAGCTTTTCGTACCGTCACTTATTGCACTGAAAACGAGGAGACCCCAGCTCCGCAGCCACTTCGTAGCTGCCATGCCGTTCCAGCGCCAGGAATGCTCGGATCAAATCCCATTGGGGAGTGGTCGGACCATCTCGGGTCATGAATGGTGCTCCTTGGGTGGCTCGTGGCTGCCTGCAAGCATCCAGCGTCATGAAAATCGCACCTGCAGCGCAGGGCTGGCGGCACGGGTGCGGCAAGCGAGCAACCAGCCCGCGGCCACGTCGTCCTCGTCGAGCACCGAACTGTCCAAGCGCTGCACCTCGCCGGCCTGCAGGCGGCACATGCACGAGGCGCATTCGCCGACGCGGCAGGCGTGCGGCGCTGGCAGTCCGGCGCGCAGCATGGCGGACAGCAGAAGTTCGCCGGCACGCACCGGCACGGCGTGGGTCTGGCCTTTCATCAGGACCGTGAGCAGCGCCTCGGGGCCATCACCTGCGGCTTCCTCGCTCGCACCTTCCACGGCGGCGCCGAAGTCCTCCCGGTGCACACGCTGGGCATCGAACCCGGCGACCTGGAGACTGGCGCCCACGGCGTGCATGAAGGGTTCCGGACCGCACATGTAGGCGTCGGCCTGGTCCAGCCCCTGCGCCTGCGCCACCAGAACGGCCTGCGTAGGAAGGCCCTGCTCGGCGTCATACCAGTGGACGATCTCCAGGCGCCCCGCAGCGGCATCCTGCAACGCCTGCAACTCGGCCAACAGCATGGCCGTGGCCCGGTCGCGGTTAGCGTAGAAGAGCCGCACGCGCGCCGCACCGCGCGCCAGCGCCTCGCGAGCCAGCGCGAACACCGGTGCGATGCCGCTGCCGCCGGCGTACAGCAGCAGCGGCTGCCCGGGCCGCGCCAGGGTGAAGTGCCCGGCGGGGGGAAGAACCTGCAACTGCAGGCCCGGCCGGGCGTTGTCGCACAGCCAGTTCGAGACGCGGCCGCCGGCAACGCGGCGCACCAGCACGCTGATCGGCTGCCCTGTCACGGGCTCGCTGGTGATCGAGTAGCAGCGCCAGTGCTCGTCGCCCTGCACTTCGACCGCCAGCGTCAGGTACTGGCCCGGCTGGAACGTGAACTTCGGCTGCTGCTCATCGTCCACGCGCAGGCTGAGCAGGATGGCGTCGCTCCCCTGGGCCGTGACGTCGGTGATGGTGAGGGATTGCGCCCGCTTCGCCATTGACGCCGCCTTCAGAGGAAGAACGAGTTGTTGCCCTGGGGGCGGTCGCTGTCGATCAGATTGACCTGCTTGAGCACGATGCTCAGGCCAGCTTCCGTCTCGCGCAGAACGAAACCATTCCAGCCCGCCAGCACGCGGCCGTGGCCCTCGCGCGACTCGACCAGCGTGAAGCTGTAGCGCGCACGCCATTCGTCCGAGCGCCCTGGGCTCGCCCACACCTCGAGTCCGCTGAACTGGCGAGCGGTACGAGAGGTCGGGAACTGCGAGAAGGCCAGCCCCGTTCCCAGCCGCGTCACCCGGTCCAGGAGGCGGCGCCTGTCGTGGAATTCCAGCGTGACGCTGCATCTCGGGTCCGGAGCGGGCGAGACAGCAGGAATCCAGTAGACGCATTCTTCGGCGAACAGTGCCAGCCACTGGACGTATGCGTCCTGCGTGAGCGCCCCCTGGTCCAGCAGCCTCGCCTCCACGGTCAGCATTCGGACGATGTCGCGCTCACGCGCCGCATCGACGGTGCCGGGCTCGCGCACCACCGCCCGGGCCAGGTCGGCGGAGACGTCCATCAGCCAGTCGTAGAACGATGCGACCACATACAGCGATGGCGGTTGATGGCGGTACCCTTGCCGCCCAGCGGCGGGTTGCTGCGTCGCTGTGCTCATGCCAGCCTCCCCTTGTCCATGCGCAGCGTTGGCTCTGCCTGCATCAGGCGCTTCCACTGCGCGTAGTAGTTGCGCATGTGCAGTTCGGTGGTCACCGGTCCGCGGATGATTCCGTCCTCGACCGGCACGTCTTTGCCGGACTCGTGGTGCCGGCTCATGTCGACCCACTCGTCCTCGGGGCTGTTGCACAACCCGCGCTGGCACTCCTCGAAGTTGGCGGCGTCGTCCATCTCGCCCATGACGGGGAAATCCTCCTGCGTGCGCAGGCGCATGGTGTTGACCTCTGCGTCCACGTCTCTGCGCCGGGTGGCATGCCAGCTTACCGAGGTTTCGCCCACCGCCAGAGGCTGGATCACCTGCACCTGGTTGCCGATCAGCGCCAGATTGGGAAAGATGTTGAGGTTCATGCCCGCCCCGACAGTGGTGTCGAGCACGCGTTGGGCCTGATCGCGGCTGTGGGTGGCGGCCACGTGGGCCTCGTAGGGCTCACGCCCCGGCTGCGGGCGCTGCTCGCGCCAGGCGGAGTTGCGGTGCATCTCGGGACGCTGGTCGACCACCGTATGCCCGTTGTCGAGCGCGTTGTTGCTCATGCGGGTGCGGTCGGCGTCGGCGAAGTAGGCCATGTCGCCGCCACCGTAGCGTTCCTTGGTCATCACCAGCAGCGACTGGTGCGAGAACGGCACGTGGTAGCCGTCGCCCGCGTTGTCCCAGACCAGTTTCCAGTTGCAGCCGACGCGAAAGCGCTGAGCGCCGGCCAAGACGATGTTCTGAGCGCCCCCATTGTGCTCGATCCAGGCGTCCAGATAGCGTGTGGCATTGCCGAGGTGCTCGGCCAGGGGCGGCGCCTCGGAGTTCAGGGTAGCGAAGATGAAGCCCTTGTACGACGCCACCTGCGCAGGCCGCGCAAGGTGCATGTCGCGCGCCTTGAAGGCCGGGCCATAGGCGTTCTTGCCGGGAATGCCGAACAACTGACCTCGGTTGTCGAAACGCCAGCCGTGGTAGGGGCAGGTGAAGTTGGCGGCGTTTCCTTGGTGCTCGCGGCAGACGGTTGAGCCGCGGTGCGAGCAACGGTTGGAGAACACGCGAATTTGCCCCTCTTCGTCGCGAGTCACGATGACCTCGCGCACACCGATCCAGGCTTGCTTGAAATCGTTGGGCTCGGGGATTTCGCTCTCGTGGGCCAGATAGACCCAAGTGGCCGCGAAGATGTTGTTCATCTCGCGGGAGAAGATGGCTTCGTCGGTATAGAGGCGACGATGCACCCGATCTTCCTGGACCAGATCATCCCAGTCGCCCTGGGCGGCGGGCGTCCGTGGAAGGACGGATATCTTGGCGGTGTTTGTCATGGGGGTTTCCTTGTTCCTCTTCGATTGCCTATGGCCTTAGGCCGGCAAGGCCGAAATGTCCTGCGGTGTCGCGGGAAGGCGCCCCGCGTCGAGCAGGCGCCGCCCCAACGCGATCACGCGCTCGGGATCCAGGGCCTGCTGCGATTCCTGCTGCACGCGGACCCATTCGTCGTCGTCGAACAACGCACGGTGGTAGGCCATGAGCTTCTGCTGCAGGAACTGCCGATCCGCTTCCGGGTGCCCCTGGATACCCAGGAACTGCCCATTCACCAGGAAAACTTCGTGCGGGATCGTCTGCGAGGACGCCAGCTGAACGCCGCCCGGCGGCAGGGTGGTCACGCATTCGCCGTGGCTTTGCACCAGCACGGTGGGGCCTGCGCCGACCTGAGGGCCAAACAGCACCTGGGCCTCGCTGCTCCATTCCAGCCGGTCCGCGCCCAGCTTGAAGCGACCGGACGGATTTCTCCCGACCTCCCCGCCCAAAGCGGCTGCGATGGCCTGGGCGCCGAAGCAAAGCCCGACCACCGGCCCCTCGCCACGCTGCGCCGCACCTCGCAGGAACGCCAGCAGGTTGCTCACCAGGGGCGTCTGCGCGTCATCGATCACCGACTTGGGACTGCCGCTGATGACATGCCCTGAATAATCGAATGCCTTCTCGAGAAAATCATTTTCAACAGGCTGGATAATCTCCCATTCTTCATTTTCCCGGCCAAAGGCCGAGATCATTTTTTCCTGCAACTCCAAGTCACCCGATGCATCCGAGCACCATATAACTGCGTACTTCTTCATGGCAGTCATCAGAAAATCTCCCATTCTTCATTTTCCCGGCCAAAGGCCGAGATCATTTTTTCCTGCAAATCCAGGTCGCCCGATGCATCCGAGCACCATATAACTGCGTACTTCTTCATGGCAGTCATCAGAAAAGCTCGAAATATTCACGATGCTCCCAGTTGGTAACCGGATCACCCGAGAAATCCACCTGCCCTTCGGCATCAACGAACCTTTTCCATTCGCTGCGCCGCAAATGCAACCAATAACGGATGAATTCCTCGCCGAATGCCTCACGGAAGAATTTCGAGGTTTCCAGCACCTCCAGCGCCTCGGACAGGTTATGAGGCAGGATGGTGACGTCCGCCGCATAGGGTGTTTCCTGCAGCGGCCCCGGATCGAGTTGGCGGCGGATGCCGTCGATCCCGGAAAACACCTGGGAAGCCAGGTAGAGATAGGGGTTGGCCGCCGGCTCGCCGATCCGGTTCTCCACCCGGCTGGCCGGGTCGCCGGGTGCGGAGATGACACGCGCCATCGCGGCGCGGTTGTCCTTGGCCCAGGTCACGCGATCTGGCGCCAGCGAATACGGGCGGCGACGGCGGTAGCCGTTGATCGTCGGCGTGGTGAAGCTCGACGCTGCGCAGGCATGCTCGAGCAGCCCGCCGACGTAGGAGCGCCCCAGCGCCGAGAGCGCCTCGCCCGGCTGCGGAATGAAGGCGTTGGCGCCCGAGTCCCGCGCCGTGAGTGACTGGTGGAGGTGCCAGCCGGAGGCTACAAAGCCTTGGATGGCGGGCTTGCACATGAAGCTCGCGAGATAGCCTCGCCGACGGCAGACCTGCTTGACCGCGTTGCGGAACAGCACCATCGTGTCCGCCACGTCCAGGCCGGGCATCACGTCGAAGGTGGTCTCCATCTGGCTCGGCGCCCACTCGTCCTCGATGCTGCGCAGGGGCATCCCCAGGGCCAACAGGTGCTGGCGCACCTCGGCCATGATGGGCTCGACCTCGTCCAGGTGGTTCTCCAGCAGGTACGAATACCCTTTGGCCACCGGCATCACCTTGGGAGGCGCCGCAGGCGTTCCGGGGCCGCCAAGGGTTTCGGGCTCCAGGCAGGGATCGACGATGCGCGTCAGATACCACTCGACCTCGAGGCCGGCCTGGTAGTCGTAGCCCAGGTCCTGCATCTCGGCCAGCGCCTTTTTCAGGATGGCGCGCGGATTCAACGCGAACGGGCGCCCACTGGTCATGTAAAGGTCGGCCAGCATCCAGCCGGTGCGATCCGCCCAGGGCAGGATGCGAAACGTGGTGGGGTCCGGGACCATCACGACGTTCGGGCTGCCGGCCAGTTCGGCGCTGCCGAGGCCCCCGTCGGCAGAGAAAGGGTTGAATACGAAGGCGCTGGCGGTATCGAAAAAGAACGGCGCCATCGTGATCTCCGAGCCGCTGGCGAATGCCGACTTGAGCGCGGCGACCGACAGCATTTTTCCGCGCAGCAGTCCGTACTGATCCGGCCAAGACAACCGAACCATCTGCAGCCCCGCTTTCTCAATTTTATTCAGGACGTCTGCTGCTGCGGCTTTCTGGGTATCCGACCAGATGCCGTGCTTTTCAATGAATTTCCCGCTCATCGCGTCTCCTAGGTTATTTGCGGCTAATTATATTAGTCGGCGATACTTGATGATCTAGGGGAAAACCCTTCAAATTTACCGTCTTTTTTTATTATCATAGATCAAAAATGATGCGTACATCCGGGAAAACACCAATCCCGCCGAGCGGGTTGCGGCCGGCATGGCACTTGATCGACCCAGAACGCTGCACCGGCTGAAGCGCACCGACTCGCGAAGCTTCACAAATGTCGCCTTCATCGGAAGGCTCGGAGCACCCGAAGCAAGACAGGAGAACACGATGGCAGAGCGATCATTCGTCGAGGAAGTCAAGAAGCTCAGGCTGGGCGAAGGCGAGGTGTTCCGCGGCGAAGGCATCCTGGCGGTGACCAAGGCGCTGCTGGAATCGGGCGTGGCCTACGTGGCCGGCTACCAGGGCTCGCCGATCTCGCACCTGATGGACGTGCTGGCCGACGCGCAGGACATCCTCGCCGACCACGGCATCCGCTTCGAGAACAGCGCCAGCGAGGCGACCGCCGCAGCCACGCTGGCGGCCTCCGTCAACTACCCGCTGCGCGGCGCCATCACCTTCAAAGCCACCGTCGGCACCAACGTCGCCTCCGATGCCCTGGCCAACCTGGCCTCCGGCGGCGTCACCGGTGGCGCGCTGATCATCGTGGGCGAGGACTACGGCGAGGGCTCATCGATCATGCAGGAGCGCAGCCACGCCTTTGCGATGAAGTCGCAGATGTGGCTGCTCGACCCCCGGCCCAACCTGCCCAGCATCGTCCAGTCGGTCAAGGACGGCTTCGAGCTGTCCGAGGCCAGCCACACGCCCGTGATGCTGCAGATGCGCATCCGCTCCTGCCACCTGCACGGGCATTTCATCTCCGGGGCCAACCGCCGGCCGGCCTTCACGGTCAAGGATGCCCTGGAGAACCCCGCGCGCGACGTCAACCGCATCGTGCTGCCGCCGGCCTCCTTCCTGCACGAGCGCGAGAAGATCGAGCAGCGCTGGCCCGCGGCCATCCGCTTCATCGAGGAGCGCTGCCTCAACGAATTCTTCGCGGAGGACATGGCCGATGTCGGGATCGCGCTGCAAGGCGGCGGCTACAACACCCTGATCCGTGCCCTGCAGAAGCTCGGTCTAGCGAACGTGCATGGCGACTCGAAGATCCCGCTGTACGTCATGAACGTGGCCTATCCGCTGGTGGACGCCGAATTCGAGCGATTCTGCCGTGGCAAGCGCGCCGTGCTGGTCGTCGAAGAAGGACAGCCGAACTTCGTCGAGCAGAACGTGGCCAACATCCTGCGGCAACTGGACATCGACACCAAGTTGCACGGCAAGGACGTGCTGCCGCTGGCAGGCGACTACAACACGGCCACGGTGCTCGCCGGCGTGCGCGCCTTCCTGGAGCGCTATGGTTTCGTCGAACCCCAGGCCCAGCCCGAACGGCGCCAGCGTCCCATCGGCATTCCCGTGATCGCGGTGCCCGCCGCACCGCCCGCAGCTCCGGCGCCGGCGATGCGCCAGCCAGCCCTGGCCTTCGCCGATGGCGACCTGGAGGACGATGCCCAGGACGATGGCGATGGCAACCGCATCCCCGTGGGCAGCCCCGTGGGCAGCATCATGGCGTACCAGCAAGGATGGCTTGCCGCAGCTGACGACCTCCCGCCGTTGAGCGAGACCGTGCATCCACGCCCTCCGGGCCTGTGCACCGGCTGCCCGGAGCGGCCGATCTTCACCGCCATCAAGCTGATCGAGCGCGAATTGGGCGCGCACCACATCAGCGCCGACATCGGCTGCCACCTGTTCTCCATCTTGCCGCCATTCAACCTGGGCAGCACGACCATGGGCTACGGTTTGGGCAGCGCCAGCTCGGCTGCCTTCACCGTCGCCCCGGGCAGCGCCCCAGCCGCCAAGCGGGCGATCTCGATCATGGGTGATGGCGGCTTCTGGCACAACGGCCTGACCTCCGGCATCGCCAACGCGGTTTTCAACCGCAGCGACAATCTGACCGTCATCGTCGACAACAACTACAGCTCGGCCACCGGCGGCCAGGACATTCCGTCCTCGCGCGCGCTCAATCCAACGCGCAGCACGGGCCACGAGATCGAGCGCGCCGTCAAGGGCGTGGGCGTCGACTGGGTGCGCACCATCAAGCGCACCTATGACCTGAAGGCCATGATGGCCACGCTGCGCGAGGCGCTGACCACGCCCGAGCAAGGCCCCAAGGTGCTCATCGCCCAGAGCGAATGCATGCTCAACCGGCAGCGCCGCGAGAAGAAGCAGGTGCGCCAGGCGCTCGCCGACGGCCAGCGCGTGGTGCGGGAACGCTTCGGCGTCGATCCCGACACCTGCACGGGCGACCATTCCTGCATCCGGCTGTCGGGCTGCCCCTCGCTCTCCATCCGAGACAACCCGGATCCGCTGCGCACCGACCCGGTGGCCATGGTCATCGACAGCTGCGTGGGCTGCGGCAACTGCGGCGAAGTCGCGCATGCAGCCGTGCTCTGTCCTTCGTTCTACCGCGCCCAGATCGTGAGCAACCCGACACGCTGGGACCGGCTGCTCCAGCGCGTGCGCACCGCCGTGATCGGCTGGCTGCAGCGCGGCGATGCCCGCCGCCGCGCCCGCTACGCCTTCTGAACGGCATGCCGCACCGCAAGCCGAGCCCCAACGCCGATGCACCAACCGTTCCACCTCTCTCGCTTCAACCAGAACCATGAGCCCCCGTGACCTTCCTCCAGCGACGCTGACCGAACCGATCAAGATCGCCGTCCTGGCGATGGGTGGCGAAGGCGGTGGCGTGCTTGCCGACTGGATCGTCGACCTCGGCGAAGCCAATGGCTGGTTCGCCCAGACCACCTCCGTGCCCGGAGTCGCGCAGCGCACCGGTGCGACGATCTACTACGTGGAATTGTTCCCTGGCGCCGACGTTCCAGGAGCGCGGGCGCCCGTGCTCGCCCAGGCGCCACTGCCCGGGGATGTGGACATCGTGCTGGCCTCCGAGCTCATGGAAGCCGGCCGGGCCGTCCAGCGGGGCTTCGTGACGTCGCACAACACGACGCTGATCACTTCCACGCACCGCGTCTACTCGATCGCCGAGAAATCGGCGATGGGTGACGGCCGGGTCGACAGCGCCGCTCTCCTGCGACAGGCCGGACGGGCGGCCAGGCGCTTCATCAGCTTCGACATGGCCGAGGCCGCCGAGCGCACCGGCAGCGTGCTCAGTGCGGTCCTGTTCGGCGCCCTGAGCGGCTCGGGGGTGCTGCCGTTCAGCTGCAAGCAGTTCGAAGAGACCATCGAACGCGGTGGTGTCGGTGTCAAGCCCAGCCTCAAGGCCTTCGACTTGGGCCAGGCCGAAGCGCGCAAGGCCGATACCGACGCGCCCCCATCCAAGCCGCGTGCGCCGCAGTCCGCCGCCGCCGATGTTCAGCCGAGCCACCCCGCCGTGGCCCGCCTGGTCGCGCGCGCACTCCAACTGCCCGCCAGCGTGCGCGGCACCGCCGTCGAGGGGGTCCGCCGTCTCGTGGACTAGGGGTCTCCTCGTTTTCAGTGCAATAAGTGACGGTACGCAAAGCTAGCACTGGCGCGGGGGTGGTCTGGGTAGACCGTTGATTTCATTGACTTTCCTGTTCGCTTTGTAAACGGGTATGGTGGCCTCCCACTTTTGAGGTTCACGATGCAGGGTTGGCACACAACGTTTTTGGGGATGCGTGGGCTCCCCCGCGATATCAGCGACTTCGAGATGAAGGCATTTTTCACCTTCGATGGTGCCGAGCGCGACGCAATCAATGCACGCCGAGGTGATTCCCACAAGCTTGGTCTGGCGCTCCATATTGGTTTCCTGCGCATGAGTGGGCGTTTGCTCGGTGCCTTTCGGGTAATTCCAGTAGCCTTGTGGCGCCACCTTGGCAACGAGCTTGGCATTGCAGCACCAGAAGTCGCCTCGCTGAGAGCCATGTATGAACGCGGGCGCACGCTATTCGATCACCAACAAGTAGCCTGCACGGTCCTTGGATTCCAGTGGATGAGCGAGCACCAGCGCCGCTCACTGGTACGTGAACTGCGCGACGAAGTGGCGCGCTGCGCCGACCGCGATCAGCTACTCGTGCGGGCGCGTCAATGGCTGTACAAGAACAAGCTGGTGATCGTGCACGAGCGGGCAATTCGGACACTGATTGCGGCGGCACTTGCCCAGCTTGAAGTTGAAACAGGCACCGCCATCGCCGCCAGCGTTGATCCAGCAACACTTGATCGCTGGCGAGCCTCAGTTTCAGAGCTGCGCCCAGATGGACAAACCCAGCAGAGTTGGCTATGGGCTGCACCGGCGAAACACTCAACCCGCCAAATCAGCGAGGTACTGGAGCGCATCGACCTGCTTTACACGCTGGACGTTCATAAGCACCTGGCAGACATCCCCGATCTCATCTTGCGCCGCTACGCGCGCCGACTTGTCTCCAGGCCGCCCTCAGCCGGAGCCAAGATCAAAGAGCCAGCGCGCACCGTGGAGGTCGCATGCTTTCTTCGGTATTGCCTGTTCACCACCACAGACCAGTTGATCCTTATGGTGCAGCGCCGGATCGCCGATCTGTGGCGTCAGGCTGCCGCCGATGTCCCCGCTACCGTCAATTGGGCCGCAATGTACAAAACGCTGCTCGGCGAACTTGTTGCCTTGAGCGCGCAAGGTGCGGTGCCAGATGCTGAGTTGCGTGCCCGTCTTGAAGCCTTGATCACCGAACCCAGAAACGCAAACCACCGAGCAGGGCCTCCCTGGTCCGCGAGGATTGATTGATGGAATTCGCCCCGTGCGGTCGTTGCTCGTCGCCATTGCAAAGCTGCCCTGGCAGGCCACCGGCGAGCATCCTGCCATCGAGTACCTTGCCAAGCTGCAAGCTTTATATCTCAAAGGATCCAGAAAGCTGCCAGTTGAAGTGGTGGCACCAAGTCTGGGAATGATCTGGCAGGTTTCGATCTCCAGCCCAGACCGGGAACGGGCGTTTCAGGCGTTGGAGGTGGCCACCCTGTTTGCCCTGCGCCGCGCGGTGCGCAATGGCTCGGTCTGGATTGAGCACAGCCTGAGCTTTCGGGGTCGTGCGCGCTTGTTCTTCACGGACGAGCGTTGGCAGGCAGAGTCCAAGAAACACTATGCCCGTCTATCGTTACCCAGCAAGGCTGCCACTTTCTTGAAGCCTTTGCTGGCCAGAGTAACTGCCGGTGTCGATGCGGTGGCCGCTGCAGCCCGCAGTGGCGTACTGCGCGTGGATGATGAACTCCATTTGTCGCCATTGCCCGCAGAGGACGAAGACCCAGAAGTGACCAAGCTGCGCGCGGCTTTGGATCACCGCATCGGTGAGGTTCAATTGCCGGAAGTGATTCTGGCCGTTGACGCCCAGGTGCGCTTTAGCTGGATCATGCTCGGACGTGAGCCGCGCTCTACCGACGAGCTGCTGATGGTCTATGCCGGCATCATGGCCCACGGCACCAGTCTGACTGCGGTCGAATGCGCGCGCATGATTCCGCAATTGTCTGCCACCAGCATTCGCCAGGCCATGCGCTGGGCGCGGGACGAACGGCGTCTGAGCCAGGCCTGCCAGCCTGTGCTGGAATTCATGCAGCGACACCCGATTGCCGCCACCTGGGGGCGGTCCGATTTGGCATCTTCTGACATGATGACCATGGAGACCACCAAACGGGTGTGGCAAGCCCGGCTTGATCCTCGGCGCAACACACCTTCCATTGGAATCTACTCCCATGTAAAAGACCGGTGGGGCATCTTCCATGCGCAGCCCTTTGTGCTCAATGAGCGCCAGGCGGGCGTGGCCATTGAAGGTGTCATCCGCCAAGAAAAGCTGGAGACCAGCCAGCTTGCTGTGGATACCCATGGCTACACCGACTTTGCCATGTCACATGCCCGTTTGCTTGGTTTTGATCTTTGCCCGCGGTTGAAGGAACTCAAACAGCGCCACCTCTTTGTGCCACGCGGCACCAAAGTGCCCGCAGAAATCGCTGCGGTGTGCGAAGCCAATGTCGACGTCGCTTTGATCGAAAAGCATTGGGATAGTCTGGTGCACCTGGCAGCCTCGGTCATGAGCGGACATGCCAGTGCGGTGGCAGCTCTTGCGCGGTTCGGTTCTGCCGCCCAGGGCGATCCAATCTATGAGGCTGGCGTGCAATTGGGGCGGTTGCTGCGTACGGCGTTTTTGGCTGACTACTTTGTCAAGGACGCTTTCAGGAACGAGTTGCGCCGGGTGCTCAATCGGGGCGAGGCTGTTAACGCCCTCAAGCGCGCCATTTATACCGGCCGGATCAGCCCGGCGCAGGCCAAACGTGTCGATGAAATGCAGGCTGTGGCCGATGCGTTGAGCCTGATGGCCAACATCGTGATGGCGTGGAATACCTCACAGATGCAGGCGGTCCTGGATCGCTGGTCGAACCGCCGCCAGGTCATTCCACCGGAACTGATCGGGAAGATTGCGCCCACCAGGCTGGAGAGCATCAACTTGCGGGGTGTGTTTCGCTTCCCGGTTGACCGCTATGCTGACCAAATCCTGCCTTCGCGGCCAAATGCATCGATAACTGGCACCAATGGATGAAACCGACCACGGTTTGACGCCACGAATCGCAGATTTGAAAGTGAACAGGAAAGTCAATGAAATCAACGATCTACCAACACCACCTCCGCGCCAGTGCTAGCTTTTCGTACCGTCACTTATTGCACTGAAAACGAGGAGACCCCTCGTCCAGCTCGCCGGTGAGCTGGTCGGCCAGCTCTGCGGCTTCCTGGCGCGCTGCTTCCGTCTCCTGGCGCACGGCCTCCAGCGCCTCGCGCTCGGCGGCCAGGCGGTTGTTCGCCATTTCCAGCGCCACGGCCCACAAGTCGCCGCCCAGCTCGGCCAGCTTGTCAGTGATCGCCTGCGGTGCCGGCTCGCGGATCGGGGCGGCCTGGCTGGCCTTGCGTGCGCGCCACTCGTTCATCGCCTCGCTGATGGTGGTGAAGCTGCCGCTGCCGAGCTGCTTGCGCACGTTCGCCAGCGTGGGGTTCTGGCCGGCCGCGTCCAGTTCGTCGGCCACCGCAAATATCTGCTCCTTCGAGATCGCCATGTCGGGCCTCCTTTGGCCGGTTGTATGTTGTAGCGTGAAGCATACTACAACATACAACACTACGCAAGCGGTTTAGCTGAACTTTTTTTAGCGGCTAAAACGCGGGCAAAAAAAGCCCCGCTCGATGGCGGGGCGATGGGTGGGGGTCGGTGGTCGGCGATGCCCGGCGCTGGGCGTGTCAGCCCTCCAGCAGCGCGACAAGCTGCACGGTGCCAAGGTCGGCCTCGAACTCCTGGCCGTCATCCTCGTATTTGAGCCAGGCCCAGCCCTCGGCCGGGGGCCGGCGGTTGAGGATCAGCCGTGCCGGCCGGTCGTCGTGCTTGACCTGGATGATGGCCTTCTTGAGCTTGTCGGGGTCGGCCTCCTTCGGCTCCTTCTTCCCCTTGGCGTCATCATCCTGCGGCCCCTGCTCGCCGTCGCCGGCCTCGGCGTCGGTCTTGCCGGTCAGCGCATCGACGGTGTTGGGATCACGGTCGCCGTCCTCGTGACTGCGCTTGTCCTCCAGGAACTCGCGCAGCAGCTTCACCGAGCCGCGCGTCAGCTCCTGGCTGTCGTCGGCCAGCCAGGCGGCCACCTCGTCGGGGTTCTTCTTGTAGGCCGTCACCAGCTCGTTGATGACAGTCACGTCCTTGCCCCGGCCGCTATTGAACGCCTCGGCAATGGGTTCGGGCAAGTCCAGCAGCGTGACGTGCTGCGTGACGAAGGCCGGCGACTTGCCGATCTCCTTGGCGATCTCGCCCTTCTTCTTGCCCTTCGCCAGCTCGCGGCCGATGAAGTCGGCGATCTCACGCGCCGTCAGCTCGTTGCGTTGCAGGTTCTCGATAACCTGGTCGGCCTCGTTGTAGTCGTTGTCGATGAAGGCCGGGATCGTGGTCTTGTGCGCCCACTTCGAGCCGCGATAGCGCCGCGCGCCGTGGTTGATGAGGTAGCGCCCCGGTGCGTCCGGGTTCTCGCGCACGCTGATGGGCGACTTCACGCCGCGCGCTTTGATCGTCTCGCCGATCTCCGCGATGCTCTCCGGCGAGAAGCCGGGGTTGTCGGCCGTGCGCGGCTGGTGCGGGTCTTCGTCGATCAGGTCAAGCGGCAGCTCCTGCGGGCCTGCGCCGCCGGCGTTGGCCGCCGGCTGCTCGTTCAGCAGGCCGGCCAGGTCGCCCAGCCCGTCCAGGCCCAGCCCGGACGATTGCGGCTTGTCCTGCTCCTTCTTCTTGGCGTTGGTCTTGGCGCTCATTGCGCGATCTCCATCTTCGTGAACACGTAATCCGCCAGCGCACGCACCTCCTGGGTGGCCTTCCGCGCGGCGGTCTTCTTGATCTTCCACACCGGCATCTGCTCGCCCAGCGCCTCGGCGATGCTGTCACGCGCGCCGATGCTGAACGGCAAGATGAGCTGCGGGTATGCCTGCTGCAACGTCGCCAGGTTGTTGACGTGGCGCGGCTTCCGCGCGTCCACCTTGTTCGGCACCATGCCGAGGAAGCGCAGCTTGGGGTTCTGCTTGCGCAGGTTGCTGATGACCGCGACCATCTTCTTCATGCCCTGCAAGCTGTACGCCTCCATTTCGATGGGCGACAGCATGTAGTCGGCCGTCAGCACGGCCGCCGTCATGGCGACGCCAAGGGAGGGGGCCGTGTCGATCAGGCACACGTCGAAGAACTCGCCCAGCGCGGCCACACTGGCCCGCAGCGCGGCGGCCGCCTGGGAAAGCTCCATCTTGTCCAGGTTCGCCAGGTTGGCGTCTGCCGCGATCAGCGCCAGGCCGTCATCCTCCCGGTCAGCGAACCAGGCGCGCAGCTCGTCGCCGCCGGCGGTGAACATGCGACTGGCGGGATAGCCCGAGTCGTGGCCGGCCAGCGTCCAGCTCGCATTGCCCTGGGTGTCCAGGTCGATCACTGCAACCCGAAGGCCGCGCTCCTGGAAGTCGAACGCCAGGTGGCAGGTTGCGAACGTCTTGCCTTGACCGCCTTTCTGAATTGCCGTGACCAGTGTTTTCATGAGTTGGGTTCCTGTTTCCTCTTTCCCTTGGCGTCGGCTTCCCAACGCTTGACGATGAACGCTTGATGCTCCGGCAGTACCGCCGTCACCCGCTCGAAGCCCTGCGGGAGCACTTCCCCCGCCACTGCCCACACGCGGCTGACCGCTTGCGATACCGCCCCCTTGGTCAGCCCCAGCGAGGCCACAAACTCGGCCTGGGGCCTTCCATCGACCAGCACGCCGCGCGCTATGTCGATGGTCTGTTGCCCGATCTCCAGGCCCTTGATCGCCGCCTGGAATTGGGCTTCGGTTAGCCGTTTCTTCATGGAGAACACCCATATAAACTCCACACCCGGTTGTTGAACAAAAGGCGGTGCCAGCCGCCGACCATGTGCAGAAGTTTAGCTAAACTCGCCGCCCGCGTCAAGCGTTTTAGCGGCTAAAAATGGGCGCGTGATCTTCTTTCTTGGCGTTCAACCTGGCCGCGTCAGCGGCACTCATGAAGAACGTCATCAGCGGGCCGACCGTGCGGCTCGAACCGTTGGCAAAGCACACGTCGAACTGACCGCCGGCGGTGTGCGGATCGACGCCTTCCACCAGTCGCCAGGGGTCAAGGCCCCATTCCTCGGATTGCGCGCTGTACCAATAGGCCGGCGCATCGCCGTTCAAGTCGCTGGCCGCGTACTCGCGCACCAGGACGGCCACCCGGCCGGTGTTCGGCTCCACGAATCCCGGCGGGTAGGGTAGGGTCTGTTTTTTCATGTCAAAGCCCCTTCGGCTTGTAGATCGAAACGAAGTAGGTGATCGCGGTCAGCACCGCGAAGTACGCCAGGAACGACCAACCGGCATACACGCCAGGCGTGTTCCAGTGGTAGAGCATCCGCACGAACTGGAAGAAGGTGGCAATCGACAGCACCCACTTGAGGATCGGCCAGACCAGCACGGTCGCCACCCATACGAACTTGACCAGGCCGGCCAGCAGGCCAGCACCGGGGGCCTTGTTGGGGGCAGCAGACGCGGCGGCAGGCTCCACCGGCGCGGGCGCGGCGGGCTGCTCGATCTCCTTGGGGAACTTGATGATGTTGGACATAGCTTGACCCTCCACGCGCTTACGTGTTGAATGCTGGGTGCTCCCACTCGGAAGCATGGTTACGGTGTGCCAGCACCAGGCCAAGCGCCCCGGATCACTCCGGGGCGTTCCTCCACCTGGGGCCGCCCTTGATCTTGCCTCGGCTCACGCAATACTCCTTCTTGGCGTCCTCGATAGGCCCGGCCGTTGCCGACCGGGCCATGTGCTCTTACCAGCCGGCCCGGCGCTTGGCCTGCTCGACGGCTTCCATCGACCAATGGCCCTTGGCCTGCCCCTCCAGGGAGCATCCGGCGAAGTACGCCTTGCCGCGCAGTTCCTCGGCTTTGCACACCAGCTCGGCCGCCTCGGCCATCATGGCCGCGATCTCGTCACGGCGGGCCGGGAAGTCGGTCGCTGCCGCGCCCTCCAGCTCGTCAATCCAGGGCATAATCTTGTTGTCGCTCATCGGACTTTCTCCGGTAGTTGACCTGGGCAATGTGCCCGGCCTTCAAGTGCTATATTAGGGCAAAATGCCCTAACCTGTCAAGCACTTTAGCTAAACTTTTTTCGCTTTACCGGAATCCGAAGGCTAAACTTTAGCCGCTAAAACCTTTCCCTTGGCGTCAATCCTCTTTCCAGATCACGCCCAGCCCGGCCTGGTCGCACAGGATCGCCCATGCCGCATAGGGAATCGGGGTGTCCTCGCCGATCCAGCGGCGGATCGTGCGGTCGCCCTTCGCGCCCAGCCCCAGCGCCTTCGCGGCCTTGCTGCCGCTGAACCCGGCCAGGCGCAGCACCTCTCGGACTTCCTCGCCGGTCGGTTGCGCCCAGCGTTCGGCCGGCTTCAAGCACTCCAGCCGGATATTGGCGTCGTTCGTCATTCGTTCGTTCTCCTGGTCAAGTGATAAGCCGCAACTGGTCGAAGCCGTAGATCGACTGGATGCAGCTCGGGTCTGAATCGACCACGCGCCGGCCTGCGCGATTGGTCTTGTACGTTACCGGCCTGTCGTCGTGCGCCCACACCTGGCGGGTGTCGGGATGCACCTTCACGATGATGATGCGCTTGCCGATGTAGCGGTCGAAAACCGGGTGATGGACGCTCACGATCTCGCACCGCTGGCCGGGCTTGAACTCCACCAGGTCGGCCGGGCCTCCATCGCCATTCCTGGCGATGCTGCAGGTTGCCGCGCTCGCTCGCGGCATCGTTGTTTCCGGCGATACAGGCCCGCCCTCGCCCGGCTCGGCATCGTCGGCTTTGACGATGCTGCAGGTCATCGTCGTTTCTGGCGATGCGGGATCTCGCTCCGGGCCTGCGCCGGTGATTTTTCCCTTGGCGTCCAACCCGGCGGCCCTGGCCGCCTTGATCCTGGTCGCGGCCTCGGCCGCCCAGCGCCTGGCGATGAAGGCCCGATGCGAGGGCAGCACCACATCGACCAGGACGAACCCCGGCGGCACCAGGACGGTCGCCGGTGCGCGCCGCGCCGGCGGCTCCAAGCCGGCCAGCCAAGCGGGCAGGGGAGCATCGGCCAGGCGGTCGCGGTAGCTGGCCTCGACCATCACCGGGCGCTTCTTCTCGGCTCGCTGCGCAGCCAGGATGCCGCGCGCAACCTCGTCCACCGTCATGCAGCCCTGCGCCGTGTCGAAGTGCGAGCGGTAGCCCGTTTCGGAGATAAACGGCCTGTCCAGGTCGATGACGTGGAACTGGAAGTGGGCACCCAGCGGCCCGCCGTAGCCGGCCTCGTACTCCACCAGGGCGCGCATGTCGCCATCCGCGACCAGGAACTGGCCGCGCTGGCCCCACAAGGGCACGTCGCCAGGCACCGCCGCGCAATGGCGCTCGATGACCTGGCCGGGCGCGTCGTGGTCGGCCATGCTGCCCACGTGCGTTCCGCCGTTCATCTTCCAGATGACGGCCTCGTATCGGTCGCTGGCCGCCTCGGCGGCCGCACCGTCACCGCGCATGATCGCCGCGTCGATCTCCACCACGGCCGCCACGGCGGCGGCCAGCAGCTCGTCGCGGTCGGTGGGCAGCTCGGCCAGCAGCTCGGCCGCCGGCGCGTTCCAGTCCTGGCCCGGCTGGGCCGGCGTCTTGCGTTTCTTCGCCATCGGCCGGCCCCTCAAGTGTCAGCACGCCGCCACGCGATCACGTCGCGGGCTTCGTAGCCGTGGCGCTTGCAGTCGTCGCAGAATCCCGAGCTGAACCCCTTGTGGTTCGTGCCGATCCATGCGGCCGGCTTGCCGCATTCGTGGCCGTAGGTGCCCGGCTCGGCGTTGTGGCACTTGCCGTCCGTCGCGTAGCTGTTCGTCGGTGCCTGGGGAGCGTTGTTCCTGGTCATGGTCGCCTCCTGGAAGCCCCGGCCGAAGCCGGGGCCGCCCCTCATCAGTCAATAGCCCGGTAGATCGCGGCCGCCTCGGCGTGGCTGGCTGCGAAGCCGCGCAGGAAGTGATAGCGGTCGATCAGGGCATCGCCGGCGTCCGTGTCGGCGGCCTCGGCCGCGAGCTGACCCAGCGCGAACAGGGTTGCGACAATGCCGGCGGCGTCGGCCGACAACTCGCCTCGGAAGCCGTTGCCGTCCACCTCGATCTCCAGGCGGTCGGCCAGGTCGGGGGCCATGTAAAAACCGCCGTCCGACAAGGTGTAGTAGTGCCAATACGCGCCGCTGTAGCGTTCGCAGAGCCGGCGAAGCCAGGCATACACCAGGGCCTCGCCGCGCATCATCAGACGCGGGCCGAAGTAGGCGGGCAGGAAGTCGAGGCGCTGGGCCTCGGCGACCAGGGAAGCGGTAACGGGTTGCTCTTGGGTGTTCATCGGACTTTCTCCGGTAGTTGACCTGGGCGAAATGCCCGGCCTTCAAGTGCTATATTAGGGCAAAATGTCCTAATCGTCAAGCACTTTAGCTAAACGTTTTAGCCGCTAAACCTTGCCCTTTCCCTTGGCGTGCATTACAATGTAATTCACGAACCCAACCGGAGAACCAATCATGGCTGCAAACCAGCTCGTACAAACGCGCATCGACGGCGCGATCAAGGAAGAAGCGGCGGCCGTCCTGGCCGCGATGGGCCTTACCGTGTCCGACGCGGTGCGGCTGCTGCTCACGAAGGTGGCCCAGGACAAGGCGCTGCCCTTCGAGCCGCTGATTCCGAACGCCACCACCATCGAGGCGATGAAGGAAGCCCGCAAGGGCAAGCTGCCGCGCTTCGCCACCGTCAACGATCTGATGGCCGATCTGCATGCGGCAGATTGAGCGCACCGGCCAGTTCAAGCGCGACTACAAGCGCGAGGCGAAAGGGCAGCACCGGGCCACGCTCGACGCCGACCTGGTGCCCGTCCTGGTCGCGCTCGCCGACGACCAGCCGCTGGAACCTCGGCACCGCGACCACGCGCTGACCGGGGACTGGAAGGATCACCGGGATTGCCACGTCAAGCCCGACCTGGTGCTGATCTACCAGAAGCCCGACGCCGACACGCTGCGCCTGGTGCGCCTCGGCTCTCACTCCGAACTCGGCTTGTGATCGGCGCGGGCCTGGCCCCGCGTCTCACGTTTCATTGACACTTGAGGGGCGCTTTCCGCGCCACCGGCCGAGCTGGCCGACCCCCTTCCTTGGCGTAAAACCTGCGGCGGTGGAGCTGCTGCGATGCTTGAGGATCGCGCGGCCGGTCGAACCGCGGCGACCTGGTTGGGGAGTGTGAGGGGGCTTTGCCCCCTCGCAAGCTCTCGAACTTACTGCCTTCCGCCAGGCGCTTGCGCCTGGCTCTCCTAAGCCGTAGCGCCGAAGGCGCTCCATTGTGGGGTGAGGCCGCAAGGCGGCCGAGGGGCGTAGCCCCTGGGGGGATGGGAGGCCGCTTGCGGCCGGGTGGGATCGAGAAGGGGGGTTTCCCCCCTTCGGCGGCCGGTCATGCTGCGCGGTAGCTTGGGCCGTGTTGCCGTTTTTTTCGCCAGCCTCTGGTTAAAACTACCTGGTTATATAAAAAGGTTATAAAGACGGTTAAAAACCTGGTTAGCATGACCGAAAAACGCGCGTAAACCGTTGTCACGCCAAGGAAAAGCGCGAAGAGGCCGCCCCTCAAGTGTCAATGGATAAGGGGGTCTCCTCGTTTTCAGTGCAATAAGTGACGGTACGCAAAGCTAGCACTGGCGCGGGGGTGGTCTGGGTAGACCGTTGATTTCATTGACTTTCCTGTTCGCTTTGTAAACGGGTATGGTGGCCTCCCACTTTTGAGGTTCACGATGCAGGGTTGGCACACAACGTTTTTGGGGATGCGTGGGCTCCCCCGCGATATCAGCGACTTCGAGATGAAGGCATTTTTCACCTTCGATGGTGCCGAGCGCGACGCAATCAATGCACGCCGAGGTGATTCCCACAAGCTTGGTCTGGCGCTCCATATTGGTTTCCTGCGCATGAGTGGGCGTTTGCTCGGTGCCTTTCGGGTAATTCCAGTAGCCTTGTGGCGCCACCTTGGCAACGAGCTTGGCATTGCAGCACCAGAAGTCGCCTCGCTGAGAGCCATGTATGAACGCGGGCGCACGCTATTCGATCACCAACAAGTAGCCTGCACGGTCCTTGGATTCCAGTGGATGAGCGAGCACCAGCGCCGCTCACTGGTACGTGAACTGCGCGACGAAGTGGCGCGCTGCGCCGACCGCGATCAGCTACTCGTGCGGGCGCGTCAATGGCTGTACAAGAACAAGCTGGTGATCGTGCACGAGCGGGCAATTCGGACACTGATTGCGGCGGCACTTGCCCAGCTTGAAGTTGAAACAGGCACCGCCATCGCCGCCAGCGTTGATCCAGCAACACTTGATCGCTGGCGAGCCTCAGTTTCAGAGCTGCGCCCAGATGGACAAACCCAGCAGAGTTGGCTATGGGCTGCACCGGCGAAACACTCAACCCGCCAAATCAGCGAGGTACTGGAGCGCATCGACCTGCTTTACACGCTGGACGTTCATAAGCACCTGGCAGACATCCCCGATCTCATCTTGCGCCGCTACGCGCGCCGACTTGTCTCCAGGCCGCCCTCAGCCGGAGCCAAGATCAAAGAGCCAGCGCGCACCGTGGAGGTCGCATGCTTTCTTCGGTATTGCCTGTTCACCACCACAGACCAGTTGATCCTTATGGTGCAGCGCCGGATCGCCGATCTGTGGCGTCAGGCTGCCGCCGATGTCCCCGCTACCGTCAATTGGGCCGCAATGTACAAAACGCTGCTCGGCGAACTTGTTGCCTTGAGCGCGCAAGGTGCGGTGCCAGATGCTGAGTTGCGTGCCCGTCTTGAAGCCTTGATCACCGAAACCCAGAAACGCAAACCACCGAGCAGGGCCTCCCTGGTCCGCGAGGGATTGATTGATGGAATTCGCCCCGTGCGGTCGTTGCTCGTCGCCATTGCAAAGCTGCCCTGGCAGGCCACCGGCGAGCATCCTGCCATCGAGTACCTTGCCAAGCTGCAAGCTTTATATCTCAAAGGATCCAGAAAGCTGCCAGTTGAAGTGGTGGCACCAAGTCTGGGAATGATCTGGCAGGTTTCGATCTCCAGCCCAGACCGGGAACGGGCGTTTCAGGCGTTGGAGGTGGCCACCCTGTTTGCCCTGCGCCGCGCGGTGCGCAATGGCTCGGTCTGGATTGAGCACAGCCTGAGCTTTCGGGGTCGTGCGCGCTTGTTCTTCACGGACGAGCGTTGGCAGGCAGAGTCCAAGAAACACTATGCCCGTCTATCGTTACCCAGCAAGGCTGCCACTTTCTTGAAGCCTTTGCTGGCCAGAGTAACTGCCGGTGTCGATGCGGTGGCCGCTGCAGCCCGCAGTGGCGTACTGCGCGTGGATGATGAACTCCATTTGTCGCCATTGCCCGCAGAGGACGAAGACCCAGAAGTGACCAAGCTGCGCGCGGCTTTGGATCACCGCATCGGTGAGGTTCAATTGCCGGAAGTGATTCTGGCCGTTGACGCCCAGGTGCGCTTTAGCTGGATCATGCTCGGACGTGAGCCGCGCTCTACCGACGAGCTGCTGATGGTCTATGCCGGCATCATGGCCCACGGCACCAGTCTGACTGCGGTCGAATGCGCGCGCATGATTCCGCAATTGTCTGCCACCAGCATTCGCCAGGCCATGCGCTGGGCGCGGGACGAACGGCGTCTGAGCCAGGCCTGCCAGGCTGTGCTGGAATTCATGCAGCGACACCCGATTGCCGCCACCTGGGGGCGGTCCGATTTGGCATCTTCTGACATGATGAGCATGGAGACCACCAAACGGGTGTGGCAAGCCCGGCTTGATCCTCGGCGCAACACACCTTCCATTGGAATCTACTCCCATGTAAAAGACCGGTGGGGCATCTTCCATGCGCAGCCCTTTGTGCTCAATGAGCGCCAGGCGGGCGTGGCCATTGAAGGTGTCATCCGCCAAGAAAAGCTGGAGACCAGCCAGCTTGCTGTGGATACCCATGGCTACACCGACTTTGCCATGTCACATGCCCGTTTGCTTGGTTTTGATCTTTGCCCGCGGTTGAAGGAACTCAAACAGCGCCACCTCTTTGTGCCACGCGGCACCAAAGTGCCCGCAGAAATCGCTGCGGTGTGCGAAGCCAATGTCGACGTCGCTTTGATCGAAAAGCATTGGGATAGTCTGGTGCACCTGGCAGCCTCGGTCATGAGCGGACATGCCAGTGCGGTGGCAGCTCTTGCGCGGTTCGGTTCTGCCGCCCAGGGCGATCCAATCTATGAGGCTGGCGTGCAATTGGGGCGGTTGCTGCGTACGGCGTTTTTGGCTGACTACTTTGTCAAGGACGCTTTCAGGAACGAGTTGCGCCGGGTGCTCAATCGGGGCGAGGCTGTTAACGCCCTCAAGCGCGCCATTTATACCGGCCGGATCAGCCCGGCGCAGGCCAAACGTGTCGATGAAATGCAGGCTGTGGCCGATGCGTTGAGCCTGATGGCCAACATCGTGATGGCGTGGAATACCTCACAGATGCAGGCGGTCCTGGATCGCTGGTCGAACCGCCGCCAGGTCATTCCACCGGAACTGATCGGGAAGATTGCGCCCACCAGGCTGGAGAGCATCAACTTGCGGGGTGTGTTTCGCTTCCCGGTTGACCGCTATGCTGACCAAATCCTGCCTTCGCGGCCAAATGCATCGATAACTGGCACCAATGGATGAAACCGACCACGGTTTGACGCCACGAATCGCAGATTTGAAAGTGAACAGGAAAGTCAATGAAATCAACGATCTACCAACACCACCTCCGCGCCAGTGCTAGCTTTTCGTACCGTCACTTATTGCACTGAAAACGAGGAGACCCCGCTTCACGATGACGCCACATGATGCTGTCCTTCCCGAAGGCTATGCTCAACGCTGGGCGGCCGAGGTGAACGCAGCCAAGTGAGGGGGCGCCGAGGCTAGCTTCACGGTTGCGATTCAGCCGAAGCGAACGATTCCGTGCTGAGCGGCACGAAGAGTGTCGGGGAACCCGCTCGATCGCTGGTCTTGCCGGATGGCGCCGATCGCAGGGCGAAGAAGATCGGGTTCACCGGCACCGTTTGCATTGAGTCTGGCCGCTGCGCGGTCACACCGCCCACCGACGCGAGATAGGCACGCGTCTCGCCGGGAAGCGTTCGGCCCGTCGCGAGATGCTCGGCGTAACGCGCGGGCCCGGCATTATAGGCCCCGAACAGCCCGGGATAGCCGAACCGGTCGTACATCAACCGCAGATAGGCAGCGCCCGCGACAATGTTGTCGTGTGGGTCGTGCGGATCAGCTCCAAGTCGAAGCGCCGCACGCACCTGTGCCCATGTGCCGGGCATGAGCTGCATCAGGCCCATCGCACCGGCCCGGCTGGTGATCGGCCGCCCATTCAAAATCGTCTTTCCGGCGCTCTCGGCGCGCATGACGCGTTCGATCCATGCCGCCGGGATGCCTGACCGGGCCGATGCTTCATCGATATAGGGACGCCAACGCTCGACCAGTTCCGCATGCGCCGACGTTGCTACCAGCAGCGCTAGCGCGATGGCGAGCGATCTCAGCGCGCCCACAGCAAGGTTGCTTTGCCGACGATATCGCCGCGGTCCGTTGGACCGAAATAGCGCCCGTCGAACGAGGCGGGGCTATCGGCCATCAGCAGCAACATCGCCCCGCGCCGGAGCGTGATGCAGCCGGTCCACCACGGCATCGGGCGGCCCGCGCCATCGCGGATCAGGCGGTTCGCGATCCAGCGGCCATCGACGAATATCTCCTGCCCGAGCGCGCAAACGGTATCACCAGGTTCGGCCGCGACGCGCTTCACCAGCGGCACGTTGGCGGGCAGATAGTGCCGGCGCGCGGCGAAATCGCGGGCAGGAGCTGGCGGCCAGGCGATGACCATATCGCCGGTCGCGAGATCGGTCCCCCCGACACGGTAGAGCCCGATCGGTGCGCTCGCGCTGGCATTCCAGACAAGGAAGGGGCGCGGCGGGAGCGCGATCGTGGCGGCGAGCGCGGCCGCGAGCCCACCAAGGGCGAGGCCGCGGCGCGCAAAGCGCCGCCGCCGCGATCGGGCGAAGCGAAGGCTCTGGCCCCAGCGCGCGAGCGCGGCAGCCGCGGTGTGGCGCTCAATCACGATCGCGCTCCCCGCGGGCGCCCAGCGACCAGCAATCGAGATCGTCGATATGATAGCGGACATGGCGGCAATGGCGCCGGAAGCGCGGACCGGTGCCGGCGCTGCGATGTTCCTGGAGCGTCCGCACCGAAACGCCAAGATAGTGTGCGGCCTGTTCGGGGCTCAAGAAAGGGGAGCCGCGCAGTGCGAGGCCCGCGCGGGCGACTTGATCATCGTCGTTCATGGCTTCGATCCAAATGTATCGCGCCGCGACGCGCGGCGGGTGGATCGGGTGATGCCGACGGATCGCGCGCGCGGGGAGTGTCGAAAACCGGCACTCGCATTTCGACACACCCGGGTGAGAGGGCAGGGTGCCGACGGGGCGGCGCAGACCCGCCCGAAGCGCGAGGCGCCAAATTAAACTTTGGGCTTAACCAGCCTGTTCGGATTTCCGGCCGAACGCCTCCAGTGCGGAACCAAGCCCCTCACCGACGATCCAGTGGGCGCGGGCAAGATGGCTTTCCCAGCACTTTCGCGCGGTCTCGCCATCGGCCGCGACGTCGAGGCCGAGGATCAGTCGTGCTCCTTCGGCCCAGCCCATGCCGGCAGCGTCGGCGTCGAGCAACTCGGCGTAAATCGGAAGGGTTTGCCGATCATAGCCCGTTACCTGACCACTTGGCGCGACATTCCGCAGCACAAGAAACTCCAAATGTGGTGTTTGCTCATCAATTTGGAGACCTTACGCCATGGCTAAAAGGCCCGCAAGCGGGCTCAACATCGCTTATGTCGAGCCGGAAGACTCTTGCCCACAATTTGCGCGTTCTACGTGCCGCGAGAGGCTTGTCACAGGAAGCGCTGGCAGATGCCGCGATGGTCGATCGAACTTACATCAGCGCTCTCGAACGTCAGAAGTATAGTGTCACTATCGACCGGCTCGATGAGATCGCAAAACCTCTCGGCATCGAAACCTACGTCCTGCTGATGAACGACCTTCCGCCAGAAGTCCTGAAGAATTAGCCGTCGGGTCACCAGGTCAGGATCGGCAGCGGTCCCTGCCTGACCAAGCTTTCACCCATTGCGACCAACCGGCGTATGGCGGACTTGCGGTATTCTCCCGGCCCAGGCCATTCGCCGCCCTCCAACAGTTCGGTCGCGATTTCCCTGAGGGATGCGCCATCCGCGCGGGCATCGCGCGCGCGCAGCGCCGTGGCCGATCGTATTACCCTGGAAGCCCTCTCGACCGCGCTAGGTTCAGTTCCCGCAAGTCTATGCTCAAGTCGCCGGATAGTGTCCATCTGCTGGGCTAGCCGCCCATCCTGTGCGAGCAGGTAGGTCAGGTGGACGGGACCTGACATTACGGTCCCCGAGACAACATCCAGGCGAAATATCTCGCCATGGGCGATGAAGCGGACGTGCTCGCCATCCGCATCCGGGAGGATGCGCGAATCGAAGCGGCGAATGTCCGTGGCATCGAGCCGGGTCGTCGCTCTCGCCCCGACCAACAGCACGCGCGCATCGACGTCCGCTCTCCACATGGGTGCCGCGTGGACGCAATCGAGCTCCGGATTCTCAGGGAAAGTGCAGCCCCCATTCGCCCGCGGAGCCGGGCTCGCCTGCGGGTATCTCCGCGGTCAACGCGCTGGCCGCGGCAAATCGCCAATAAGCAGAATTCCGGCGCAGTACTTCCCAGGCAAGTGCATCGCGGCCCAGCGCCGGGATGGCATCATAGGCCGCCCGGTCGCGCCAGTCCGGCAGATGCGCGGTCCCGCTCACGGCGTTCGTCAGCCCATCTCGCCCATCTGGGAGCGGATGAACATCTCGGCCGCTTCGGCCTGGTCGGGCCGCAGCGCGTCGATCGACGGCAGATGGTCCGGCACTCTGTCTCGCAACAGGATCGAGGGGCATTGGCCCTCGACATTGCCGAGGTTGGGGCGGTGCTGGGCGTAGCCGACGAGCGCAGCCAGTTCCGGCGAGAAGTGGCGCGCTACCTGTGGTGGGTAGACTAGCCATTGCAGCTCGAAGGGTTTCAGCCAGCCGAGGCAGTAGCTGATGACGATGCCGCGCCGAGGCGCCGCGCTGGCATTGCCGCCACCGCCATGCAGGGTGGAGCCGAGGAAGATCAGGGCGTCGCCCGGCGACACCGTTGGCACGACCACGTCCTCTTCGGCAAGCACCGGAATGTCCTGCTCGAGGTGGCTTCCCGTCCAGATTCGCGTGCCGCCGTTCTCCCGCGTGAAGGTGGTCAACGGCCACATTACGTTGACGAGATATTCGAGGCTGCCTTTGGGCCCTTGCCACATGTCCTGGTCGCGGTGCGGCAGCTGGGGCAGAGCACCGGGGTGGATCTCGATGGCCTGGGTCAGATTGAGCGCGATCCGCTCGCACCATGGCAGGAGCATCTGCTCGACGATCTCCAGGATCAGCGGATGCCTCGCCAGGCGTTCGATCGCCGACGAGCGGGTCAGCAGCGATCCGAAACGCTTCGTCCTGTCGCCGTAGAATGCCCCTTGGCATAGCGGTGTCGCAGCGAAGCGAGGGTTCAGATCCGCCTCGATGCCAGCGATCAGGGCAGGCTCGACGCCGCGCCCGAACACGCACCAGCCATCGCGCGCGAGCATCGCGGCGTGGCGATCGACGGCGGCGCTCATGCCGACACCCGATCGGCAGCATCGGCATAGACACCCGTCCAGCGAAGCCGCTCGGGCGTGTCCGGACGGACATGGATGAGGAAGGCGCCGATCGCTCCGCCTGGGAGATGCACGGCGGGCCCGAGCGGCTCGGCCTGCCAGCCCATCGCGAGGACTTCCTTGCGGAACGGATCGGGGATGAGGCCAGTCAAGCGCTCGATCCCGCGCTCCAGCGCAAAATCTACGACTGCCGAGAACAGCATGTTGCGCAGTTTGAGTCTCCGGGCAGCACCGTGTCGCTGGGGCAGACATAGCCGCGTGGTTTCCCAGGTCGTATTGCCCACGGGGACCCCGAATGGGCAGAGATTAGAAAAGAGCGTACCAAGCATGTGCGGATGGGTACTGGGAAAGAGCCGGATAGAGGCTTGATGCTCACCGCGTGCGTCAGAGACGATGAAATAGACAGTATGAGCATTGTCGAACTGGTCGATCTCGTACTGGTCATCGACCACCGGGACATCCCAACCGAACAGGTCGACGAAAAGACGCTTGCGGTCGGCGAACATCGAACAAAGCAGCGGCTGGCTGTCCGCTGCCAAATCATTTTCGATAACATGGATCATAGAGGTTTCTCCCGGCATAGACCTGTCGTGCCGGAAGAGAGCAGCGATGAGCGGCCCGAAATAGACCGAGTGATTACTCGGGTTGACGAGCCCTCAGCTCGTCCAGACCGATTTCCCCGGCAAGCACGGCGCTCACGACGAGCTCGGTGCGGTCTTGCGCGCCAAACAGGCGGCGCGCTTCGGTCAGATAGCCATCAACCGTGCGAGGCGTGAGAGCTAGCGCGCGGGCAATCTCCTTATTGGAATATCCGCGTCCCGCCAGAATGACACAATCACGCGGGCGCGGGTGCAGTCTCGGCCGGCATGGGACAGTCGGCAACTCCCCGCAGAGCAGCCGGCGGGCCGCCTGGAAAGCAAAGACACCGATCATCTGCGCAGCACCGAGGAACAACTGCGCACGCTCGGGGCGGCACATTCCTGCGAATGTACAGGAACCCATACGCTCGCCGAGCCGGACATGCGGCACCGTGATGCCTTCGTTCAGCCCCTCTTGTGCGCCACGTTCCAGGCTCGTGCGATCCTGCTGGTCCAGGCGAATGATCCGAGGCAGGTCGGACCAGAGGAATGCACTGTCGGCAAAGATGCATCCGCGGATAACGGGATCGCGCCTGAAGCGACGCTGGGTCACGAGCCGCTCCATGATCGCTGGCGGATAGTCCCTTAAATCGACACGGTCGGGTCGCGGCGTCCGCAGGTCGTCGTGATGCACCAGCGCGTAATGCCGGAAGCCCATCTCGCGGACGACCGCCTCCATCAAGGTGACAAGTTCATCCCGCGATGACGTCGCCCGAAGGACTTCGACAACGGTGCTGGTCAGCTCAAGGCAGAACGGTCTGCTGGGCCGTGCGTCAGACTGCATTCATTCATGCCTCGTCCCCCTGCTGGACCGATTGCAACAGATTCCCCGACGTTCAGATGACGCGACGTTCCGCCACTTGAAGCTCAAGATTCCCCGCTTCGTCAGGTTTTCATTGGCTGTGGGCGTGATAGCGGGCCCGTCATCTCGACGCCCCACTCATTTCGCCGGCTCGCCAACATCGGCCCGATAGACCAGCTCGCCCTCAATGAAGGTCATGTCCACTCGCGTCTCGTGGATCTTCGTGGGCGGGACGGCAAACGGGTTTTGATTGGTGACGATAATGTCAGCGAGCATTCCCGGAACGATGCGCCCCACCTTGTTTCCCATTCCTTCCTGCCGTGCCGAATTTTCGGTGAAGATGCGGAATGCCTGCTCAAAGCTGATCGCCTCGGATTTGCCAAAGCTATCCGCGCTGCCACCGGACCTTTGGCGCGTAACCAACTGCTCCAGGCCTATCCAGGGATTGACCGACGGGACAACCGACCAGTCGGAGCCCGGCACGACCAAGGCATCGGCCTCCAGCATTTCGCGCACCGGCCAAACCCGCTCGATCGTTTCCGGCCCCACCGCCTTGGTGATGTCGTCGTTGATCGGAGTGGGACCCCAGAGATAAGGGGAAACCTCGAAGGTCGCACCGATCGCTCGTGCCCGCTTGATGTCCCCGGGAGCAACGAATACATTATGTCCGACATTGTGCATATTGGGCGTAAAACCATTGGCCTTGCGGGCAGCCTCGATGGCGTTGAGCCCTTCACGCACCGCGGCATCTCCCGCTGCGTGGAACTTCACTGTTAGCCCCTGCCTGTCGAAATCGGCAACCGCCTTGTCGAGGACATCTTGCTGTATCAGCAACAGACCCATGCGGCTGGCTTCATCGTTGCGCCCACCAACTCCGCCCGCATAGGGCTCCAGCATGCCGGCTGTATGACTATCAGTCGGAACACCATCGAGAAAGATCTTGACGCAATCGGCCGCCAGTCGATTCCGCGAATAAATGTTGCGAGATGCAATCGCCGACAGGGTCGAAGGGACGCCCGGCGCCCACGTGATGCACAAGCGCACCCTTTGCTTCAGCTGACCAGCATCGGCGATAGCGGCATAGGTCGCAAGCTCGGTTGCCCCTCCGGCGGTGAAGCCGACAGCGGCTTCGGTAAAGGAGGTGATGCCGAACGACAGCATCTGCTGCAGCGACCATCTAAGGCCAGCTTCTGCCTGCGCCAACGTCGGCTTGGGGGTGATGCGCGAGATGACATCGACGGCGGACTCCCTTTGCACGCCGCTCGGCACGCCATCAGCATCGCGCTCGAAGATGCCGCCAGGAGGGTTGGGAGTCTCTTTGGTGACACCAGCCAGCTTCAGCACCTGGCTGTTCACCCAATTGCTGTGGCCGCTGGTGTCCTCCAGATAGACTGGATTGTTGGGTGCCACCTTGTCGAGCATGGCTCGGTTGGGGATCTTGCCCAGTGCCGAAGCATCCCATTGACCGCCGATGATCCAGTCTCCCGGCTTGGCTTTGTCGACACAGGCCCTTACGAGGTTGAGCGTCCGTTCGAGGTTCGACCCCTGCGGAATCTTGCACTGTGCCTCGCGCACCCCGGCATAAATGGGATGCACGTGCAGATCGTGCAGCCCAGGCAATACGGTGCGGCCACCCAGATCAATGGTCCGGGTGCCGTCTTTTCGTAGCCTGGCGACCTCTTCCGAAGATCCGACCGCGATGATCACCCCTTCATGGACCGCCAGCGCTTCCGCCCATCCATCTGGTGTTTTGACGTGTCCGTTTGCCAGAATCAGGTCCGGACCGGATGATGTGGCAGTGTCCAACAGAGGCGCCGGCGCGCCACGGGCGGGCTCGACGATCATCATGGCGGCGAGCAGCGAATGAGCAAATATGGCCCTATGCATCGGCATCTCCCTGGCGCCTTGGTTGAAATGAAATGGAATGATCGCGCGAGGCTAATGCGGCAGGCGCTTCCAGGCCGGGCATCACGTCGAAGGTGGTCTCCATCTGGCTCGGCGCCCACTCGTCCTCGATGCTGCGCAGGGGCATCCCCAGGGCCAACAGGTGCTGGCGCACCTCGGCCATGATGGGCTCGACCTCGTCCAGGTGGTTCTCCAGCAGGTACGAATACCCTTTGGCCACCGGCATCACCTTGGGAGGCGCCGCAGGCGTTCCGGGGCCGCCAAGGGTTTCGGGCTCCAGGCAGGGATCGACGATGCGCGTCAGATACCACTCGACCTCGAGGCCGGCCTGGTAGTCGTAGCCCAGGTCCTGCATCTCGGCCAGCGCCTTTTTCAGGATGGCGCGCGGACTCAACGCGAACGGGCGCCCACTGGTCATGTAAAGGTCGGCCAGCATCCAGCCGGTGCGATCCGCCCAGGGCAGGATGCGAAACGTGGTGGGGTCCGGGACCATCACGACGTTCGGGCTGCCGGCCAGTTCGGCGCTGCCGAGGCCCCCGTCGGCAGAGAAAGGGTTGAATACGATGGCGCTGGCGGTATCGAAAAAGAACGGCGCCATCGTGATCTCCGAGCCGCTGGCGAATGCCGACTTGAGCGCGGCGACCGACAGCATTTTTCCGCGCAGCAGTCCGTACTGATCCGGCCAAGACAACCGAACCATCTGCAGCCCCGCTTTCTCAATTTTATTCAGGACGTCTGCTGCTGCGGCTTTCTGGGTATCCGACCAGATGCCGTGCTTTTCAATGAATTTCCCGCTCATCGCGTCTCCTAGGTTATTTGCGGCTAATTATATTAGTCGGCGATACTTGATGATCTAGGGGAAAACCCTTCAAATTCACCGTCTTTTTTTATTATCATAGATCAAAAATGATGCGTACATCCGGGAAAACACCAATCCCGCCGAGCGGGTTGCGGCCGGCATGGCACTTGATCGACCCAGAACGCTGCACCGGCTGAAGCGCACCGACTCGCGAAGCTTCACAAATGTCGCCTTCATCGGAAGGCTCGGAGCACCCGAAGCAAGACAGGAGAACACGATGGCAGAGCGATCATTCGTCGAGGAAGTCAAGAAGCTCAGGCTGGGCGAAGGCGAGGTGTTCCGCGGCGAAGGCATCCTGGCGGTGACCAAGGCGCTGCTGGAATCGGGCGTGGCCTACGTGGCCGGCTACCAGGGCTCGCCGATCTCGCACCTGATGGACGTGCTGGCCGACGCGCAGGACATCCTCGCCGACCACGGCATCCGCTTCGAGAACAGCGCCAGCGAGGCGACCGCCGCAGCCACGCTGGCGGCCTCCGTCAACTACCCGCTGCGCGGCGCCATCACCTTCAAAGCCACCGTCGGCACCAACGTCGCCTCCGATGCCCTGGCCAACCTGGCCTCCGGCGGCGTCACCGGTGGCGCGCTGATCATCGTGGGCGAGGACTACGGCGAGGGCTCATCGATCATGCAGGAGCGCAGCCACGCCTTTGCGATGAAGTCGCAGATGTGGCTGCTCGACCCCCGGCCCAACCTGCCCAGCATCGTCCAGTCGGTCAAGGACGGCTTCGAGCTGTCCGAGGCCAGCCACACGCCCGTGATGCTGCAGATGCGCATCCGCTCCTGCCACCTGCACGGGCATTTCATCTCCGGGGCCAACCGCCGGCCGGCCTTCACGGTCAAGGATGCCCTGGAGAACCCCGCGCGCGACGTCAACCGCATCGTGCTGCCGCCGGCCTCCTTCCTGCACGAGCGCGAGAAGATCGAGCAGCGCTGGCCCGCGGCCATCCGCTTCATCGAGGAGCGCTGCCTCAACGAATTCTTCGCGGAGGACATGGCCGATGTCGGGATCGCGCTGCAAGGCGGCGGCTACAACACCCTGATCCGTGCCCTGCAGAAGCTCGGTCTAGCGAACGTGCATGGCGACTCGAAGATCCCGCTGTACGTCATGAACGTGGCCTATCCGCTGGTGGACGCCGAATTCGAGCGATTCTGCCGTGGCAAGCGCGCCGTGCTGGTCGTCGAAGAAGGACAGCCGAACTTCGTCGAGCAGAACGTGGCCAACATCCTGCGGCAACTGGACATCGACACCAAGTTGCACGGCAAGGACGTGCTGCCGCTGGCAGGCGACTACAACACGGCCACGGTGCTCGCCGGCGTGCGCGCCTTCCTGGAGCGCTATGGTTTCGTCGAACCCCAGGCCCAGCCCGAACGGCGCCAGCGTCCCATCGGCATTCCCGTGATCGCGGTGCCCGCCGCACCGCCCGCAGCTCCGGCGCCGGCGATGCGCCAGCCAGCCCTGGCCTTCGCCGATGGCGACCTGGAGGACGATGCCCAGGACGATGGCGATGGCAACCGCATCCCCGTGGGCAGCCCCGTGGGCAGCATCATGGCGTACCAGCAAGGATGGCTTGCCGCAGCTGACGACCTCCCGCCGTTGAGCGAGACCGTGCATCCACGCCCTCCGGGCCTGTGCACCGGCTGCCCGGAGCGGCCGATCTTCACCGCCATCAAGCTGATCGAGCGCGAATTGGGCGCGCACCACATCAGCGCCGACATCGGCTGCCACCTGTTCTCCATCTTGCCGCCATTCAACCTGGGCAGCACGACCATGGGCTACGGTTTGGGCAGCGCCAGCTCGGCTGCCTTCACCGTCGCCCCGGGCAGCGCCCCAGCCGCCAAGCGGGCGATCTCGATCATGGGTGATGGCGGCTTCTGGCACAACGGCCTGACCTCCGGCATCGCCAACGCGGTTTTCAACCGCAGCGACAATCTGACCGTCATCGTCGACAACAACTACAGCTCGGCCACCGGCGGCCAGGACATTCCGTCCTCGCGCGCGCTCAATCCAACGCGCAGCACGGGCCACGAGATCGAGCGCGCCGTCAAGGGCGTGGGCGTCGACTGGGTGCGCACCATCAAGCGCACCTATGACCTGAAGGCCATGATGGCCACGCTGCGCGAGGCGCTGACCACGCCCGAGCAAGGCCCCAAGGTGCTCATCGCCCAGAGCGAATGCATGCTCAACCGGCAGCGCCGCGAGAAGAAGCAGGTGCGCCAGGCGCTCGCCGACGGCCAGCGCGTGGTGCGGGAACGCTTCGGCGTCGATCCCGACACCTGCACGGGCGACCATTCCTGCATCCGGCTGTCGGGCTGCCCCTCGCTCTCCATCCGAGACAACCCGGATCCGCTGCGCACCGACCCGGTGGCCATGGTCATCGACAGCTGCGTGGGCTGCGGCAACTGCGGCGAAGTCGCGCATGCAGCCGTGCTCTGTCCTTCGTTCTACCGCGCCCAGATCGTGAGCAACCCGACACGCTGGGACCGGCTGCTCCAGCGCGTGCGCACCGCCGTGATCGGCTGGCTGCAGCGCGGCGATGCCCGCCGCCGCGCCCGCTACGCCTTCTGAACGGCATGCCGCACCGCAAGCCGAGCCCCAACGCCGATGCACCAACCGTTCCACCTCTCTCGCTTCAACCAGAACCATGAGCCCCCGTGACCTTCCTCCAGCGACGCTGACCGAACCGATCAAGATCGCCGTCCTGGCGATGGGTGGCGAAGGCGGTGGCGTGCTTGCCGACTGGATCGTCGACCTCGGCGAAGCCAATGGCTGGTTCGCCCAGACCACCTCCGTGCCCGGAGTCGCGCAGCGCACCGGTGCGACGATCTACTACGTGGAATTGTTCCCTGGCGCCGACGTTCCAGGAGCGCGGGCGCCCGTGCTCGCCCAGGCGCCACTGCCCGGGGATGTGGACATCGTGCTGGCCTCCGAGCTCATGGAAGCCGGCCGGGCCGTCCAGCGGGGCTTCGTGACGTCGCACAACACGACGCTGATCACTTCCACGCACCGCGTCTACTCGATCGCCGAGAAATCGGCGATGGGTGACGGCCGGGTCGACAGCGCCGCTCTCCTGCGACAGGCCGGACGGGCGGCCAGGCGCTTCATCAGCTTCGACATGGCCGAGGCCGCCGAGCGCACCGGCAGCGTGCTCAGTGCGGTCCTGTTCGGCGCCCTGAGCGGCTCGGGGGTGCTGCCGTTCAGCTGCAAGCAGTTCGAAGAGACCATCGAACGCGGTGGTGTCGGTGTCAAGCCCAGCCTCAAGGCCTTCGACTTGGGCCAGGCCGAAGCGCGCAAGGCCGATACCGACGCGCCCCCATCCAAGCCGCGTGCGCCGCAGTCCGCCGCCGCCGATGTTCAGCCGAGCCACCCCGCCGTGGCCCGCCTGGTCGCGCGCGCACTCCAACTGCCCGCCAGCGTGCGCGGCACCGCCGTCGAGGGGGTCCGCCGTCTCGTGGACTAGGGGTCTCCTCGTTTTCAGTGCAATAAGTGACGGTACGCAAAGCTAGCACTGGCGCGGGGGTGGTCTGGGTAGACCGTTGATTTCATTGACTTTCCTGTTCGCTTTGTAAACGGGTATGGTGGCCTCCCACTTTTGAGGTTCACGATGCAGGGTTGGCACACAACGTTTTTGGGGATGCGTGGGCTCCCCCGCGATATCAGCGACTTCGAGATGAAGGCATTTTTCACCTTCGATGGTGCCGAGCGCGACGCAATCAATGCACGCCGAGGTGATTCCCACAAGCTTGGTCTGGCGCTCCATATTGGTTTCCTGCGCATGAGTGGGCGTTTGCTCGGTGCCTTTCGGGTAATTCCAGTAGCCTTGTGGCGCCACCTTGGCAACGAGCTTGGCATTGCAGCACCAGAAGTCGCCTCGCTGAGAGCCATGTATGAACGCGGGCGCACGCTATTCGATCACCAACAAGTAGCCTGCACGGTCCTTGGATTCCAGTGGATGAGCGAGCACCAGCGCCGCTCACTGGTACGTGAACTGCGCGACGAAGTGGCGCGCTGCGCCGACCGCGATCAGCTACTCGTGCGGGCGCGTCAATGGCTGTACAAGAACAAGCTGGTGATCGTGCACGAGCGGGCAATTCGGACACTGATTGCGGCGGCACTTGCCCAGCTTGAAGTTGAAACAGGCACCGCCATCGCCGCCAGCGTTGATCCAGCAACACTTGATCGCTGGCGAGCCTCAGTTTCAGAGCTGCGCCCAGATGGACAAACCCAGCAGAGTTGGCTATGGGCTGCACCGGCGAAACACTCAACCCGCCAAATCAGCGAGGTACTGGAGCGCATCGACCTGCTTTACACGCTGGACGTTCATAAGCACCTGGCAGACATCCCCGATCTCATCTTGCGCCGCTACGCGCGCCGACTTGTCTCCAGGCCGCCCTCAGCCGGAGCCAAGATCAAAGAGCCAGCGCGCACCGTGGAGGTCGCATGCTTTCTTCGGTATTGCCTGTTCACCACCACAGACCAGTTGATCCTTATGGTGCAGCGCCGGATCGCCGATCTGTGGCGTCAGGCTGCCGCCGATGTCCCCGCTACCGTCAATTGGGCCGCAATGTACAAAACGCTGCTCGGCGAACTTGTTGCCTTGAGCGCGCAAGGTGCGGTGCCAGATGCTGAGTTGCGTGCCCGTCTTGAAGCCTTGATCACCGAAACCCAGAAACGCAAACCACCGAGCAGGGCCTCCCTGGTCCGCGAGGGATTGATTGATGGAATTCGCCCCGTGCGGTCGTTGCTCGTCGCCATTGCAAAGCTGCCCTGGCAGGCCACCGGCGAGCATCCTGCCATCGAGTACCTTGCCAAGCTGCAAGCTTTATATCTCAAAGGATCCAGAAAGCTGCCAGTTGAAGTGGTGGCACCAAGTCTGGGAATGATCTGGCAGGTTTCGATCTCCAGCCCAGACCGGGAACGGGCGTTTCAGGCGTTGGAGGTGGCCACCCTGTTTGCCCTGCGCCGCGCGGTGCGCAATGGCTCGGTCTGGATTGAGCACAGCCTGAGCTTTCGGGGTCGTGCGCGCTTGTTCTTCACGGACGAGCGTTGGCAGGCAGAGTCCAAGAAACACTATGCCCGTCTATCGTTACCCAGCAAGGCTGCCACTTTCTTGAAGCCTTTGCTGGCCAGAGTAACTGCCGGTGTCGATGCGGTGGCCGCTGCAGCCCGCAGTGGCGTACTGCGCGTGGATGATGAACTCCATTTGTCGCCATTGCCCGCAGAGGACGAAGACCCAGAAGTGACCAAGCTGCGCGCGGCTTTGGATCACCGCATCGGTGAGGTTCAATTGCCGGAAGTGATTCTGGCCGTTGACGCCCAGGTGCGCTTTAGCTGGATCATGCTCGGACGTGAGCCGCGCTCTACCGACGAGCTGCTGATGGTCTATGCCGGCATCATGGCCCACGGCACCAGTCTGACTGCGGTCGAATGCGCGCGCATGATTCCGCAATTGTCTGCCACCAGCATTCGCCAGGCCATGCGCTGGGCGCGGGACGAACGGCGTCTGAGCCAGGCCTGCCAGGCTGTGCTGGAATTCATGCAGCGACACCCGATTGCCGCCACCTGGGGGCGGTCCGATTTGGCATCTTCTGACATGATGACCATGGAGACCACCAAACGGGTGTGGCAAGCCCGGCTTGATCCTCGGCGCAACACACCTTCCATTGGAATCTACTCCCATGTAAAAGACCGGTGGGGCATCTTCCATGCGCAGCCCTTTGTGCTCAATGAGCGCCAGGCGGGCGTGGCCATTGAAGGTGTCATCCGCCAAGAAAAGCTGGAGACCAGCCAGCTTGCTGTGGATACCCATGGCTACACCGACTTTGCCATGTCACATGCCCGTTTGCTTGGTTTTGATCTTTGCCCGCGGTTGAAGGAACTCAAACAGCGCCACCTCTTTGTGCCACGCGGCACCAAAGTGCCCGCAGAAATCGCTGCGGTGTGCGAAGCCAATGTCGACGTCGCTTTGATCGAAAAGCATTGGGATAGTCTGGTGCACCTGGCAGCCTCGGTCATGAGCGGACATGCCAGTGCGGTGGCAGCTCTTGCGCGGTTCGGTTCTGCCGCCCAGGGCGATCCAATCTATGAGGCTGGCGTGCAATTGGGGCGGTTGCTGCGTACGGCGTTTTTGGCTGACTACTTTGTCAAGGACGCTTTCAGGAACGAGTTGCGCCGGGTGCTCAATCGGGGCGAGGCTGTTAACGCCCTCAAGCGCGCCATTTATACCGGCCGGATCAGCCCGGCGCAGGCCAAACGTGTCGATGAAATGCAGGCTGTGGCCGATGCGTTGAGCCTGATGGCCAACATCGTGATGGCGTGGAATACCTCACAGATGCAGGCGGTCCTGGATCGCTGGTCGAACCGCCGCCAGGTCATTCCACCGGAACTGATCGGGAAGATTGCGCCCACCAGGCTGGAGAGCATCAACTTGCGGGGTGTGTTTCGCTTCCCGGTTGACCGCTATGCTGACCAAATCCTGCCTTCGCGGCCAAATGCATCGATAACTGGCACCAATGGATGAAACCGACCACGGTTTGACGCCACGAATCGCAGATTTGAAAGTGAACAGGAAAGTCAATGAAATCAACGATCTACCAACACCACCTCCGCGCCAGTGCTAGCTTTTCGTACCGTCACTTATTGCACTGAAAACGAGGAGACCCCTTTCAGCGTGTCCGACAGCTTCTTGTGACTGATCGAGAAGTACCGCTTCAACGACGGAGCGCACTCGCTCGGCCGCGTGCCCGAAGACAAGCACAAGACGGCTTCGCACGCGAGGCGCACGTCGCCAGTGAAAAGGCCATCGTCGGCCTGGGCCGCCGTGGCGCTGAACATGCCCGCGAGCGCGAGCGGCAAAAGGGCGAGCTTCTTCATAGTCGATTCCTCCTTACTGGTTGAAAACCTCGATTTCCACGCGGCGGTTCTGCGCGCGGCCAACGGCCGTGCCGCCTTCCGCTACATGGTCGCCACCCGACAGGTAGTTGACCGATACCTTCGTCGCGGGAACTCCACGGGCCACCAAGTAGTTCATGGCGGCTTGTGCGCGCTTGAGCGCGATACGCTCATCGCCAGCACTCGGGCGCTCGGCATCCGTGCGGCCCCTGACCTCGATCCGGCGAGCATTCGCCAGGAGCGGCAGAAGCTCGGCTTCCTGGGCCGCCGTGGGCTGGAAGTGTGCCGAGTTGAAAGGGAAGTGAACCGTGACCGTGTGCGAAACCGGCGCGGGCGGCGGTGCTGGATGCACGACGGCCGGCACTGCGGCCGGCCGGCGTTCCAGTTCTCGCACTCGTTGCTTCGTTTCGGCCAGATCGGCCCGGAGGGACAGCACGGAGGCGGTTTCCGCGTCATTCACCGCCGTGCGGTTCGTGCCGTCCACGGTCGGCGGTTTAGGTGGCGTCGAGCACGCGGCAAGCATGGCGGCACAACTGATGATGACCAATCTACGCATTTTGAACCCCTTAGTTGGTGACTTTTGCGAACCAAAATTATACATCTTGGTAGCGTTTGAGGATAGGCGCGGCGCTGAAATTGTCTTGCCCGACATGCGTCGAGCTGTCCAGGTCGGCCGACGTGCCGGCATTGGTGACAAACAGATCCACCAGGTTGGATGCGTTTGTCACCACACACGGGAGCTGCGCAGCGTGCCGATGGTGACGGCCGCCGCGCCTGGCTGGGCTGGCCGTGTCACCACGTCCGGGCGATTGGTGACGGATCTCGCCGGCGCCGGCGGCGGAACTGTCACCAACGAAAGAGGCGGGCAAAAAAATGGTGACATCGAGCGCGCATCGAGGCGGCCGCGGCGTCACCATCAATAGACTGGCGCTATCATAATCCGCCGGTCATTTTACATAATCTATATTATATGTAGTAGGCTAAAGCCTTGTCGCGCAAGGCTTTTTGCCGTTTCCAAGACAGTTTCAGCGTGTCGTGAGGCTGCATTCAGGCACTGCGCGAGTACGCGCCGGCCGGCATCGACTGATCCAGTCGTGCGGCCAGTGTGGCGACCACCGACGCCCGCGTGTTGTCGCTGGCCGGCAGTGCATCGCCAGCCAGCGCCGCGACCGCCTCGGGCGAGGCGGTGCGGATGTAGTGCAGCACCAGGGCCGGCGCGTTGTCCAGCAGAGCCTTTTCGAGCTGGTCGGCCTGTTCGTTCCAGAAGTCCATAGTCGTGTCTCCAAGAGTGAATTAACGGGTGCGCTCGGCGTTGCGCTCGACCTGCGGCCGGCTGCGCTCGGGCTGCTGCTGCGTGGTCGGAGCGGCTTTGTCGTACACCGGCACCGAGGGCACCTTGCCGGCCTTCTCGCGCTGTTCCAGCCGCTCGTTGATGGCCTTCATGATCGCGTCCCGCTGCTTCGGGTCTTTGACCTTCTCGGCCAGCACTTCGGCGGCGACGGCGGCCACCACCTTGGCCTTGTCCGACCGCTCAGGCGCTTTTTCAGGCTGCGGCGCGGCCTGGGTCTTGCCGGTGTCCTGCTGCGTGCCCTGGCGGCCTTTCTGCGCGTCCTGGCGCGTCTGCGTGGCCTCATGCTCGACTACGTTCTTCGAGCGCAGATCGCGGCGGGCTTCCAGCTCCTTCAAGTCCTTCTCCTGCGGCTTGAACCCGCGAACCTCTATGCCGCGAAGGTTCGCTTCCATCCAGACCTCGCGCTGGAAGTCAGGATGACCGGAAACGCGAATGGTCTTCCAGCCCTTCGCCTCGGCCATCGTCGCCATCGCGTGCGCGACACGCTCATCGTTCGACGCGGACACCATGCGCGGGCCTTTGTCCTTGAAGGCCACGCGCTGCGGCTGATCCTTGAAATGGAACTTCGCGCCGGAGACGCGGAACTGCTGGTGAACCTGCTGCATGAGTTCCACTTGCCGGTTCTTCTCGCGCTCGGTCGATACCTGTTCGGGGTAGGCGGTATCCGCACCCGTGCGCTCGGCGATGCGATTCGCGTCGTCTTGTTCCTGGGCTTTCTCCGACAGGTTTTCAACCTTGATGCGCTTGCCCTCGGCCTGCTGCCCGAGCTGGTTTTGCTCGGCCGCAAGACGCTGCTGACGCTCGGCCTCTCGCATGCGCGCCACGCGGGCCAGTGCCTCGTCCACGTCGATTTCTTCGAGCTTTTCCGGCTCGTGCGACACGACGTTTTTCTCGGTCGGATCGTCCGGTTGCATGCGGTCAAACTCGGCCTGCTTGCGATCCTCCTTTTCGGCTATGCGACGGGCGTTTTCCTCGGGAGAAAGGCCGTACTCATTCGCCAACGCCGCGCCTTTCAGCGTGCCCTTCTCGGCCTCAGCTTCACGAATTGCCTTCGCATTTTTTTCGCCGACTGCGTTCTCCAGGTCGATGTCATCAAGACCCTTGAGCTTCGCCACGGTCTTGTTGTCCATCGTGAACGACACGTTGTAGGCGGGCTGGCCGTCCTTCTCGCCGCGTTCGTACTTCACCGCCGTGGCCGGCTTGCCGTCAATCTCGATGATGCCGACAGCAGGGCTGCGCATCGAGGCGTTCAGCTCGGTTGTCACTTGCTTGAGTCCGTCGATTTGCTCCTTCAAGTTCGCATCGACTTCGGGCGCGTTGCCCTTGTTGATTTCAGCCATGTTCGCGCCCCTTAACGTTCGATGCCCTTGTCAGCCTGCTTCGCAGGCTGCGCCTTGGTCGGTGCCGGCTTCGCGGCCTGCTGCGCCGCTTGCTCGCGCGGCTCGAAAGCCTGCTTCGTCACGGCTTCCATGTGCTTCAAGAACGCGGCCCGCTGGTTCGCGTTCTTGATGTTGCCGGCCGCGTATTCCTGCGCCTGGGCAAGCAACGCTTCGGGCTTCATCGTCTCCTTCGCTTCCTTGGCCTTCGGCGCTTGGTCGCGCTGCTGGCCCTGCGCCTGATCGGCCGTCGCTTCCTTCGGCTTGAACGGGTACGCCTTCGCCTTGTCGCCCGTGTAGTGAATCTGGACGTTGAAGCCGTTGAGCTGCTTCTTCGCGTCCAGCATCGCCAGCGTGGAGCCTTGCAGCTCCACCTTGTCCTTCGGATGCACTACCGCGTAGCTGCGATCCTTGCCCACGGCCTGCACGATGAACTTGTCGTTGTTCAGGACAACGGGGCCGTAGTAGCTGCCGTTCTCCTTCGCAGCGGCAATACCGGCGCGAACTTCCTTGCCGGCGTCGTCTTTCAGCCGGTTGCCGTCAGCGTCTTTCGGGGAAAGTTTGTTGATCGCGTAGTCCCGAACTTCCTTCGGAACTTCCTCGATCTTCATCAGGTAGTCGCCCACCTGGGGGCGCTGCTTCGCGGGTTGCTTGGCCGGTGCGTTGTCGCCGGCAGGGATGGTGCGGTCATTCATGGTGAAGGCTCCTATGGAGTTCAAAAAATGCGACTTGCGGTGAAGTCGCCCTTGGGCTGCGCCCGTTTTGGTAGTTGCCGACGTTCATCGACACATACCAAATTCATGCCTTAACCAGCATTCTTCGTTGAAGGCAGGGGCTTGTCAAGCACGCCTAAATCCAGTAAAGGCGCGCGAGACTCGGTTTCCGGTGCCGGCTCATCGTCCAGCATCGGCGGTTCTTCCATCGCATCGAGGGCGGCCAGCATGTCCGCCTCGTCCGGCATCCCGTCGTCGCCGGGCATGGCCGCGTCCATCATTGCGGCCAGCTCGTCGTCGCTCGGCAGATCGTCCAGGCCGTCCGGCAAGACAGTTTCATCGTCCGCCGTGTCGTCGGCTTCGGCCACCGTCGCCGGCAGCGCCTGGGGCGCTTCCTGGGCGTCCTGGGCGGCATTCGCGTCGTCGTCGGTGTCCACGTCCACCGCGATGGCGTTCTGCGCTGTATCCGCGTCCAGGGCCGTGTCCAGCACGTTGTCCAGCTCGGCCGCGTCGTCTGCCTCGGCCTGGGCGGCTGCATCGACGCCGGCATCCGGTTCGGCATCGAGCGCGGCCAGCTCGTCGTCGCTCGGCCGCTCGCCGATGCCGTCGTCGCCGATTTCCTCGTCGTCGTACTCGTTCACGGCGTCCAGGGCGTCGAAGAATCCGTTCACGAAGTCTTCGACCTGTTCGGGCGCGATGCCTTCGCTACCGCTCGCCACCTTGAGCGCCGAAGTGTCCAGGGCCAGCTTGCGGAGGTCGATGCCCTTCTCGACATCGGCCGTCGTCAGCTCGCGGATACGCGACTGAACGACAGCTTCGTGCAAGTCCAGATCGAGCGACGGCACAGGCGAAGCCAGCTCGCCGGAACCCCACACATCTTCAAGCTGCTTCTTCGACGGCAGCTTGCGGCCGAGCTTCGCCAGCGTAGGCGACACCGACTTGAGCCGATCCATGAAAGCGTGATCGGCGTAGTAGGCGATCTTCTCGCAGCGAATCGGCTTCGTGTTTTCCAGACTGATGATTTGCTCGCGCTGGCTCATTTCCTTGAGTTCCTGCGGCAGCATCAAAGCCCGGCGCTGGCCGGCACCCTCGCCGATGGACTCGGAAAGGCTGGTGCCGCCCCGGCCGTTGCTCTTGTTCTTCGAGTGAACCGTCATGTAGCCCAGGGCTTCCGAATACTCGTTCGCGTCCCGTTGCTCCCGTGGCGTGTAGAAAATCTGGCACGCATGGTTCGTCACGAAGGTGCGCGCGTTCTCGCGGCCGTAGCCCTTCGGCGGCTCGGCTTCGAGCTGGCCCGGCGACTGGATAATCGTCAGCAGGCGCAGGCCATAGCCGGCCATGTAGCTGTTGGCCTTGTCGATGATGCCGATCCGGCCGGGCGCGGTGAACTCGTCGGCCAGGATCAAGCATTGGTATTTCAGCTCGGGCGTGGCGTGCAGAAGCTGGTTCGTGTTCAGGTTCACCAGTTGGGTGTAGAACAGGTTGATGAGCAGCTTCGCCTCGGCCAGCTTGTTGGCCGGAATGCCAAGGTAGATCGACATGCGCCGCTTGCGCACGTCGCGCAAGTCGAAGTCGTTCGCCGACGTGGCCGCGTCCACGATGGGGCTGGCCCACATCGTCAACGGCACGTTGAACGTCGCCATGATGGACGACAGCGTGTTGTCCGAGGTGGACGTGAAGCGGTTGATCGCATCGACGCATTCACTCGACAGCGGCGGCAAGCCTTCGCCGTCCCACTCGGTCACGGGAACGAGCGTCTTCGCAATCTCGCCCGTTTCCTCGTCCACTTCCTCAACCTCGCGGTAGTTCCGCTGGTTGATGATGCCTTGCAAGTGATCCTTGATCGGCTGGCCCTTGCCCGACGACTGGCGCAGCAGCTCCCCGATGGTTCGCGGCAGCGTGGGCGTCTCGCACAGGTACAGCGTCAGGCCCAGGAACAGGTTTCGCGCCGCATCATCGAAAAACGCATCGCGGCCTTCGCCCGGATAGAGCGAGTAGCCAATCGCCAGGATGTCCGTCACGCGCATGCGCGGATCGTCGCTGATGTACCCCAGGGGGTTGTATCGGTGCGTCTTGCCGTTCAGCGGGTTGCCCTCGGCGTCCTCGGCAATCGAGAACGGGTTGAACAGATAGACCTCTTGCCCCCACTTCCTGCGGAACTTGGACGTGATGAGGAAGTTTTCCAGCTTCACGTCCATTGCCACGACCGACTCGGCCCAATTGAGCAGGTTCGGGATGACGATGCCGACGCCCTTACCCGAGCGAGTCGGCGCGGCCAGCAGCACGAATTGCATGCCGGCGAACATCAGGAAGCGGTTCTTCCACTTCCCGATGATGATGCCGGTCTTGTCGAACAGCCCGGCCTTGGCAATCTCCGGCGTCTTGGCGAAGCGGGCTTCGCCGTGCAGCGTCCGCACGTCGCGCAGCGCCGCAATCGTCAGCACGATGGGCACGCCGTAGCCCACGGCCGCCGCCACGATCATGGACACCGTGAGGCGCTTCGCCACGACCGGATCGTTTTGGTAGAACTGCCAGTACGTCCACCACGTCGAAAAGTCGGTCTTGCCGAACGGGTTCGCCTTGCTGAACAGGAAGAAGACAAACCCCGACAGCCACACGATGCCCACCGTCGCGGCGATGAACACGGCCAACCCGAATAGCCACTTCACCCACTTAGGCATTTCCATATCAATCCCCTTTGGTGACAGGCCGACGACCTGGCCAGCTCGCCGGCGTCACCATCCAGAAAAACAAAATGGTGACGAACAGATCCACCAGGTTGGATGCGTTCGTCACCACCGCAGCGGCTTTGCCGCCTTTCCCCACCCCGGCCAGGGGCCGGAGGGGGCGGCGTGCATGATTGGCGACAGGCGCAGCTCCTCGATCGCGCGGGCCTGTCACCATCGCCCTACGCATCAGCCGGAGCCGGTGCGCGTTTCAGCTTCGGCTCGTACCACAGCTCGGTGATGTGGCGGCCGAAGTCGCCGTACACGTCGTTATGCACATGCACCACGACATCCACCACCATGTAGAGCAGGCGACGGATGACCGCATAGGGAAGCGTCCGGCCCTGGCGGTTCTGGAGCACCATCAAGCCCAGGCGCTCGAACGTCAGTTCGGCGGAACCGGCGTGGCAGCTCGTGATGCTGCCGCCGTGGCCCGAGGCGGCCACGTTGATGAAGTCGAACGTCTCGCCGCTGCGCAGCTCGGCCAGCAGGATGCGAGTCGGCTTCATGCGCAAGCAGCTCTTGAGCAGCGCCGCCGCCGTCACGGGCGCGTTTTCTTCTTCCTTCGCCTCGGACGGGTAGAACAGATGGACGTGGTTCGGATGGTTCGGCAAGAACAGCTCGGGCACGTCTTCAATCGTGATGATGCGTTGATCCTGGGGAATCTCCTGCATCAGCGCCTTCATGAAGGTGGTCTTACCCGAGCCGGTTTCGCCGGCCACCACGATGACCTTTTCGAGCTGGACGGCCCGACGCAGGAAGCCGACGTAATCGTGCTTTTCCTTGAGCTGCAAAAGCTCCAGCTCGTCGGGACTCAGTTCGGCGCTGATCGGCCGAATGTGAGCGAAGAAGTCTTGCTTCGCGTAGTCATCCAGCGTGCGAACCGTGAAGGACGGCTTTCGGATCGTGACCGAAATCGTTCCTTGCTCGCACGCGGGCGGCATCACGATTTGCACGCGCTCGCCTTGCGGCAGGATGGCCGAGAGGATCGGCCGCACGTCCGACACGTCGTTGGATGAGAACTTGGCGACGGCCGTCGCCAGCGAACGCAGATGCTCGTAAGTGAGAGCCGGCGCTTCGTGCCGTTCCCACTTGCAAGCCCTTTCGCACCACACTTCACCCGGCCGGTTCACGCAGACTTCCGTGATGGCCGGATCGCTCATCCAGGTGGCGAGCGGTTGAAGGTGGAAATCGACCGAAGTCGCGCGGTTCAGCGAGGCCGCGAGGTATTCACTGGTTGGTTGCTGCGACATCGTACACGCTCGAAAAGTCCAGATCGCGGGCGATGTAGACACCGACTTGCTCGCCCTGATTCTTGTAGAGGGTTGGCGGAATGTTGATGGTGTTCTTCAACGCTTCCGCCGCCATGTTTTGGGTGGCCTCGCCCGTGCTGCTGAAATTGATTTGGCCGCTGTTGTTGTTCGTGCCCTGGGTGGCATACCGTGCAACGTCATCGACCAGACTCAGCATCAGCGCGCCGCCGAACCGCTGCCAGAAGTGGTTATCAATGTAGCCCGGCAGGCCCGCGCCGCCGAGCGGATCGGTGCCTGGGGAATCCAGGTTGATGACCACGCCGTTCGGCGTCTTGATGCGCGACCACAGCACGAAGATGCGAGCCATGCCCTGACGCATGTTCGATTGGTACTCGCCCGAAATGGTCGAGCCGCGTTCGACCAGCAGCACCTTGCCGTTGTCGCTGTAGATGTTGCGCGTCACGACGCAGGCCGTCATGCCGGGCACCGTGCTATCGAGCTTCGTTTGCAGCGCGCAGTCGATGAAGCTGCCTTTCGCCAGGATGAAGTTGCGATTGCCCAAGTGCCCGGCCTTGCGCGACGGCGTGCGCGTCGAAGACAGCAGGGCCGAGAGGCCGCCACCTTCGGGCGGCGGTGCAGCGCGGCCCGGCTGGCCGCCCGCATCCGCGCCCGTGTCGCCCTTCTGCGCGACAGCCATCAGGCCCGAGCCTGACTTGTCCAGCGAAGGCGCGGGCCGTTGCTGGCCGCTGCCGCCCGCATCGCCCGGCAGAGGCGGTGCGCTCGCCTGCCCTGCCCCACTCGGCGCAGGAACGACCGGCACCGGAGCCGCAGGGGCCGGCGCAGCTCCAGGCAGCTCGGGCGGATCGGTGAAGGTGCGCGCCGGCACGGCGCTGGTGAGTTGCATCGCCTTGGCTTGCTGCGCGTCCGCCTCGCGGTCGGCGCGCTGCTTGTGCTTCCAGTAGGCCGCACCGCCGCCCAGGCCAACGACCAGGAGCAGCACCACGACGATGAGGCCACGCTTCGCAGTCGATGGCCCGTGATCGTTCACGCTCGGCATGCCGCGCTCGCCGTCAAACGTCTCCAGCTCGGCCTGCTGATTGGTTTGGTTGCTCATTCTTCATCCCCTCCAACGATTACGCGCTTCACGCCGGGAACCGTCGTGCCATCAGTGGGCGGCAGGCCGTCCACGTCGTACTTGTCGTTGTAAACGCCAACGACAGCGTTCCCCAGGCGCAAGACCAGCTCGCGGGCCACGCGATGGACGACCAGCACATCCTTGTCCACATGCGTGTTCACGAGGCTTTCCGACTTGTCGGCAGCCACGATGAACACGGCCGGGAAATCCCGGTTGTTCGGGAATTTCAGGTAGGTAAAACGGCCGTCGTCGTAGGCCATCGTCGGCGCGATGCCATCGGAGGCATCGCCGACCTGCATCGAGTAGGCCCAATTGCGCGGCGCGGGCTTCTCATCGAGCTTCGCTTGCGCCTTTGCCTTGTCGGCCGCCCTCGCCCGCGCTGCCGCTTCGTCCTCGGGGTACTTGAACTCGACGCGATAGGCCACGCGCTGGTTCTGCGGTGCCTTGCCGCTGTTGCCACCACCCGGCAGCAGCTTCAAGTCGAAGTCGTACATGCGGCGGTTCGTCGTCACCATCAAGTTGGTGTCCCACTTCCCCGCCTCGGGAGCCATCACGATGGCTTCCTGGCCGCTGCCGGTCTTGATCGACTTCGGCTTGACGTACAGGATGTTGCGCCGGTCGGAGAACTCCCATCCCTGGGTGAAGCCCGACGCGACATCAAGGATTTCTTCGTCGGCAGCGAAGACGATGCGGGCACCGAGGCCCGGCAAGGCGCGGACGATGACGACATCGCCCGCGTTGTAGTTGACGTACTGAATGCGGCCGTCGTAGCGCGACCCCACCGGCACGTCGGCCGCCTGCGCGGCCGTGGCCGCGCCGAGTGCCAGCAGCACGGCGAATGCGATCTTCTTCATTGTGCGACCCCCATTTCAGGATCGACGCGGTAGCTCAGTACCTGGAAGCCGAAGGGGTTCACCAGTCGGGCGCTTTCGCGGATCAGCGACGGATTGCGGTACTCGTAGGCGACTGTTGCCACCCACTTGGTGACAGTGCCCGGCGAGTTGGGATCATCAACGCGCTTCGTCGTCTTGATGAACCGCACGGTGCCGATGCCCTTGCCATTCGGCACGACGCTGACAATCTCGACCGACACGCGCACCGAGTTGCCGTATTTTTTATCGAGGGCGTCTTTACCCTCGAACAGCGCGGCGTATTCCTGGCCCACGCGAGCCGAGGACAGCAGGCCCACGGTGTCGTAGTCCTTCTGGAGCGTGTACCAGTCATAGGTTTCATGCGAGCGGACGTATTGGGCCAGCCAATACTTGTCCATGACCTCATCGAAGCGAACGCCCTTCGTGTCCATCGCCGTCACGATGTCCGGGACGCCCGTCGTGTTGTCCACGCGGATGACGTAGGGCGTGTTTTCCTTGAGCGGCAGCATCAAGGCGATGGCGACTACCAGCAGCACCACGCACACCACGGCGAACGTCGCAATCGTCCAGGCGCGGCGCTCCGACTTCTCGACCAGGAGCACGCGCGATGCTTCCCAATTCAAAGCCGCCTCGTGCAGCTTCTCGCCCTTGCTCTTTTCCGGCTCCGCACTCGGTGCCGGTTCAGTCGCGCGGTTCTTGCGTCCGAACATGATTACTCCCCTTCTCGTTGATTGACTGGAGCCGCTGCGGGCGGCACCTGCTTGTTGATCTGGACTCGCGGCTTGCCTTCGAGCGAAGGCACGACCGGAGGACGCGCGTTCGTGGCGCAGCCCGCGAGGGCGGCGGCGAACAGAAGAACGACAGATACCCGTTTCATGTTGGTGTCCCTAAGTGAAATGAATCGGCACGCCAGAATATACCATATTCACAACCAAAGTGCCCTATTTTGGTTGCGCGAAGACGAAAAAAAGCCGCCCTGTTTCGGTGAAAACAGGGCGGCCGTTGGTGGCCGCCGTGGCCTCTTACTGCTTCACCGTGCCGCCCGAGGCGCGGCCCCAGTTCTTGCCCATGTTCTGCATCACATGCTGGCGATAGGCCGGGTTCCACATCGTGTTGCCGGCCACCAGATGGTTGGCCCGGCGAGCCGTGACCATCATCCCGGACTGCATATCGCGGCGCGTCGTCATCGGGTTCACCATGTTGCCGACGCCCTTCGCACCACGCAGACCACCCGTGACGGGCATCGCCAAATGGCGAATGCCCATCGCTGCCATCGAGACGCCACCGGCAAGGCCGGAGGCTATGCCGCCTGCCTGCAAGATGATCCACACCAGGACGCCCGTCAGCGCGCCGATTTGCAGCGCCGCGAACATCGGGTTCGAGTCGCCGCTACCGGAGAAGTCCGCGCCCGCGATGAAGGCGTCGTATGCCCGCATGGCAAACGTCATGATGATTGCCATGATGACGATGGTCAGGATGTAGTTCATCGCCTGCCCAAACCAGGAATCGAAGAACTTCGCCGTGGCCGGGAACATCAAGGCCAGGATGAACAGCGGCCCCAGGGCGAACACAATCGCCAGCGAGAACTTGGCGACGATGACCACCGCGCCGCCGAGCATCGACACCAGGACGGTGCCGAGCGCCACGACCACGCCGGCAATGGCCCAGCCGAGCACAGCGCCGAAGTTCCAGCCGGCCTCGTCGGCCTTCTGGAAGCACTGCGCGACGATTTCCAGCCCTTTGCCCAGGGACTGGTCGAGCACCTGATAGATGTTCGCGGCGGGCGGCCCGCCCGACGTGTTCATCGCGTCAGCCAAGCCCGTTTCCAGGCCGTTGAGCGCGCCCATCACCCCGTTGGCGTATCCGTCCACCGTGAGCGCAAAGGCCGCGATGATGACGATCTTCACGCACTGCTTGACGAACGTCCAAAACGGCGACTCAATCGCGCCCGTGCTGATGGCGTAGCCGGTCAGCACGATGTAGAGCGTCACGCCAGTGATGGCGATCATTTGCAGCGCGTACATCAAGTTCGTGGCGGCCGGTGTCACGAACGCATTGGTAGCGTTCTGCACTGTCTCGCCGATGAACTGAAAAACCATCGGGTCCATAAGTCACCGTCCTATTTGTTGTTGCCCTCGGTCTTGGCCGGAGCGGCCGAAGACGGAGCGGAAAGAGGCGCTACCTTGATCGCCCCGCCGCGTGCGCTCCAGGTCGAAGACGAATCGGCGCGGCTGGCGTTGACGCAGTTGGGCGTTGCGGCCAGCTCGCCAGGGTTCGACTTGCACTTGGCGAGCTGCGCTTCGCGCTCGGCCTTGTGCTCCTTGAACCACTCGACCGTTTGCACGACCTCCTGCGGCTTGTCTTCCTTGCAGCCGGCCAGGGCCAGGGCCGCGACTGCTGCAAGCATCATCACTACGTTTTTCTTCATCGGTCACTCTCCTATCGTTGGTGACGGGGCCGAGCTGGCCAGGTCGAAAAGTTGTCACCAAAGGATGGTGACGCAAGACGCCGGCGAGATCCTCGCCGGCGTCACCATTGCCATTACGGCGTGCCGAACGTGATCGGCGTTGCCTGAATGCCCTTGCGGGCCGCCCAGGTGCGGGCCTGCAATTCACGCTGCTGCTGCTGCTGAATCTTGTCCTCGGCCTGGGCCACCATCGCGTAAAGCTGGAGCTTCGTTTGCTCGTTCTGGATCATTGCCTGTTCGGCGGCGATCCGGCCTTGCAGCTCGGCGATGGCCTTCGGGTCGGGCGTGTCGTTGATCTTCGCCATGAGGCTGTCAATCTGGTTGAGCCGCGACTTCGCCTTGTCGTAGGCATCCAGGGCGAAAGCCTGATCCTGGGCCGACTTCACGGCCCGCGCCTCGCACAGCTTCTTCTGGTCGCTGACCGTGATGTGCGCGCACGAGTCGAAAATCTTCGACTGCGAGTAGATCGAGGCCGCCCGGCCGCTCAGGCCGGCATAGCCGCCCGTTTTCACCGAGTCATAGACGCCTTGCCAGTCACTCGGCAGGTAATCGCGCAGCGCCGGGTTGTTCAGGATATTGCCCAGGCCGCGAGAGCCAGTCAGGGACTGGTACTGCTGTTTCATCTGGTCGATTTGGCTAACCATTTGGTCATATTGCATCTTCCACTTCGCCATCGTCTCGATTTGTTGCTGGATGCTGTTGGCGATGGAAGCGCCATCCGTTACCGGGATTTGCGCGCTGGCCGCGCCCGCCATCGTGATGGCGAGCGCAGCGACAAGAGCCTTCATCTTCATGATTTCACCTTTCTTGCTGCTTAGAGGACGCCACCCGTGCCTTGCGGCGCTGGTGGAACACGGGAACCCACACTTCCGGGTCATCGCCGACTTCGGCGAGAATTTCATCGAGCAGTTCGACGTTATCGGAGCTGCCCGACAAAATGGCGAGTTCATCGCCGAAGCTAATTACCGTGTTCCCGTCAGCGTCCTTAACGTCGCTCAGATCGAAGCGGCCGATCATCGACTGATGGCCTTGCTTCACCAGGAACATGCGGCTTTCTTCACCCATCGTCTTGATGATTTCAAACTCCGAGGGCGTGCATTTGAAGCCCTCGGTGTATTCGGTGAAGTCCGCCTTCGGGTTAGGCAGGTAGATTTCCGTCGCCACCTGTTGCACCAGGGACGCGGCAATCTTCGACTTCAACATGCTGCTAGGCATTTGCGTAGCGAACACGCCGAGGCCGTTTTGCTTGCGAATGGTCAATTGCTTGTCGCCCGCGAAGTCCGCGAACGCCTCGGCATCGACCCACTTCCAAGCCTCGTCCATGAAATAGACGAAGCGGCGGCCGTCGATGACCGAATCCATGCGATGCAGCAGGTACATGGAAATCGGCGTCCGCACGTCGTTGTTGTCCAGGAAGTGCGTGCCGTCGAAGCCATAGTTCGCGTGCGTGGTGAAGTCGATGAGGTCGGTCGCGTTGTCCAGCACCCACCAGAACGGGCCACGCTTGCCGTGGCCGTCATCGACGCACCACCGCGCGAGGCGCTTCGCCACGCTGTTTTCGCGGTCTTCCTTGTCGGTGCCCTCGGTGATGTTCTGCAACACCACCGACAGCCGGCGAATCTCCTTCGGCATCTTCATGACGGTTCGCACCGCATGACTGATGCGCGCATCGTCCGCCGTGGTGACGCGCTCGCCACCGGCCGACACCAGGACGCGAATCAGCTTCTCCAGGAACAGGATGTTCGTCTCGTTGGCTTCCATCTGGAACGGATTGAAGCCGGTCGGCTGGCCGTTCCTGACGGCCAGATACTTGCCGCCGATGGCGCGAATCAGCAGCTCCGCGCCGCGATCCTTGTCGAAGAACACCGTCGTGAAGCCGACAGGCGAGCGCGGCTTGTATTTCTGCGACTGGCACAGAAGCATGTTCAGCAGCACCGTCTTACCCGCACCGGACTGGCCGATGACGCGGGTATTGCCGAGCACCTTCTTGTCGAAGGCGTCTTCGTCGCCCTTCGAGTAGTGGAAGTTGAAATACAGCGGCTGGCCCGAAGGCGTCTTGAACAGCGTCACGGCCTGCCCCCACGGGTTGCCGTCGCGCTTGCCCGCGCGGAAGTTGTGGAAGCTGCACAGGCCCGCAAAGTTCTTGCTGGTCAGGCCGGCCACGCGCGGCCGGTACGACCAATTGCAAGGCAATTGCGCGTAGAAAGCCGAGTCGGTCGCCGTGGCGATCAAGGCGGACAGAAAACCCCTGTCCTGAATGATCGTCATGGCCGACGTGGTGTTGCGGCGCACCTTCTCGACCGTCTCGCCGAAGACCAGCAGCGAGTAGTGGTACTCGCCCATGACGAACTGACCTTGAATCAGCTCGTCAATGGCCTGCGTCATTTCCGCGATTTGCGTCGCGCTGCCGTCCTCGGCGTTCATCAACTGGCGTTGCTGCCGCTCCAGAAAGTCCTTGCCGTCGCGCTTGCTCATGAAGCTGAACGACTGCGTGATGACGTACTCGTAATCCTCGTACAGCAGACCGTTCAAGATGCCCGGCTCGGTGTGCGCCGAGTAGTCCTTGAAGTCGATGCCCATCGCGTAGCGCGTCTTCGTCGGCGAGCGGATTTCGATAGTCTCCGCGCCCACGAACACCCAGGCCGTGCCCAGGTAAGCGTTCAGCGGCCCGGCCGGCACGCGCACCTTCTGCCACTCGCCGGACACCAGGAAGTTCAAGAACTCCAGCGCCTGCGAGCACACGATGCCGTTCTCGTCCTCATAGGTGCGCAGTTCCTCGATGCCGGTTTTCTCGTCGGTGCCGTAGCGGCGCATGCTGGCCTCGACCTGATAGGCGATGTCGTCCAGCTTGCGGATGGCCGCCTTCTGATCCTTGAGGATTTCATCGACGGTGCGCCGCGCCGACTTCGCCATCGCCTTGCCGATCCGCGAGGGATTCGGCCGGTAGATGACCGTCAGATACAGCTCGTTCGCCATCATGCGATAGCCCACGAAGCTGTCGTAATACTTGCGATCCAGCTCGCGGCAAAAGTCGTTGTCGTACACGCCCTTGAGCCTGTCCGACGTGCGGCGGCGGACGTTGTGCGTCCACAGCGCCACGTTGCTGGTAGCGATGGAGCGCAGCAGCGTGTTGAGCTGTTCCTTGCGCCGCAGAATCTCGTCCGGCTCTGCCGTCTCGAAGCTGATGCCGGCCACGCGCCACACGCGCAGGAAATCGCCCTGCGTCGTGACGATGGTGTTCGGCGACACATGGCTGCTGTAAGGAATGAAGGGCGCAACCGCCCTTTCATTGTTCACTTGGTCGAAGTATTTAGGTTTTGGCAGGGCAGACATAAGTCCCTCTCACTTGCGTTTCGTGAAGGCAATCGGGCTGTAGGCCGATGCCTTCCAGAAGCGCCCGTTCTTGTTGCGGTTGATGACCCGGAACACGAATTTCAGGCCCAAGAGCCTGAATTGTTGATCGTCCGATTTGGCGATGATCCGCATCGTTATCACGATGGGAATCAGCGTGAAGGCGAACAGGATCGTCGTCCACACGCTGATGAGAACCACCACCCCGCCGACCACTGCGAGCGGCACCAACGGGACGCCGAACAGCATGGCCGGCCGGGTGCAACCCTTGAACAGCGGATCGCGCGGATCGAAGTCATCCATTGGTGCCGACATCGCGTGACCTCCCGCTTAGGACAGGAGGTAGCGGGCCAGCTCGGCCGCGCCGCCGATGAGCAGACCACCGGCCAGAATCTTGCCGACCTCGGCGATGTCGGCATGCTTGAACAGGAACTTGTAGCCCGCCCACATGATGGCGATGGTCACGGTCGTGATGGACACGCCGCGCAGCACGGCCAGCACGTTGTCCATGAAGGTGTTCACCTTGTCCAGCCCGCCAGTCTGCGCGAGCGCCGGCTCGGCCGCGAACAGCGCGGCCATCACCAGGAAGCCGAGCATCACGGCCATGCGGTTGTTGGAAGTGGTAGCAGTCGTCATTTCATTTGCTCCTGAAGTGAAAGAAAAAGGTAGCCGGTAGGCCGGCCGGCAAGCCGGTTGAAAAGCGTCCAATCTAGTTCATGCTGCAATGTTCTCCCCGTTATCCGTGCCTGCCGGATTATACAACAGGCCGCGCCAAAATAGTATATTTTGGCGAGCGTTTTTCTACTTTTTTGGCGTCTTGAGAACAAGCCGCGTAGGTGCCGCCGCGCGCTTCACCGTCGCCTTGGCTGCGGGCTTTGCGCCCTTCGCCTGCTTCGGTACAGGCTTGCCGGCCTGATCGTCCATGATGACCTTGCAGCCGTCTTTGAAGCCGCTGCAACCCCACCAGTAGCCGTACTGGCCCTTGCGGCGATACATCGGCTTGCCGCAGGACGGGCAAGGGGCCGTCTTGATCGCCACCGGCTGGCCCTTCTCGTCGTCCAGGAAGGTCTTGCACTCATCGTTCGTGCAGAACCACGCGAACGCGCCCTTGATGGGCTTGCCGCTTTCCTTGTCCTTCTTCTGGAAGCGCCGCAGCGGCGAGCTGCATTTCGGGCACGGGTGAACCTTCGGTTCCACCGGCCGCCCCTTGTCGTCGTCCATGAACGTCTTGCAGTCGTCGGTCGGGCAGAACCACCCCAGGCCGCCCGCCTTCTTCTTGTACCGCCGCAGGGGCGTGGAGCACTTCGGGCACGGGTGTTCCTTGCGTTCCACCGGCTTGCCGTCCACGTCGTCCAGGAAGGTCTTGCACTCGTCGTTCGTGCAGTACCAGATCGGCAGCTTGCCGGGCTTCTGGTACTTGCGCAGCCCGGCGCTGCACTTCGGGCACGCGAAGCGCGGCTTGAAGTCGCCGCCCTGGGCGATGGCGTCCAGCTCGGCCTTCAACTGATCGTAGGCCGGGGCCACCACGTCCAGGTACTCGCGCTCGCCTTCGGCGATGCGGTCGAGCTGCGATTCCAGCTCGCGCGTGAAAGCCAGCTCCATGAACTCGAAGCCGGCCTTCACCAGATGTTCCACCAGGATGGTGCCTGTCTCGGTCGGCACCAGATAACGCTTGTCTTCGACAAGGTAGCCGCGCGCCATGATGTTGCCCATGATCGCGGGATAGGTCGCCGGGCGGCCGATGCCTTCGTCTTCCAGCTTCTTGATGAGACTCGCTTTCGTGAAGCGCGGCGGTGCCTTCGTCACCTTGCGCAGCAGCTCGCCGCTGTCGGCCTGCTTCGCGCTGCCGACATCGAGCACCGGCACCTTGCCGGCGCTGTCCTCGGCCTCGTCGTCCGTCTTGTCTTCCACCGCGTCCTTCGCCGTCAGCACTCGCCATCCCTGTTCAATCAGGGTACGGCCCTTGGCCTTGAACTGGAACGGCTTCGCGCCATCGGTCGCTTCCAAGGTGACGCTGTTCACCTTGTAGCGGGCATCGGCCAGTTGCGAGGCAACCGTCCGCTTCCAGATGAGCGCATAGAGCTTGCGCTGATGCTCGTCCTCGCCGGCTTCCAGCACGTCGATATGGGCCGGCCTGATGGCCTCGTGCGCCTCTTGCGCGCCCGCCTTCGTCTTGAACTTGCGCGGCGCGTCCGGCAGCTTCCAGCCCTGCCCTTCGGCGTAGGCGCGCACCTCGGCGATGGCCTCGTCGCTGATGTTCACGCTGTCGGTGCGGATGTAGGTGATCGCGCCTTGCTCGAACAGCTTTTGCGCATCCTTCGCCGTCAGCTCGGGATCGCGCTTTAGCGTGACGCTCGCGGCTTGCAGCATGAGCGAGGTCGAGAAGCACGACGGCGGCGCTTCGCGCGCCGTGTCGGTGCCGGAGTCCAGCACCTTGAACTGGCGGCAGCCTGCGGCCTGCTTCGCCAGGGCTTCATCGAGGACATAGGGCACGTCCTCGGTGATGAATGGCTTCGTGTCCCACTCCGCTTTCCACACGCCGCCGTCGAACTTCACCACCGCGCCGAAGTGGTTCGTCTTCTTGAACGCCACGATGCGGCGCTCCAGGTCAACGACCAGTCGCACGGCCACGCTTTGCACGCGGCCGGCCGACAGGTTTTGCCCGAGCATGTTCGACAGCAGCGGCGACACCAGATAGCCGACGATGCGATCCAGTGCCCGCCGCGCTTCCTGGGCCTGCACAAGATCGGCGTCGATCTTGCGCGCCTGCGACAGTGCCGCCCGAATCGCCTTCTCGGTGATTTCATCGAACGTCACCCGTTCGTAGTCGCCTTCGTCCAGGCCGAGAGCGTCTTTCAGGTGCCACGCGATGGCTTCGCCCTCGCGGTCGGGATCGGTCGCCAGAAAGATCATGTCCGCCCTGCCGGACAGGGCGCGGATGCGGGCGACTCGTTCCTCGCCGCCTGGGAACGTCCGGCCCTGTACCTGGGCCGGAGGGATGTATTCGTACTGCAAGGCGAAGTCGGGCGCTTCCAGGCCGATGTCGTGCTTCGGCAGGTCGCGGACATGGCCCACGCTGGCGACGACTTTCCAGCCGTCGCCGAGGATGGATTCGATCTTCTTCACCTTGTTGGGGCTTTCCACGACCATGAGCTTCATCGTGTACCCCCTCAGAAGACGATGGCCGAGCGCGCCGGCTGCGCCGGTTGCTCGCCCTGGCTGGCCTTCGCGTCATCCTTGGCGACAGTCAGATCCGCCGCGGCGGATGCGCCTGTCACCACGGGCTTGAGCTGCGCGGGCGCTTCGCTCGCCCGGCGCAGCAGCACCGGGGCATGATCGGCAGGCGGCCCATCGCTCGCGCCCTGGGCCGTCACCTTGACCGGCCCGGAGCCGGCCGCCGTCACGCGCTGCGGGCGTGCTGCACCCGGCGCGATCGACGGAACGACCGGGATCGGCTTTGCCTCGACGTTGGCTTGCGCCAAGACCTTTTGCACATACGACGGCTCGCCGGCCTTGTCAGGCCGGAAGCCGCGCGTGAAGTTGCCCGAGTAGTAGCAGGAGAAGGCCGAGTGCAGCGCCCGTTGCCGGTCGCCCTCGGTGCGGGGCAAAGCCCGCGTGTAGCAGTCTTCGAGAATCTTCGAGCCGACGCGGATGTTCGCGCACGGCTCGAAGGCTTCTTCGTAGGTTAGGGAGTATTTCGGCAGGTTGTAGCGGTTGACCTGGGCAACCCCTACCGAGAAGTTCCAGCCAGCGGCTTCAAGAGCCTTGGCCGTCGCAACAGCTTCCGCTTGCGACTTGGGTTGACGTTGGAGCCTTCCGCCCACCACGCCGATGGCGTAGGGGTTGAAGCTCGATTCGACTTGCACGACGGCCGCCATCGTCTGCGGGGCCACCGTAGGGGCGCATTGCTGCGCCAAGACCATGAAATCCAGCATGTAACCGACTCCCTTTAGCGAGGAAACGGCTACCAATATACCATATTTTGGTCAGTGTTCACCCCCTTTTTTGGTCTTGCGCGCGGTGCGTGCCGGCTTCGCCTTCGAGCTTTGCGCCGGCTTGGCCGACTTCGGTCGCGGCGGCAGTTCCTGGTTGCGAAACAGCTCGAAGCTATCGGTCGGATAAGCCTCGCGCAGATGATCGTTCATACGTTTCAAGTCCTTGAAAACCTTCGGCATGTTCCGGTCGCGTCGGGTTGTCAAATACCACTCTTTTCCCTCAGCCCACTTCAAGAGAACGACGACATAGAAGCCCACTGGCGTTTCCATCACCTTGAGCTTGTCAAGGGTTTTTTGAAGTACGGCCAGCTCTAGATCGCCCTCCAGAATGCTGTTCTCGGGACTACATGGAGGAAGTTTCATGCTCGTCCTGTTTTCGTTCGGGTCGGTCATAGTCAAAAACGACTCACATTGTATCGCCAAAACACTATATTTTGGTAGTGGTTTCGGCTAATTACGGCTTAAAAAATGCTCCCTGCCCATGCTCGCCCGGCTACGCCGGGACGGGCTTTCGTGCTCCGCATCGAGCCTGCGGCCACGGCCTTGTCTCGCCCCATTCGGGCGTCAATCCCTCTCGGCAGCGCCTCCGGCGCTGGACGGCCCAACTGGTGACAACTGGCATCACCAGGTGAGCGTCCACAGTCGCCAAATTGTAGCAAGTTGGCGACAGTTTGAGTAGCAAAGACCCGTTCGCGTCACCAATCATTGCCTGCCTTTACATGGGGATAAACCCCCGTTCGGCCGGCTGCGCCGACATGGTGCCGCGCCCTGGCGTCGAAGACGCCCTTTCCCCCACCCTGCCCAGGGCAGGAAGGGGGCGGTGTGTAGGCCCGCGCAGCGGGCAACCAGTCCATGCACACCGCGACACGTCGCCGTGCTGCACACAAGCCCGCAGACTGCCGCCACGTCGGCAGACTGCACACAGCCGGGCCGGCTGGTTCATGCACGCTGCCCCCGCCGCTGGCGGTGGAGAAAGGCGGCTTTGCCGCTACGCAGCCGGCGCGGCCGTCTGGTTGTGCCGCCTGCGTCGGCCGTAGGGCGCTCGCGTTCCGCGCCCGCCCTTGGTGGCATGTCGTCATCGTCCGGTGGCGTTGCTCCACTGCGCACCTTTCGCCTGCCCTAGACGGTAGTCCAGCCATGCCGTCGCTCCAAGGGCCGGGCAAGCCCTGAAATCCTCACCCGTTCGCACTCGCTGCGCTCGCTTGCGCTGCGGCTTCCGGTTTCTCCCTTTCCGCGCCGTCCTGTCCGGCCCACCTACGGGCAATCACGGCGAAAGGCACTCAGCGGAGCAAGGTTCAACACCACAGGAGAAATGCGACATGACTCACCAACAAGTTCAGTTTGAAAAGCCGGCTCAAGCATCTAGCAGAGCAGAGGTTGAACAGCAGAAAACCGTCCTGTTTCACATCGAAGTCGTGAACACGAAGACGGGCCGCCGCGAGCGTCAAACAGCCTACCCGATGACCGAGAAGGAATGCAGCGTGATGGTCAGCAAGATGACCGCCTACCCCTGGCGCACCGTCGAGCTGGTGCCAGCCGAAGCGCCGACCTTCGAGGGCGAGCAGCGCGAAGCCGCATTCAAGACCGTTTGGCGCGACACGCATCGGGACTACCGGGGCCGGCTGGCCGACGGCTCGCTGTCGCTGATGAGCTGGGCGAAGTTCGGCGGCGGACTGGTGACGGCCGCGAGCATCACCGACGCCGAGCTGGCCGAGCGACTGGACGACGCGAAGCGCCGCGCACGCTGATTTTGTATTGCACTGGAGAGCCAACACCATGACCCGCACCGAATACCGCCAAGCCCGCCGATTGATCCGCGACAACGGCCGCGCCGCCATCAAGTGGATGGCCCCGCACGTCGCCGCCGCGATGGACGTTCTCACCTTCGGCCAGGGCAAAGACCGCCTCGCCGAGCGCGCGGACATCGTGGCCTATTGCCGCCGCGAGGGCATCGCCTGCAACCCCCGCCAAACCGCCTAACAGCACGACCAGGAGCGCACACCATGAACGAACTTTTCCAGGCATCCGACGTGATCCACACGCACACCCGCGCGCAGCTCATCGAGGACGGCGACCTGATCGACGTGAGCGAGACAGCCCGCGAGGCCGGCTTTACGGTGCCCGTCGCCATCACCCGCGCGGCCTGGGCCGATTGCGTCGAGTGGACGGCCGAAACCGACAAGCGCAAGACCACGATCCAGGACGAAGCCGGCCGCCTTTGGGACGTGATTTATATGGCCCGACTCGCCGCCCGCGTGCGTGGCGATCAACCCCGCCGCGTGTTCGAGCTGTACCGCGTGCCGGTGCAGGGCCGAGGCATCCGGCCGCGCCGCGTGGCGCTGGCGATGCACATCGGCCCCGGCGATGCCGGCGAGCCGGTTATCACCATCGGCCTGCCGAACGAAGACTAAGCCCGCAGGGTGCCCGACGAGGGCACCCGCTACCCGACACGACCAGGAGCGCACAACATGGCCCGATTCATCCCCGAGAACGCCGAAACCCGCGAATTTCCCGCCGCCGCCGTGGTGGCCTACTGCTACGAGAGCAAGCGCGGCCCCGCGCTGCTGGCCTACAAGGGCCGCCAGTCGAAGCCGGCGCGCTTCCTGGCGTTCGGCAGCGCCGAGGCCCGCGACCGTTCGCTGGCGTCGTTCGTGGAGTACGAGGAAGGCATCGAGACGCGCAAGCGCGAACGGCAGCAGGCCGGCCACGGGCTGGCCGTGGGCGACATCGTTTATTCCGTGTGGGGCTACGAACAGACGAACGTCACGTTCTACGAAGTGGTGCGCGTGCCGTCCGGCCGCTCGGCGACGGTGCGCGAGCTGGAAGCCGACCGGATCGAGAGCGCGCCGGGCAGCATGACCGGCAAGAGCACACCGAAGCCCGGCCAGTACGTCCAGGGCGCGAAGGAAAAGACCCGCCGCGCGACCGGCTGGCACACCCTGGGCGAGCTGTCGAAGTGGGACGGCACGCCGCGCCCCGTGACGTGGTACGCCTGACCGCGACATGGTGACGGCCGCAGCTCCTGGCCAGCTCGGCCGCGTCACCAAGACAGGGCAAAAAAATTTTGCCCTTTCGTCCCACGTTTCCACCTTTTTATTTGCCAATATGGTATAGTTTGGACATCGAGAACGGTTAAACGTGATCGCCAAATCAGCCGATAAGGAGCTACCCATGCGAACCATCGACATGACCCCGACCTGGGGCGAGTGGGCCAACATTTACCGCCGCTTCGCCGAGTCGGGCGAGGCCAAGGCCGTGCGCGAGCTACGCGCCGACTTCGCCAAGGCGATGGCCGCAGCGCAGGCGCTGCAAGCCATCACTGGCACGCTGTCCGACGAGCAGGCCGGCATCGTCGCCAAGACGATGACCGCCGAGCTGACGAAGCAGGGCTTCTAAGGTGGCGACCATGAGCAAGCACAACGGCCGCCCCTTCCTTGTCCTGGCCGACCGCGACCTGGGCCGCGAAGCCTGGGCGCAGTACGACGCCGAGGCCGAGATTTTCACCCTCGCCGCGTCCGAGGACATGGACGACCCCATCGGCGAAGCCGAGAGCGTGAGCGAGTGCCAGCGCGTGGCATCCGGCTGGTTTGACGAGCTGCGGGCCGAATGATGCGGGCCGCGTCCACCACGACCAGGAAGCCGGCCGGCTTGTGGCGCTACTCGCTGCGCTGGAGCCTGCCGCACAAGCCCTGCCCTGGCCCGCTGGAACTGGCGGCGGTCGAGGTTCCGGCCGGCGACCAGTGCCCGCCCGTGGTGGCCGATCTTTGGAAGCCCGGCACCGGCTATGCCGTGTGCGTTGACTTCCCGCAGCCGGCCGAAATCCGCCGCTGGAGCGACGAGCGCAAGGCGCAGGCACGCCGCCGCAATCTCGCGCGCCGCGTCGAGAAGGCCGCGCCCTTGTTCGCCGACGAGCTGATCGCCCGCGAGCTGGAGGCGCGGCCCGACTACTTCGCGGGCAAGAACCCGCATCGAGGCTTGGCGACAGACACGCCGCCAGGCCTCGATGCTTCCGTCACCAACGAAAGGGCAACGCAATGAAGGAATGGAACGTGTACGCGGACGGCCGCTATCTCGGCACCGTCCATGAAACGACCGAGGAAGCCGCCCGCGCGGCGGCCTTCTCGAAGTTCGACATCCCCGAGGACGCGGACGTGTCCGTGTCCCGTCGCTAACCACCAGGAGGAACACCGATGGACACCTATCAGCAAATCCACGACTTCACGCCGGCAGGCGCTGGCAAGTTCGCCGACTTCATCGCCGAGCACGCCAAGCCGGAGCTGGACGCCGGCATGCACAAGCTGGAATGCCTGGGCGTGATCGAGGACAACTTGAACAGCCCGAGCGCCGGCCCGCTGGCCTGGGAGCTGGCAGCGGCGAGCGCGGCCGATGGCCGCGCGCACACCTTCGCCGCCGAGCTGGACGACCTCATCATCGAGCACGTCACCCCGGACGAGTGAGGGCCACGCGATGAACATGCACAGCATGACCCTTGAACAGCTCCGCGCCACGCACGAGACGGGCGGCCTTGCCGCCGTCACGCTCGAAGCGCACGGGAAAGGCTTCTACCTCGTGGCCGATTCCCGCTCGGGCGGGCGCGTGGTGCTGGTGCGCTACTCCGACCGCAAGCCGCGCCTGTTCGTTGAGCCGGGCACGGCCTTGAAGCTGCTGCGCGAAATCGGCTTCGGCACGGCCAAGGTGAACATGGCCGGCTGGCAACCCGACCAACAACAGGCCGACGTGTAGCGGCCGAGGGGGTACAGATGAAAACGCTTCGCCTCGCCATCCTGCCGCTGCTGCTGGCCGCCCTGGGCGGCTGCGCGAGCGGCCCCTACTACTACGGCGGCACGAGCTACCGCATGCACAACATCGGCGGCCTGCCGGTGTCCGGCTCGCTTGGTGTTCACGTCACGCCGGGCGGCCTGATGGTGTCGCCGAACATCGTCGTAAGCCCTACCTTCGTGGACTGGAAGAAATGAACCTCAAAACCTCGGAACAGCTCGCGGTCGGCCTAGCCAATTCGTACATGGGAGGCACCGAGCAATGAAGACCTTCGCACGCTGGCTGCGCCGCAACATGCTGGTGCCCCTGCTGCTTGTCCTGGGGGCCGGCGCAGCCGCCACGATCTACCAGTCGATGGAAATCGACGCCCTGGGCTATCGCCAGTTGCAGAACGCCTACAAGACCGGCTCCAGCGCCTTCCAGGCGCGTGTCGCCGAGGCGATGCAGAACGGCACCGTGAGCCGTTGGGAACGCACCGCCCTGCTGCGGCAGTATTGGAGCGAGAGCCACGCCCTTGCGGTTGAGCTTGAAGTCGGAGAAATCGCCGCCGAGCGGCAGGCGCTGGCCGCACTGGTCGGCGGACAGGAGGGGCATTC